>NZ_JBICXU010000005.1:0-395135 GCF_043200435.1 Streptomyces sp. NPDC048416
ACGCCCGGTTACATTCCGAACCCGGAAGCTAAGCCTTTCAGCGCCGATGGTACTGCAGGGGGGACCCTGTGGGAGAGTAGGACGCCGCCGAACAAATCTTCAACGCTGGTCCCTGAACTTCGGTTCGGGGGCCAGCGTTTTTTTGTGTCCGCTCACCTGGTGTTCATGTGGCACGAGCAGAATGCGCTGCCATGGGGATGACAGGAGCGCTCAAGTCGGCCGGTGTCGCGCCCGGCGACGAAGTGATCGTGCCGGCCTACGACACCGGTGTACTGGCCCGGGACGTCGTGGCCGTCGGGGCGGCCCCGGTGTTCGCGGACATCGACCCGCTGACCTACTGCCTGGCCCCCGAGGCCGTACGTGCGGTCACCACCGCCAAAACCGCCGCCGTCGTACTCGTACGGCGCTTCGGATACCCGGCCGAGAACGCGCGGTTCGCCGAACTGGCCGCAGGCCACGGGGTGTTGCTCCTGGAGGCGGAAGACCGCGAGGGCCTTGGTGGAGATGTCGCCCAACGGAGGGAACGGGCACGGTACTTGGACCGTCGGCTCATCGGGGTCAAGACGCCCGCGCCGGCCGAAGGCCACCGCTATCTGCGGTACGTCGTGCGTGTGCCCGGCAACGGGCGGCCCGACCGGGACGCGTTCGCGCGCCTGTTGCGGCGGCGCGGGATCGCCTGCGAAGTGCCCGTACCCGTCCCCGTACACAGGGCGCGGGAGTTCCGGCGGCAGGGGGCGGTGCTTGCCGAGACCGAGCGTGCGGCGGACGAAACGCTTGCGCTGCCTTCGCTCGACGGGCTGTGCGAGGCGGAGTTGAGAAGAATGGTGGCGGCCTGCAACGCGCTGGGCGGGTTGCTGCAACCCGCATGACCGGCACCTGTGACCGTGGTTCGGAACACCGTCTGATTCGGGGTATGCTTTATCTCGTTGGCGAGGGGGAAACCCCGAAACAACAACAGGCCCCTATAGCTCAGTCGGTAGAGCGTCTCCATGGTAAGGAGAAGGTCTGCGGTTCGATTCCGCATGGGGGCTCAGAACACCGAAAGGCCCCGCCCATTGGGCGGGGCCTTTCGCGTATCCACTCCCCGTTATCGCTTGGCCTCTTCCGGGATGCGCATCGTCAGGATCGCCATGTCGTCGGAGGCCGGTTCGGCCGCGAAACGCTCGACCGCGCGCAGCACACGGGCCGCGACCGCGCCCGCCGTCAGTCCCGTACACGTGGCGAGGACATCGGTGAGGCCGTCGTCGCCCAGCATGCGCGTGCCCTCGCGGCGCTCGGTGATGCCGTCGGTGACGCACAGCAGGACATCGCCCGGGTCGAGGGTGATGGTCTGCTCGTACAGCTCCAGGTCGTCCATCACACCGAGCAGGGGCTGCGGGTCCGCCGCCGGCTCGACTGTGCCGTCCTGGCGCAGCCGCAACGGCAGCGGGTGCCCGGCGCACACGACCTTCAGGATCGCGCTGCCGTCCTCCTGGGGCCACAACTCGCCGTAGAGGAGCGTCAGGAAGCGGCTGCGGGCGCCCTCGTCGAGGATCGCCGCGTTCAGCCGCTCCAGGACCGCGGGGCCGCCGAAGCCCTCGCGGGCGAGCAGACGCAGGGCGTGCCGGGCGAGGCCGGTGACCGCGGCGGCCTCCGGTCCCGTACCGCAGACGTCGCCGATGGCGAAGCCGTAGGCGCCGTCCCGGATGGGGAACAGGTCGTAGAAGTCGCCGCCCACCTCGTTGCCCTCGCCGGCCGCGCGGTAGATGACCTCGACCTCGACGCCGGGGATCTGCGGGAGGCCCGGCGGGAGCAGGGAGCGTTGCAGTGAACGGCTGATGGCCATGCGCTCGGAGTACAGGCGGGCGTTGTCCAGGGCGAGCGCGGCCCGGCGAGAAAGGTCCTCGGCGAGTTCCAGGATCTCCTGGCGGAAGTGGTCGTCCGACGGCTTGCCGAGTGTCAGCATGCCGATGACGCGGTTGCGGGCGACCAGGGGCAGCACGACGGTTTCGCCGCCCACCGCGGCTGCGGTCGACAGCGTGGTGCCGAGGCCGCCGCCGGTGTGCGGGCTGCCTGAGCGGCCCATGTCGCGCATCGAGACGCGCAGCGCCGCCTGGTGCGCCGCCTCGCCGGGGGCGGCCCAGACGCGGGCGCCCGGCGTGGGCACCGGCTCCGGCGGGCTGATCTTGGAGAGGAGTGCCTTGAGGCCGTCGATGCGTTCCTCGTCCTCGTGCAGGACGTAGGAGAGATACGGGTCGGACGACTGGTCGGCGATCGTGTACACGGCGCACCACGTGGCGAGGGTGGGCACGGTCATCTGCGCCATGAGGGCCAGCGTCTGATCGCGGTCCAGGGTGCCGGCCAGGAGGTCGGAGGCCTCGACGAGGAAGCTCAGCGAGCCCCTGCGCAGGCGTTCCAGCTCGCCCAGGCGGGCCGATTCGACGGCGAGCGCGATGCGGTCGGCGGCGAACTGGAGACGCAGGGCCTCCTCGTTGGAATAGCGGCCCGGTGATTCGGCGGCGACGCCGAGGGATCCGGTGAGGCGGCCCTCGACCTTGAGCGGGACGGTGACGACCGAGCGCATGCCGGTGGCGTCGAGGAGCGGTACGGCGCCGGGCACGGCCGCCAGGTCCTCGTGGACGGCGGGCATGCGGGCCGAGCCGTACCGGCCCGTGCCGGCCTCGACGGGGACGCGGGCGAAGCGCTGGCGGGCGGAGGGGAGACCGGTGGTGGCCCGGACCTCCAGCTCGGTCTCGTCGTCGGTGGCGAGCAGCAGGAAGGCGGAGTCGCCGTCGAGCATGTCGCGGGCGCGCTCCACGGTGCGCTGGAGCAGCCCGTCGAGGTCGTCGGGGGCGGGGGAGCCGATGAAGACCTCGAACGGGTCGACGCTGCGGCTCTCGCCGAGGACGGCCGGGTCGGTGGCGGGCTGGCGGGCTGGAGTCTGGAGCACCGCCCGCTCGTCGTCGCGTACCAGCAGACAGACCGTGGAGGGCTCGCCCTCGGTGTCGCGGACCCGCAGGTGCGAGGCGTACACCGGGACCACGCGGCCGTCGGCGCCCCTTATCCCGTACGTGCCTTCCCAGCGCGAGAGTTGGAGGGCTTCGACGATGCCGGTGGAGGTGCCGGGGGTGTGCGGCCAGGCCGCGAAGTCGGTGAGTGCCTTGCCGGTGACCTGCTCGGCTCGATAGCCGAACAGTTCCTCGGCGTCCTCGTTCCAGGCGCGGACCGCGCCGGCCCGGTCGATCTGCACGACCGCGACACGGACCCGGCCGTCAGTGACGGGGAGCAGCGCGGTCGGCAGCGCCGGGCCGGCCGAGCGGGTGCCCACCGGCCGGTTGGGCAGGTCGAGTTGGAACCAGACGTTCTTTCTGGTCGGGGTGTACTCGACGCCCCAGCGGGAGGCGAGGGCGGCGCAGAGCAGCAGGCCGCGGCCGCTCTCCCGGTCGGGCCCCGCGATGTCGGCGGGGGAGCCCAGGAGCGGAACCTCACGTTCGGGGTAGCGGTCGGCCACTTCTACGCGTACGCCGTCCTCGGAGCGCAGACACAGGACGTCCGCCTTGGTGCCGGCGTGGACCACCGCGTTGGTGACGAGCTCGCTGGTGAGGACCACGGCGTCGTCCACGACGTCCGCGTACCCCCAGCCCTGGAGGGTGTCCCGGACGAAGGCGCGGGCGGTCGCGACCGACCGCCCGACAGGGTCGAAGCTGGCTGCCGCCTGCGCGGTGATCACAGAACTCCTCGTACGCGTCTCGACGCCCGGATTTCCTTGCCGGGGCTCCGGTACGTGCCCCCCGGGGACCAACAGTCCCATGCGGCGCGCCCCCTCCGGTGTCCCGTGGCCGTCCTCCGTGCCGCCCTCCCCCATGCTTTTCCGGGCATAGGGTACGAACCGCCCCCTCGCCGGGCGGACCGGGGTGGCTGGACAGCCGGAAGCCAGGTTACTTACCTTCACGGTCCGAGCGGATGCCGGTCACCAGTGTTTCCGCCCTCCGTGGGCGGGGACGGATATGCGAAGCTGCCGAACTGTTATGGCCTGGTTCGGCCATGGTGAAACACTGGGCATGCTTCCGGAGACAGCCCGGGTGCGGTCAACCCCTGCGGGAGGGACACGGTGGAGTCTGGCGCAGCAGCGCGGGGCGTAAGCACGCGCGCGAAAGACGATCAGCCCCGGACTCAACAGGCCCGGAACAGCAAGCAGCGGGGGAGCGGCGGAACGACCGAGGTGGACACGGCGGCGCTGCAACGGCTGCTCGCCGCGCTCGCGTCGATGCGGGACGGAAACTTCCGCAAGCGCCTGACGGTCTCCGGTGACGGGGTGATGGCGGAGATCGCCGCCGTCTTGAACGAGGTCGCGGACCGCAATCTGCATCTGACCGGGGAGATCGCCCGGGTACGCAGGATGGTGGGGCGCGAGGGGAAGCTGACCGAGCGCCTGGAGAACGGGGCCTGCGAGGGCTCCTGGGCGGCCGCGATCGACGCGTCCAACGCGCTGGTGGACGATCTGGCGCGACCGGTCTCGGAGGTCGGGCGGGTGCTCTCCGCGGTGACCGAGGGTGACCTGGAACAGCGGATGGACCTGCGGTCGCACGGCAGCGACGGCGCCGAGCGGCCGCTGCGCGGCGAATTCCTCAAGGTCGGGCGAACCGTCAACAACCTGGTCGACCAGCTCTCCACCTTCACCGACGAGGTGACGCGGGTGGCTCTCGAAGTGGGCACCGAGGGCAAGCTGGGCGGCCAGGCCCAGGTGCGCGGAATGTCAGGTTCCTGGAAGGATCTGACGGATTCGGTCAACACGATGGCGTACCGGCTGACGGCCCAGGTACGTGACATTGCTCTCGTCACGACCGCCGTCGCCAAGGGCGATCTGTCGCGCAAGGTCACGGTGCACGTGGCCGGCGAGATGCTTCAGCTGAAGAACACCGTCAACACGATGGTCGACCAGCTGTCCTCCTTCTCCTCCGAGGTGACCCGCGTCGCCCGCGAGGTGGGCACCGAGGGCGAGCTGGGCGGGCAGGCGCAGGTGCCGGGCGTGGCCGGGGTGTGGAAGGACCTCACCGACTCCGTCAACGTGATGGCGACGAACCTGACGGCCCAGGTGCGCGGGATCGCCCAGGTCACCACGGCCGTGGCCAGCGGCGACCTCTCGCAGAAGGTCACGGTCAACGCGCGCGGCGAGGTCGCGCAGCTGGCGGAGACCATCAACCAGATGACCGAGACGCTGCGCACGTTCGCGGACGAGGTCACCCGGGTCGCCAACGAGGTCGGCGCCGAGGGGCTGCTCGGCGGGCAGGCGCAGGTGCCCGGCGCGGCCGGGACGTGGAAGGACCTGACGGATTCCGTCAACACCGTCTTCCGCAACCTGACGACGCAGGTACGGGACATCGCGCAGGTGACCACGGCGGTCGCCAGCGGTGACATGAGCCAGAAGGTCACCGTCGACGTGGCCGGCGAGATGCTGGAGCTGAAGAACACCGTCAACACGATGGTCGACCAGCTCCAGTCGTTCGGCTCCGAGGTGACCCGGGTGGCCCGCGAGGTCGGCATCGAGGGCCGGCTCGGCGGGCAGGCGGAGGTGCCGGGCGCGGCCGGGACGTGGAAGGACCTGACGGATTCCGTCAACACCGCGTTCCGCAACCTCACCGGGCAGGTCCGCGACATCGCCCAGGTGACCACGGCGGTCGCCAACGGCGACCTCTCGCAGAAGGTCACCGTCGATGTCGCGGGCGAGATGCTGGAGCTGAAGAACACCGTCAACACGATGGTGGCGCAGCTGTCCAACTTCGCCGACCAGGTCACACGGATGGCGCGGGACGTGGGCACCGAGGGCCGCCTCGGCGGGCAGGCCCGTGTCGACGGCGTCTCCGGCACCTGGAAGGAACTCACCGACTCCGTCAACTTCATGGCGGGCAACCTGACGTCACAGGTGCGTCAGATCGCCCAGGTGACCACGGCGGTGGCCCGGGGTGATCTCTCGCAGAAGATCGACGTGGACGCCCGGGGCGAGATGCTGGAGCTGAAGAACACCATCAACACGATGGTCGACCAGCTCTCCGCCTTCGCCGAGCAGGTCACCCGCGTCGCCCGCGAGGTGGGCACCGACGGACGGCTCGGCGGCCAGGCGCAGGTGCCCGGCGTCGCGGGTGTCTGGCGCGACCTGACCGACTCCGTGAACGGCATGGCCGGCAACCTCACGGCCCAGGTCCGCAACATCGCCCAGGTCGCCACGGCGGTGGCCCGGGGTGATCTCTCGCAGAAGATCGACGTGGACGCCCGGGGCGAGATCCTGGAGCTCAAGAACACCCTGAACACGATGGTCGACCAGCTCTCCAACTTCGCGGAGCAGGTCACGCGGGTGGCCCGCGAGGTGGGCACCGAGGGCATCCTGGGCGGCCAGGCCGAGGTGCAGGGTGTCTCCGGCACCTGGAAGGACCTCACCCAGTCCGTCAACTTCATGGCCAACAACCTGACGTCCCAGGTGCGCAACATCGCCGAGGTGACGACGGCGGTCGCCGAGGGCGACCTCTCCAAGAAGATCACCGTCGACTCCAAGGGCGAGATCCTTGAGCTGGTCACGACCGTCAACACGATGGTCGACCAGCTGTCCAACTTCGCCGACGAGGTCACGCGCGTGGCCCGCGAGGTCGGCACCGAGGGCATCCTCGGCGGGCAGGCCCGGGTGCGCGGGGTCACCGGCATCTGGAAGGACCTCAGCGACAACGTCAACCTGATGGCCGCCAACCTGACGACCCAGGTGCGCAACATCTCCCGGGTCTCGGCGGCCGTCGCCAACGGAGACCTCACCAAGAAGGTGACGGTCGAGGCGCGCGGCGAGGTCGCCGAGCTCGCCGACACCGTCAACACCATGGTGACGACGCTGTCCTCGTTCGCCGAGCAGGTCACCAAGGTGGCCCGTGAGGTGGGCACCGACGGCATCCTGGGCGGCCAGGCCCGCGTGCCCGGTGTCTCGGGCACCTGGAAGGACCTCACCGAGTCGGTGAACTCCATGGCCGACAACCTCACCGGCCAGGTCCGCCAGATCGCCACCGTCACCACCGCCATCGCGCAGGGCGACCTCACCAAGAAGATCGACATCGACGCGCGGGGCGAGATCCAGGAGCTGAAGAACACCATCAACACGATGGTCGACCAGCTGTCCTCGTTCGGCCAGGAAGTCACCCGCGTCGCCCGCGAGGTCGGCACCGAGGGCCAGCTGGGCGGCCACGCCCGGGTCCGTGACGTGGACGGGACCTGGCGCGACCTCACCGAATCGGTGAACGAGATGGCCGGGAACCTGACCCGGCAGGTCCGCGCGATCGCCGCCGTCGCCACCGCGGTGACGCGCGGCGACCTCAACCTGAAGATCGACGTGGACGCGGCGGGCGAGATCCAGGCCCTCCAGGACAACATCAACACCATGATCGCCAACCTGCGCGACACGACCGTCGCCAACAAGGAGCAGGACTGGCTCAAGGGCAACCTCGCCCGTATCTCCGGCCTCATGCAGGGCCGCCGCGACCTCGACGACGTCGCCTCGCTGATCATGACCGAGCTGACGCCGGTCGTCTCCGCGCAGCACGGCGCGTTCTTCCTCGCCATGCCGACGGGCGGCGCGTCCGAGGTCAGCGCCGAGGGCGACGGCTCGTACGAGCTGCGGATGCGCGGGAGTTACGGATACTCCGCCGGCTCCATGCCGACTTCCTTCCGTCCCGGCGAGACGCTGATCGGCACGGCCGCCGAGGAGAAGCGGACCATCCTGGTGGAGAACGTGCCGCCGGGCTATCTGCGGATCTCCTCCGGCCTCGGCGAGGCGCCGCCCGCGCATGTGATCGTGCTGCCGGTGCTCTTCGAGGGCAAGGTGCTCGGCGTGATCGAACTGGCCTCGTTCCAGCCGTTCACGCACATCCAGAAGGACTTCCTCAACCAGATCGCCGAGATGATCGCGACGAGCGTCAACACCATCTCCGTCAACTCCAAGACCGAGGTGCTGCTCAAGCAGTCGCAGGAGCTCACCGAGCAACTGCGCGAGCGCTCGGCCGAGTTGGAGAACCGCCAGAGCGCGCTCCAGGCCTCCAATGCCGAACTGGAGGAGAAGGCCGAGCTGCTGGCCCAGCAGAACCGCGACATCGAAGTGAAGAACACCGAGATCGAAGAGGCCCGGCAGGTCCTGGAGGAGCGCGCCGAACAACTCGCCGTCTCCATGCGCTACAAGTCGGAGTTCCTGGCCAACATGTCGCACGAGCTGCGCACGCCGCTCAACTCCCTGCTGATCCTCGCGAAGTTGCTCGCCGACAACGCCGAGGGCAACCTCTCGCCCAAGCAGGTCGAGTTCGCCGAGACGATCCACGGCGCGGGCTCCGACCTGCTCCAGCTGATCAACGACATCCTCGACCTCTCCAAGGTCGAGGCCGGCAAGATGGATGTCTCGCCGACCCGGATCGCGCTGGTCCAGCTCGTCGACTACGTGGAGGCCACCTTCCGCCCGCTGACCGCGGAGAAGGGCCTCGACTTCTCGGTACGGGTCTCGCCCGAGCTGCCCGCGACGCTGCACACCGACGAGCAGCGCCTGCTCCAGGTGCTGCGCAACCTGTTGTCCAACGCGGTGAAGTTCACCGACAGCGGCGCCGTCGAACTCGTCATCCGCCCGGCCGGCTCCGACGTGCCGCACGCCATCCGCGAGCAGCTGCTCGAGGCGGGCTCGCTGCGTGACGCGGACGCCGGCCTGATCGCGTTCTCGGTCACCGACACCGGCATCGGGATCGCGGCCGGCAAGATGCGCGTCATCTTCGAGGCGTTCAAGCAGGCGGACGGCACCACCAGCCGCAAGTACGGAGGGACCGGCCTCGGCCTGTCCATCAGCCGCGAGATCGCGCGGCTGCTCGGCGGCGAGATCCACGCGGCGAGCGAACCGGGGCGCGGCTCCACGTTCACGCTCTACCTCCCGCTGCACCTCAGCGAGTTGCCTCCGCAGGGCTACCCGCAGCTCGCCCCCGGCCAGCTCGACGGGACGACGGGCCTCGCCATCGGCGCGTCCGGGCCCTTCGATCCCGCGCAGCACAACGGCGGCCGGCAGGCCGATCCCGACGTGTCCCAGCCCGGGACGGCCGGGCTGTTCCGGCGGCGCCGCAAGGCACTGGAAGCGGCAGGCCGTCAGGAAGCCGCGATGTCGGGCCAGGAGGCCGGCGCCGGCGAGGGCTGGGCGGGCGAGCCGGAACGGACGCCCGCGCGGACCTTCCACTTCGCAGGAGAGAAGGTTTTGATCGTCGACGACGACGTACGCAACGTCTTCGCGCTCACCAGCGTCCTTGAGCAGCACGGGCTTTCGGTGCTGTACGCGGAGAACGGGCGGGAGGGCATCGAAGTGCTCGAACAGCACGAGGACACCGCGGTCGTCCTGATGGACATCATGATGCCCGAGATGGACGGGTACGCGACGACGTCGGCGATTCGCAGGATGCCGCAGTTCGCCGGTCTGCCGATCGTGGCGCTCACCGCGAAGGCGATGAAGGGGGACCGCGAGAAGGCCATCGAGTCCGGCGCCTCCGACTACGTGACGAAGCCGGTCGACCCCGACCACCTGCTCTCCGTGATGGAGCAGTGGATGCGGGGGAAGTGAGCGCGGAGCCGACCCGGACCGGGCCTGGGCCGAGGCGAAGGCGCCCGGTCCGGGCGCGTGCCGGTCCGGGCCCGTGCCGGCCCCGGCGCGTGCAGGTCCGAACCGGATCGGGGCCGGACCGGCCCGGATCGGGCCCGGCTCCGACCTGCACGGCCCGGTCGATGGCCGAGGGGCGCTGACTGACGGTGGCCGAAGGCGTGTGAGGCAGCGGTATTCGGGGAACCTTCTGGTCTCCCCCTACGTTTCTGCTACGTGCACAGTGACATCGCAGTGACAGGGTGTGGCGACAGGCGGGGTGCGGCTACCATGACCGGCACAAGGACGGGCGACGCAAGGGAGTCGTCCCCTGGGGCGGCGCCCGGTGCACTGCCGGGGCGAGGAGGGCGGGCCATGGTACAGAAGGCCAAGATCCTCCTGGTCGATGACCGGCCGGAGAATCTGCTGGCGCTGGAGGCCATCCTCTCTGCGCTCGATCAGACACTGGTGCGGGCATCGTCAGGGGAGGAAGCGCTCAAAGCGCTGCTTACGGACGATTTCGCGGTCATTCTGCTGGACGTTCAGATGCCCGGAATGGACGGGTTCGAGACCGCCGCGCACATCAAGAGGCGTGAACGGACACGGGACATCCCGATCATCTTCCTCACGGCCATCAACCACGGCCCCCATCACACCTTCCGGGGCTACGCGGCGGGTGCCGTGGACTACATCTCGAAGCCGTTCGACCCCTGGGTGCTGCGCGCCAAGGTGTCGGTCTTCGTCGAGCTGTACATGAAGAACTGCCAGCTGCGCGAGCAGGCCTCCCTGCTGCGGCTCCAGTTGGAGGGCGGCGCCCAGGGCGGCGCCGCCAGGGAGTCGGCCGGGCTGCTGGCCGAACTGTCCGCACGGCTCGCGGCAGTTGAGGAGCAGGCCGAAGCGCTCTCCAAGCAGCTCGACGACGAATCCGCCGATGCCGCGGCGGTCGCCACGGCCGCCCACCTGGAGCGCAAGCTCACCGGGCTGCGGCGGGCCCTGGACGCGCTGGAGCCCGGAACCGGCGGCGCCACCGCGCTCCCTTCGCAGAACTGAGCACCGACGCAGAACTGAGCACCGACGGACCTGACGCCGCGTCCCGCTGACGCGGCGTCAGGAACCGTGGGGGCGTACGACACGGACGGGTGAAGCCGTAGGCACACGTGTCCACCGACGCCGACCCAGGTAACCTCAGCACCATGGCCTCACGTACGTCCGGCAAGGGTTCCCAGGGCACGGCGGGCACCGCGAAGCGCACCGGCCGTACCCCGGCGAAGAAAGCCGCGCCCGCGAAGAAAGCCGCGGCCCCCAAGGCGCCCGCGAAGAAGACCGCCGCCAAGAGGCCGCCCGCCAGGAAGGCGGCGGCCCCCAGGCCTGCCCCGAAGACCGCCCCGTCCCCGACCGGCGGGCTCTACCGGCTCGTGCGCGCCATCTGGCTCGGCGCGGCCCACGGCGTCGGCGCGGTGTTCCGCGGCATAGGACGCGGCGCCAAGGGACTCGACCCCGCCCACCGCAAGGACGGCGTCGCCCTGCTGCTGCTCGGCATCGCGCTGATCGTCGCCGCCGGCACCTGGTCGAACCTGCGCGGTCCGGTCGGTGACCTCGTACAGATGCTGGTCACCGGCGCGTTCGGCCGGCTCGACGTGGTGGTGCCCCTGCTGCTCGGCGCCATCGCGATCCGGCTCATCCTCTATCCGGAGAAACCCGAGGCCAACGGGCGCATCGTCATCGGCCTGTCCGCGCTCGTCCTCGGCATCCTCGGCCAGGTCCACATCGCGTGCGGCTCACCCGGCCGCGGCGCCGGCACCGACGCCATGCAGGACGCCGGCGGCCTGATCGGCTGGGCCTCCTCCAAGCCCCTCGAATTCACCCTCGGCGACGTCCTCGCCGTGCCGATGCTCGTGCTGCTCACCGTCTTCGGACTGCTCGTGGTCACCGCGACACCGGTCAACGCCATCCCGCAGCGGCTGCGGCTGCTCTGCGTGCGGCTCGGCGTCCTCGAACCGCTGCCCGGCGAACTCGCCGACGAGGAGCTGTACGACGACGAGTGGCGCGAGGCTGAGCCCGCCCCCCGCACCCGGCGCCGCGCCGCCCTCCCCGTCGAGCACGACCCCGAGCACGGCTCCGAGCGCGCCGAGGAGCAGGCGTTTTCGCGGCGCCGCGGGCCCCGGCGCGGCTCCGTGCAGCCGGCGTTCGAGAACGGGCTCGACCCCGTCGACGTGGCCGCCGCGGCGGCCGCCGCTCTCGACGGCGCCGTCATGAACGGGCTGCCCCCCTCGCCGGTGGTCGCCGACCTCACCCAGGGCGTCTCCACCGAGCGCGACAAGGAGCAGGCCACCCCGCTGCCGACCGCCCGGGCCGCCGAGACCAAGGCACCGGCGGCGCCGAAGGCCACACCGGGCGCGCCCCCCGTCGTACCCGACCTGACGAAGCCGCCGCGCGAGAGCACCGAGCCGCTGCCGCCGCGCGCCGAACAGCTCCAGCTCGCCGGGGACATCACCTACGCGCTGCCCTCGCTCGACCTCCTGGAGAAGGGCGGCCCCGGCAAGACCCGCAGCGCCGCCAACGACGCCGTCGTCGCCTCCCTCCAGAACGTCTTCATGGAGTTCAAGGTCGACGCCAACGTCACCGGCTTCACCCGGGGCCCGACGGTCACCCGGTACGAGATCGAACTCGGCCCGGCCGTGAAGGTCGAACGGATCACCGCCCTCGCCAAGAACATCGCCTACGCGGTGGCCAGCCCCGACGTGCGGATCATCTCGCCCATCCCCGGAAAGTCCGCGGTCGGCATCGAGATCCCCAACACCGACCGCGAGATGGTCAACCTCGGGGACGTGCTGCGCCTCGCGGACGCCGCCGAGGACGACCATCCGATGCTGGTGGCGCTCGGCAAGGACGTCGAGGGCGGCTACGTCATGGCCAACCTCGCCAAGATGCCGCACGTCCTGGTCGCCGGAGCCACCGGTTCCGGAAAGTCCTCCTGCATCAACTGCCTCATCACCTCGGTAATGGTGCGCGCCACCCCCGAGGACGTCCGCATGGTGCTCGTCGACCCCAAGCGGGTGGAGCTGACGGCGTACGAGGGCATCCCGCACCTCATCACGCCGATCATCACCAACCCCAAGCGGGCCGCCGAAGCGCTCCAGTGGGTCGTGCGCGAGATGGATCTGCGCTACGACGACCTCGCGGCGTTCGGCTTCCGCCACATCGACGACTTCAACGAGGCGATCCGGCGCGGCAAGGTGAAACTGCCCGAAGGCAGCGAGCGCGAGCTGACGCCGTATCCGTACCTCCTGGTCATCGTCGACGAGCTCGCCGACCTGATGATGGTCGCGCCGCGCGACGTGGAGGACGCGATCGTGCGCATCACCCAGCTGGCCCGCGCCGCCGGCATCCACCTGGTGCTCGCCACCCAGCGGCCCTCCGTCGACGTCGTCACCGGCCTGATCAAGGCGAACGTGCCCTCGCGGCTCGCGTTCGCCACCTCCTCGCTCGCCGACAGCCGGGTCATCCTCGACCAGCCGGGCGCCGAGAAACTGATCGGCAAGGGCGACGGCCTGTTCCTGCCGATGGGCGCGAACAAGCCGACCCGCCTCCAGGGCGCCTTCGTCACCGAGGACGAGATCCAGGCCGTGGTCCAGCACTGCAAGGACCAGATGGCCCCGGTCTTCCGCGACGACGTCACCGTCGGCACCAAGCAGAAGAAGGAGATCGACGAGGAGATCGGCGACGACCTGGACCTGCTGTGCCAGGCGGCCGAGCTGGTCGTGTCCACCCAGTTCGGCTCGACGTCGATGCTCCAGCGCAAGCTGAGGGTCGGCTTCGCCAAGGCGGGCCGGCTGATGGACCTGATGGAGTCGCGCAACATCGTCGGCCCCAGCGAGGGCTCCAAGGCCCGCGACGTCCTGGTCAAGCCGGACGAACTCGACGGAGTGCTCGCAGTGATCCGGGGGGAAACCCCCTGAGTGTGGTCAGGGCCCACACGGGGTACTGGTGGCGGACAGGTCCGGTCGGCCGACGGCCGACCGGACCAAACAGCACTCGTACGGGATGACCGAGCAACCGTTTCCCTTGGCCGTACGTCAAGTTGAGGGAGACGTGGAAGCACATGGGGCCGGCGGCCCGCTGTCCGGGGGCGCCGGCCATACCGATGGCGTACAAAGTCCGTGCTCCCGGTTGCCCCACGCTTTCCCACCCCCCCTAGACTGAACACCCAGCAGGTGGCTCACGCTCGAAAGGCGCCCCCGTGTCCATCGGCAACTCTCCCGAAGACGACCGGCCTTCGATCGAAAACGACGGGCCATCCATCGGTCGTGCACTTCAGCAGGCCCGGATCGCCGCAGGACTGACGGTCGACGAGGTCAGTTCCTCCACGCGGGTGCGCATCCCCATCGTGCACGCGATCGAACAGGACGACTTCTCGCGGTGCGGCGGCGATGTGTACGCGCGCGGACACATCCGTACGTTCGCCCAGGCCGTCGGCCTCGATCCCGCCCCGCTGGTCGCCCAGTACGACGACGATCATGGCGGCAGGCCCGAGCCCACGCCCGCCGCCCCCCTGTTCGACGCGGAGCGGATCCGCGCCGATCCCCGCCGGCCCAACTGGACCGCCGCCATGGTGGCCGCGATCGTCGTGGTCGTCGGCTTCGTCGGCTTCACGATGTTCGGCGGCGGCGACAAGGGCAAGGGTCACGCGTCCGTGGCCGAAGGCCCCGCCCAGCAGAAACCCAGCGCACCCGCCGCGAGCGCCACCCCGTCCAAGCCCGCCCCGAAGCCGACCCCCACCCCCTCCGACAGCGCGATCGCCGCGGTCCCCGCCGACAAGGTCACCGTCAAGGTCACCGCGGTCAACGACAAGAGCTGGATCTCGGCCAAGGACCACAACGGCAAGATGCTCTTCGACGGCCTGCTCCAAAAGGGCGAGGCCCAGACCTTCCAGGACGCCCAGAAGGTCGACCTGATCCTCGGCAACGCGGGCGCGATCGAGCTCTACGTCAACGGCAAGAAGATCGACAGCAAGTTCGACGACGGCCAGGTCGAGCGCCTGAGCTACACCAAGGGCGACCCGCAGGTCGGCTGAGCCGGGGGCCGAGCCCGGGCCGAGCCCGCGGCCCACGACGGCCCGCGAGGGCCCACGACCCTCGCGGCGGGGGCGTGGGCCAGGACAAAGTAGTCTTGAGTCCATGCCCGAACGCCGCACCGTCGCCCTTGTCACTCTTGGCTGCGCCCGTAACGAGGTGGACTCGGAGGAGCTCGCAGGCCGCTTGGCAGCGGACGGCTGGGAGCTCGTCGAGGACGCATCGGACGCGGACGTCGCCGTCGTCAACACCTGTGGATTCGTCGAAGCAGCCAAGAAGGACTCCGTCGACGCCCTCCTCGAAGCCAACGATCTGAAGGACCACGGCAGGACCCAGGCCGTCGTCGCGGTCGGCTGCATGGCCGAGCGCTACGGCAAGGATCTCGCCGAAGCGCTCCCCGAAGCCGACGGTGTGCTCGGTTTCGACGACTACGCCGACATCTCCAACCGCCTCCAGACCATCCTCAGCGGCGGCAGCGTGGAGGCCCACACCCCGCGCGACCGGCGCAAGCTGCTGCCCATCAGCCCCGCCGAGCGGCAGGCCGCCCCCGACGTGGCGCTGCCCGGCCACGCCCAGGAGGGCGCCCCCGCCCCCGAGGACCTTCCCGACGGTCTCGCGCCCGCCTCCGGGCCGCGCGCCCCGCTGCGCCGCCGCCTCGACACCAGCCCGGTCGCCTCCGTGAAGCTGGCCTCCGGCTGCGACCGCCGCTGCTCGTTCTGCGCGATCCCCTCCTTCCGCGGCTCGTTCATCTCGCGCCGCCCCAGCGACGTGCTCGGCGAGACGCGCTGGCTGGCCGAGCAGGGCGTCAAGGAGGTCATGCTGGTCTCCGAGAACAACACCTCCTACGGCAAGGACCTGGGCGACATCCGGCTCCTTGAGACGCTGCTTCCCGAGCTCGCCGAGGTCGACGGCATCGAGCGGGTGCGGGTCAGCTACCTCCAGCCCGCCGAGATGCGGCCCGGCCTCATCGACGTCCTCACCTCGACCGACAAGGTCGTGCCGTACTTCGACCTCTCCTTCCAGCACTCGGCGCCCGGCGTGCTGCGCGCGATGCGCCGCTTCGGCGACACCGAGCGGTTTTTGGAACTGCTCGACACGATCCGCGCCAAGGCCCCCACCGCCGGTGTCCGCTCCAACTTCATCGTCGGCTTCCCCGGCGAGACCGAGGAGGACTTCAAGGAGCTGGAACGCTTCCTCACCGCGGCCCGCCTCGACGCCATCGGCGTCTTCGGCTACTCCGACGAGGAAGGCACCGAAGCGGTCGGCTACGCGGACAAGCTGGACGCCGACACCATCGCCGAGCGGCTGGCCCACCTGTCGCGCCTGGCCGAGGAACTGACCGCGCAGCGCGCCGAGGAGCGCATCGGCGACACGGTGCGCGTCCTGGTGGAGAGCATCGACGACGAGGACGGGGCCATCGGCCGCGCCGAGCACCAGGCGCCCGAGACCGACGGCCAGGTGATCTTCACCGAGAGCGCGGGACTTGCGCCCGGCCGTATCGTCGAGGCCAAGGTCGTCGCCAGCGAAGGTGTCGACCTCGTGGTCGAGGTGCTTGACGGGGTTGAGGAGGCGGGCAGATGACCGGAGTCCCGGCGTCGACGGCGGGCGGTACCGGCCGGGCGCCGGCGCCCGGCGGCAAGCTGGGTGCTGCGGCCGTCAATCAGGCCAGCCTCTGGAACATCGCCAACATCCTCACCATGATCCGGCTGGTCCTCGTGCCGGGCTTCGTCATGCTGCTGCTCGCCGACGGCGGGTACGACCCGGCGATGCGGGCGTGGGCCTGGGCGGCCTTCGCCGTCGCCATGATCACCGACATCTTCGACGGGCATCTGGCGCGCACCTACAACCTGGTCACCGACTTCGGGAAGATCGCCGACCCCATCGCCGACAAGGCGATCATGGGAGCCGCGCTGATCTGCCTCTCGCTCCTCGGCGACCTGCCGTGGTGGGTCACCGCGGTCATCCTGTTCCGGGAACTCGGCATCACACTGATGCGTTTCTGGGTCATCAGGCACGGGGTGATTCCGGCCAGCCGGGGCGGCAAGCTCAAGACCCTCGCGCAGGGCACCGCGACCGGCATGTACGTCCTGGCCCTGACGGGCCCGCTGGCGACCCTGCGGTTCTGGGTGATGGCGCTCGCCGTGGTGCTCACGGTGGTCACGGGGCTCGACTACGTGCGCCAGGCGATCGTGCTGAGGCGCCAGGGGCTCGCCGCGCAACGCGCCGCCGGGGGACCCGCGTCGTGAGCGAGGCGGCCCGGGTCCTGCGCCTGCTCACGGAGCGTGGCCACACGCTCGCGGTGGCGGAGTCCCTGACGGGCGGCCTCGTGGCGGCGGAACTGACCTCGGTGCCCGGTGCCTCGCGGGCCTTCCGGGGCTCCGTGACGGCGTACGCGACCGAGCTCAAGCGGGACGTCCTGGGCGTGGACGGGGCCCTCCTCGCCGAGCGCGGAGCGGTCGATTCCGAGGTCGCGGTGCAGATGGCGGCCGGGGTGCGCAAGGCGCTCGGAGCGAGCTGGGGGATCGCGACCACGGGCGTGGCCGGACCCGAACCGCAGGACGGCCGGCCGGTCGGGACGGTATACGTTTCGGCCGTTGGCCCCGCCGGGGCGAAGAAAACAGTCGCTTTGCGGTTGAACGGTGACCGGGCGGAAATCCGTAGAGAGAGTGTACGCAGCGTGCTCGAACTGCTCTCCAGTGAACTCCGCAAGGGCGAGCGGGCACAGGATACGGAACGGAACGGGGGGATTTGATGTTTGCAGCCCTGAGTGAACACGACATCGCTCCCCGCACGGCCGCGGCGCGAGGCGGTACGGTGGGGCGAGAAGGATGCGGCTACGCGGTCCGAGGAGGGAGCCACCGATGATTCTGCTCCGTCGCCTGCTGGGTGACGTGCTGCGTCGGCAGCGCCAGCGCCAGGGCCGTACTCTGCGCGAAGTCTCCTCGTCCGCCCGAGTCTCACTCGGCTATCTCTCCGAGGTGGAGCGGGGGCAGAAGGAGGCATCCTCCGAACTGCTCTCCGCCATCTGCGACGCGCTTGACGTACGGATGTCCGAGCTCATGCGGGAAGTGAGCGACGAGCTGGCACTGGCCGAGCTCGCTGCGTCTGCGGCAGCGAGTGATCCGATGCCGGTGCGTGCGCCGGTACGTCCGATGCTCAATTCGATCTCCGTGACGTCGGTGACTGGTGTGCCGACGGAGCGGGTGACGATCAAGGCGCCCGCGGAAGCGGTGGACGTCGTCGCGGCCTGATACCCAGGCGCGCACAGGCTTGTACTGAGCCCCGGCCGGTCACCCAGTGACCGGCCGGGGCTCAGCCTTGTCCCGCCGCGCCCGATTCGGGGCTTCTGTGGCAGGGTGGTAGGAGATCGCGCATACGTCCGCATATTCCGTACGGGTGTTCCCTCCTGGTGCGGGTGGAGGACGTTCCGTCCGAGTGGAGGAATGCATGTCCTACATCAAGAGCCCGCTGTCCGAATCCGACCTCAAGGTGGTCGGCGACGCTCTGCAGGGCGCACTGGTGGACCTCGTGGACCTCTCCCTGGTCGCCAAGCAGGTCCACTGGAACGTGGTCGGCCCCCGCTTCAGGTCCGTACACCTCCAGCTCGACGAGGTCGTCACCACCGCCCGGCAGCACTCGGACACCGTGGCCGAACGGGCCTCCGCCATCGGCGTCAGCCCGGACGGCCGAGCCGGCACGGTCGCCCGGTCCAGCGCGATCGGCACCGTCCCGGAGGGCTGGATCAAGGACACCGACGCGGTGAAGGTCCTGGTGGACGCGCTCGGCGTGGTCATCGGCCGGATGCGCGAACGCATCGCGGCGACCGACGACCCCGACCCGATCACCCAGGACATCCTCATCGGCCTCACCGCCGACCTGGAGAAGCACGCGTGGATGTTCCAGGCGGAAACCGTCTGAACCCGTGGCGGACGCGGCTGCGCGCCGCCGTGCGCGGGCGCGCCGCACACGGGCCCAAGGGACGACCGCGACGAGGAGCGGGGGACGGGGAGCGCGCCGGGCCCGCACCCGGTGCGCCCTGCCGACGGGGCACCCGGCCCTCTAACGTCGGCCCGAGGAGGCGACCCATGACGGTGGCGGGCATGACGACGGCGGTGCGGTGGGTGCCCGCGCTCGTGGTCGCGGCCCTGTGGTGGTGGGCCGTGCTGCGGCTGGTGCTGGTGCCGGGCCAGACGGGGTTCGTCGAGGGCGCGACGGTGGTGGGCGGCTGGGGCCTGAGCCTGCTGCCGGTCCATGTGGCGGCCGTGCCGGCCGCGCGCCCCCGCCCCACCAGGGCATCGAGCGCTACCAGGACATCGAGACGCCGCCGTTCGGACGCAGGATCTGGCCCGTCGTGAACGCCGACGCGTCCGCCGCGAGATACAGCACGGCCTGCGCGACGTCCTCGGGTGCGCCGAGCCGCCCGAGCGGGGAAAGCCGCAGCATCATCGCCTCGATGCGCTCCTGCTGCCCGGCGGCGTGCTGATCGGTCATGGCGGTGCGCACCCAGCCGGGAGCGACGGCGTTGACGCGGATGCCGTGCGGGCCGAGCTCCGTGGCGAGCGTCCTGGTGAGCTGCACCACGGCAGCCTTGGAGACGCCGTAGCAGAACAGGCCCGGCCGTGCGGCGTCCACGGCCCCCGAGGCCATCGTGATGAGGGAGCCCCGCACACCGTGCGCGATCATGGTGCGGGCCGCTGCCCGGCAGGCGTGGAGCACGCCCTTGAAGTTGACCGAGAGCACCCGGTCCAGGTCGGTGTCCTCGGTTTCCAGGACCGGACTTGTGTGCATGACACCCGCGATCGCGGCCAGCACATGGACCGGCCCTGCGGCCGCCATCGCCGCCTCGACCTGGGCGCGGTCCGCGACGTCGAGCACGTGCGCATGGGCGGCGCCGCCCGCCTTGGCGATCAGCGCCACGGTCTCGGCGAGGCCCGCCTCGTCACGGTCCGCGCAGTGCACACCGGCCCCGGCCTCGGCGAGGAGCACGGCGCTTGCCCGGCCGATCCCGCTCGCGGCGCCCGTGACGAAAGCCGTGCGGTCGCTCAGGTCGTACGCCGTGAGGGCCATGCCGGGACGGTACGACCGGACCTGACGGCCCGTCAATAACCGTGCGGGGTGCGGCCCACACGGGCCCGGAGCCTCAAAGGGCGGGCGCGGGCTGGCACTTGGGGCACCAGTAGGTCGGCCGCTCACGGCCCGACGGGTCGCGCTGCATGGCGGTGCGGATGGGCGTGCGGCAGCGCGGGCACGGCCGGCCCGCCCGGCCGTACACGTACGCCTGACGGACCGGCCGGTCCTTGTTGGCCTCCAGAAGCTGCTTGGCGGTGGCCACCAGACGCTCGGGGCGGGGGAATTCACCCACCGCGAGCCAGGGCACGACCCGCAGCGCGAAGCAGATCTCCGACTTGAAGACATTGCCGACGCCCGCCAGATTGCGCTGGTCGAGCAGAGCGTCCCCCAGCGACCGGGCGGGCTCCCTGAGCAGGTTGCGCAGGGCGAGCTCCGCGTCCCAGTCGGGGCCGAGCAGATCCGGCCCCAGATGACCGACCGCCTTGGCTTCGTCCTGTGTACGCAGCAGCTCCACCACGGGCAGCCGGTAGCCGACCGCCGTGTGCCCGGTGTTCCCGAGGATCGCCCGGATCTGGTGGGCGGGACCCCCGCTCCAGCGCTCACCAGGCGTGAAGATCCGCCACGACCCGTCCATCCGCAGATGGGAGTGCAGGGTCAGACCACCCTCGATCCGGGTCAGCAGGTGCTTGCCGCGCGGGGTCACATCCAGCACGGACCGCCCGGTCAGATCCGCCGTCGCGAACCGCGGCACCCGCAGATCGCACCGCGTCAGGACCTGCCCGGCCAGCGCCGTGTGCAGCCGCCGCGCGGCCTGGTAGACGGTGTCACCTTCGGGCATGGGCTCCATTGTGCCGGGAACGGGCGCCCCGGGCTCGCTGTCCCGCCCCATCAGGGTCTCAGGCGCAGCCCCTTCGGGGTCGCGACGAAACCGGCCGCCTCCAGGACGCGGGCGATGGGCGAGGTCAGCGCGGGGTCCCCGTTGGCCCGCTCCACGGTGACGGTGCCGAGCCGCCCGGCCCGCGCCGCCCCCGCCAAGGAGCCCGCGGCGGCCGCCAACGCCGGATCGTCCGGCTCGCCCGCCCAGGCCAGCAGCGACTTGCCGCCGCGCTCCAAATACAGCACGAGCTCGCCGTCGACCAGCACGACCATGGAACCCGCCTTGCGGCCCGGCTTGTGCCCGGCCCCGCCCGGCGGCTCGGGCCAGGGCAACGCCGCACCGTAGGCGTTCGCCGGGTCCGCGGCCGCCAGGACGATCGCCTGCGGCGCGGTGTGCGCATCACTGCCCCGGTCCCGGGCGGTGGCGGCAGCCCTCAGCCGGTCCACCGCACCGTCCATCGCGAACTGGGCCGCGCCAAGCCCCTCGACCACATAGCCCCGCCGCGCCTGCCCGCTGTCCTCGAACGCGGCGAGGATGCGGTACGTCGCGGAGAAGCCGCCCTCCACACCCTCCGCCTGCACCGCGCCCCGGGTGACCACACCGTGCCGGTCCAAAAGAGTGCGCGCCAGGGCATGGGCGCGGTGGGTCGGATCGGGCTCGCGGGGCGGAAGCAGCGACCAGCGACCCGACACCGTCGGAGGCCCGGTGCGCGACGCCACCCGGGCGGCGGAGGCCAGGGTGCCGTAACGGCCGCGCGGGACGGGCCGCTTGGCGCGGTGAGCCGTCGACCCCGCGGTGCGCCCCGAACCCAGCACGGAACGCAGCGGAGCCAGCGTGTCGTTGGTGAGCCGGCCCGACCACGCCAAATCCCACAGCGCGTCGGCCAGCTGGGGGTCGCTCGCCTCGGGATGCGTGGTGGCGCGGACCTGGTCGGCGAGCTGACGGAAGAACAGGCCGTAGCCCGGAGCCAGCGCCGCGAGCACCGACTCGTGGAGCGCGGTCAGCTCTAGCGGATGCGGCGGCGGCAGGAGCAGCGGGGCCGCGTCCGCCAAGTACAACGACACCCAGCCGTCCTTGCCCGCCAGGGCGCCCGCGCCCGCCCACACGACCTCGCCGGTGGTGGTCAGCTCGTCCAGAAGCGCCGTGCTGTAGTTGGACACCCGCGACGGCAGGATCAGCTTTTCCAGCGCGGAAGCCGGCACGGCGGCGCCCTGCAACTGCTCCACCGCGCGCGCAAGCCCGTCGATGCCCCGCAGCGCGCCGGCGCCGAGATGCTGCCACGGCGGCAGGAACGTGGCGAGCGCGGCGGGCGGCACCGGCTCCAGCTCCTGGCGCAGCGCCGCGAGCGAGCGGCGCCGCAGCCTGCGCAGGATCGTCGCATCGCACCACTCCTGGCCGATGCCCGCCGGATGGAACTCGCCCTGCACGATGCGACCCGACGCCGCCAGACGGTGCAGCGCCCCGTCCGTGACCGCCGTGCCCAGGCCGAACCGGGCCGCGGCGGTGGCCGACGTGAACGGACCGTGCGTGCGCGCGAAACGGGACAGCAGATCACCGAGGGGATCCTTCACCGGCTCGGTGAACGCCTCCGGCACACCGACCGGCAGCGCCGTGCCGAGCGCGTCCCGCAGCCGCCCCGCGTCCTCGATCGCCGCCCAGTGCTCGGTGCCGGCGATCCGGACCCGCAGGGCGCGCCGCGCGGCCTCCAGCTCGGGCGCCCAGCCGGGCTCGGCGCCACGGGCCGCCAACTCGGCGCCCGTGAGCGGCCCGAGGACCCGCAGCAGATCGGCGACCCCCTCACCGTCCTTGATGCGGCGCTCCTCGGTCAGCCACTGGAGCTCCTGCTCCAACTCGCCCAGAACATCCGCGTCGAGCAGTTCCCGCAGCTCCGCCTGGCCAAGAAGCTCCGACAGCAGACGAGAATCCAAGGAGAGCGCGGCGGCACGCCGCTCGGCGAGCGGCGAATCACCCTCGTACAGGAACTGCGCGACATAGCCGAACAGAAGAGAACGCGCGAACGGCGACGGCTCCGGTGTGGTGACCTCGACCAGCCGCACCCGGCGCGCTTCGAGATCCCCCATCAGCTCCGTCAGACCCGGCACGTCGAAAACATCCTGGAGACACTCACGCACCGCCTCCAAAACGATCGGAAACGACCCGAACTCGCTCGCCACCTGGAGCAGTTGCGCCGCCCGCTGCCGCTGCTGCCACAACGGGGTGCGCTTGCCCGGGCTGCGCCGCGGCAGCAGCAGCGCCCGCGCCGCACACTCGCGGAACCGGGACGCGAACAACGCGGAACTGCCGACCTGATCGGTGACGATCTGCTCGATCTCCCCCTTGTCGAAGACCGCGTCCGCCGCCCCCACCGGAGCCTGCTCGCTGTCATACGTCGCATCGAGGTGCGCGGGATCCTGATCGAGGAGGTCGAGACCCATCATGTCGGCGTCGGGCAGCCGCAGCACGATGCCGTCGTCGGCATGCATCACCTGCGCGTCCATCCCGTACCGCTCGGCCAGGCGGGCCCCCAGCGCCAAAGCCCACGGAGCGTGCACCTGCGCGCCGAAGGGGGAGTGGATGACCACGCGCCAGTCGCCGAGCTCGTCCCGGAAACGCTCGACGACGATCGTACGGTCGTCGGGAATGTGACCGCAGGCGCGGCGCTGCTCGTCGAGATAGCCGATCACATTGTCCGCGGCCCACGCATCAAGACCCGCGTGCGACAGACGCAGCCGGGCGTCGTCGGCTTCCATCGAGCCCACCTCGCGCAGGAACGCGCCCAGCGCACGGCCCAGTTCGAGCGGACGGCCCAGCTGGTCACCCTTCCAGAACGGCAGCCGCCCCGGCACCCCCGGCGCCGGCGACACCAGGACACGGTCCCGCGTGATGTCCTCGATGCGCCACGAAGTGGTGCCCAGCGTGAAGACGTCACCCACCCGCGACTCGTACACCATCTCCTCATCCAGCTCACCGACCCGGCCGCCGCCCTTCTTCGGGTCGCTCCCCGCGAGGAAGACCCCGAACAGGCCCCGGTCGGGAATCGTGCCGCCCGACGTCACGGCCAGCCGCTGGGCGCCCGGACGGCCCGTGACCGTGCCACCCACCCGGTCCCACACCACCCTTGGCCGCAACTCCGCGAACGCGTCCGAGGGATAGCGGCCCGCCAGCATGTCAAGGACCGCCGTGAACGCCGACTCCGGAAGCGCGGCAAACGGCGCGGCCCGCCGCACCAGCGCCAACAGATCGTCCACCTGCCAGGTGTCCAGCGCCGTCATCGCGACCAGCTGCTGCGCCAGCACGTCCAGCGGATTCGACGGAACGCGCAGCGACTCGATCTCCCCACTGCGCATCCGCTCCGTCACCACCGCCGACTGCACCAGATCGCCCCGGTACTTCGGGAACACCACCCCGGTGGAGACCGCCCCCACCTGGTGACCCGCCCGCCCCACCCGCTGCAAACCCGACGCCACGGACGGCGGCGACTCCACCTGCACCACCAGATCCACCGCGCCCATGTCGATGCCCAGTTCAAGACTGGAGGTCGCCACCACCGCCGGGATCCGCCCCGCCTTCAGATCCTCCTCCACGACCGCCCGCTGCTCCTTGGAGACCGACCCGTGGTGCGCCTTGGCGAGCAGCGCGGGCGCACCCACCGCCGCACCCGACCCCCCCATCAGATCCGCCGGCGCGTGCGCCTCCGGAAGCGGCGTGCCCATGGCACGCTCGTACGCGATCTCGTTGAGCCGGTTGCACAGACGCTCCGCGAGACGGCGCGAGTTGGCGAACACGATCGTCGAACGGTGCGCCTGCACCAAATCGACGATGCGCTCCTCGACATGAGGCCAGATCGACGGCTTCTCCCCACCCTCCTGCGCATCCGCCGCAGGCGAGCCCCCCAACTCGCCCAAGTCCTCCACCGGCACCACCACCGACAGGTCGAACTCCTTGGCGGACGGCGGCTGCACGATCTCCACCTTGCGCTGCGGGGACAGATAACGCGCCACCTCATCCACCGGACGCACCGTCGCCGACAGGCCGATCCGCCGCGCCGGCCTCGGCAACAACTCGTCCAACCGCTCAAGGGACAGCGCCAGATGGGCCCCCCGCTTGGTGCCCGCCACCGCGTGCACCTCGTCCAGGATCACCGTCTCGACACCCGCAAGCGCCTCACGCGCCGCGGACGTCAGCATCAGGAACAGCGACTCGGGCGTCGTGATCAAAATGTCCGGCGGCCGCGTCACCAACGCACGACGCTCCGCGGGCGGCGTGTCACCGGAACGGATACCGACCCGGACCTCCGGCTCGGGCAACCCCAGCCGCACCGACTCCTGACGGATCCCGGTCAACGGCGAACGCAGATTGCGCTCCACGTCCACCGCCAGCGCCTTCAGCGGCGACACGTACAGCACCCTGCAACGCTTCTTGCTCTCCGCGGGAGCGGGCTCCGCCGCCAGCCGGTCCAGCGCGGCGAGAAAGGCGGCGAGCGTCTTGCCGGAGCCGGTCGGCGCGACGACCAGCACATCCGAACCCTCCGCGATCGCCCTCCAGGCGCCCTCCTGCGCCGCGGTGGGCGCGGTGAAAGCCCCCGTGAACCAGCCGCGCGTCGCGGGCGAGAAGGAATCCAGCGCTGTCCGTGCCATGGCCCCATCGTGCACCCACCCACTGACAAAGCCCCGGACCTGCGAAAATGACGGTGTGGACACCGACCGGGAATGGGCGCGGCACTGGCAGCACTCCCAGCTGCCCGGCCTCGACCTGCTCCGCGCGAAGTACATACGCCACGCCTTCCCCCGGCACGCCCACGAGGGCTTCGTCCTCGGCGCCGTACGCACCGGAATCGAAGACGTCGTCCTGCCCGGCGAAACGGTCAGGGCCCGCCCCGGCACCATCGTCATGATCAACCCCGAGGTGCCGCACGCCGCCCACGCCGGAACCCCCGAGGGCTGGACATACGCCACGCTCTACCCCTCGGCCCCGCTCATCGCCGACATCGCGGCGCAGACCACCACGGTGCGCGGCACCGCCGGATTCGCCCAGACCATCGTCGAAGACCCCGACACCGCCCTGCTCATCCAGGAAGTGCACCGCGCGGCGGAACACGGCAACGCGCTGGCCGCCGACAGCATCTTCCGCGTCGCCGCCGCCCGCCTGCTGCGCCGCCACGGCCGCGCCCTGCCCGAGCGGACCCCACGATCCGCCGGCGCCCGCACGGCCGCCGCGGCCAGACTCCTCCTGGAACAACACCTGGCCACCCCACCCTCCCTGGAACAACTCGCCAAGGAACTGGACACCAGCCCCTTCGCGCTGCTGCGCGCCTTCAAAGCGCAGTACGGCCTCCCCCCGCACACCTGGCTGACAGGAGAGCGCGTACGCCGCGCCCGCCGCCTCCTGGACGGCGGAACCCCACCCGCCGAAGCCGCCGTCACCGTGGGCTTCACCGACCAGCCCCACCTCAACCGTCACTTCACCCGCATCGTCGGCGTCACCCCCGGCGCCTACCGCCGCGAGCGCGCAAGAACGTACAAGAACGAGGACGCCTCCTCCTCCTAACGTCGACACCGTGGCAGCCGAACGGACAGCATCCCCCGAAACACCCCCCGCGACATCCGCCCGAACACCCTCCGGGACACCGGGGCGGCCTCCCGCCGGGACACCCGCGCCCACGCCCGCCGGGGCGTCCCTGCCTCCCTCCGGGACACCGGGGGGCACGCCTGCCGGGGCATCCCCGGGTACCTCCGGGACACACGCGCGCACGCCCGCCGGGGCGTCCCTGCCTCCCTCCGGGACACCGGGGGGCACGCCTGCCGGGGCATCCCCGCGTACCTCCGGCGCACCCGGGCGCACGCCTGCCGGGGCATCCCCGCGCACACCCCCCGAGCCGCCCTACGGCAGGGCGGGCAGGACCGACGCGGCCGTCGTCCGTGACGCCCTGGGTGTCGGCGTGGCCGTGGGGCTCTCCGGTTTCGCCTTCGGCGTGACCTCCGTCGGAGCGGGCATCAGCCTCCTCCAGACATGCGCGCTCAGCCTGCTCGTCTTCACCGGCGCCTCCCAGTTCGCGCTCGTCGGCGCCCTCGCCGCCGGCGGAAACCCGTACACAGCGGCGGCCGGCGCCTTCTTCCTGGGCATACGCAACGCCTTCTACGGGCTGCGCCTGTCCCACCTGCTCGCCCTGCCCGCAGCCCTGCGCCCCCTGGCCGCCCACTGGGTGATCGACGAGACCACCGCCGTCACCCTGGCCCAGCCGACCCGCAGAGCCGCCCGGATCGGCTTCACCGTCACCGGCCTCAGCCTCTACGTCCTGTGGAACCTGACCACGCTCGCCGGAGCCCTCGGCGCCCAGGCCCTGGGCGACACCGGCGCCTGGGGACTGGACGCCGCGAGCCCCGCCGTCTTCCTCGCCCTCCTCGCCCCGATGCTCCAAACCGCCACCGAGCGCGTCACCGCCGCCTTCGCCGTCGTGCTCGTCCTCGGCCTGATCCCGGTACTGCCCCCGGGCGTGCCCGTCCTGGCCGCCGCGCTCGCCGCACCGACCGTGCTCTTCCTCAAAGAGCGCGTAACGGCCACGAAGAGCCAGGACACCCCGCCCGAGCACACCCTCACCCACGACGCCGACGGCGCCGGTGTTCCCCTGCGCCGCGCCAACGGGAACCACCAGAAGGGGCCGGCACGTTGACCATCTGGATCGCCGTCGCGGTCACCGCCGCCGGCTGCTACCTCGCCAAACTCCTCGGCCTGCTGGTCCCTGCACACGCCCTGGAGCGACCCACGGTCAGGCGGCTGGCCGCACTGCTGCCCGTGGCGCTGCTCGCCGCGCTCACCGCACAGGAGACCTTCAGCACCGGCCACCAGGTGCTGCTCGACGCCCGGGCGGCCGGCCTCGCGGCGGCGGCGCTCGCGCTGGCCCTGCGCGCCCCGTTCCTGGTGATCGTCGGCGCCGCCGTACTCGTCACAGCAGGCGTACGAGCCCTCGGCGGCTGACCAGCACGGGGCCCGGCACGGCGTACATCCCCGTGCCGCCGAAGCCGCCCCGAGGCATCTCGGGGGTTTCCGGTATACCTCCGGGCATCACGGGCGTCACGGGCATAACGCAGCATTCCGCCCCCGGGTGCCCCCGGCGCGTACCGCCCGGCGTCACCCCACCGTGCGGCCGTAAGCACGCAACGTACGCAGCGCCTCGATCGTCACCATCGGACGGCACTCCAAAGACGTACCGGGAGCCCACGCGCGCCAACGGATCGGCCAGCCGCCGTCCTCCCCCTGCTCAGCCTCCAGATGATCCAGCGAACGCTTCATCTCCTCGTCGGTGAACCAGCGGCGCGCCAGCGACTCCGGCACGCGCGCGTAGTCGTGCGGAAAGTGGTGCTCGCCGGGCGCGTAACCAGGGGGGATCGGGTAGTCGGCGAGCCGCGCCGGATCGAGCACCGCAAGGCCCTGCTCCCTGACGAGCCGGCCGAGCCGGTCGGCGGCCCCCTCGGCGCGGGCACGGTCGGGCACACCGTCCAGGAAGGCGACGGCCGCCTCGACCTCGTACGGATGTGTCGTCTCCAGCGAGTCGACCGCCGCCCAGCAGAAGTCGGTGGCCCGGAAGAGCCACGCGTGCCACACCTGATTGCGATGCAGCAGCCCCACCACGGGCCCGGTGGACAGCAGGGCGCTGGGCGGATCGTCGATGACGGGGACGAACGGCGCCGCCGGATAGCCGCGCTGGGAGGGGTGCAGGGCGGGCAGCGCGCCGTCCCTGGTGGAGATTTCCGTCAGATAGCGGCACACCCGCTCCACGCGGCGGCCGCCGAGCCGGCCCACCGAGTCCAGGACGCGCAGCGCGTGCGCCGTGTGCAGGGGCTGGCTGACGGGGCCGCGCAGATCGGGTTCGAGCGCGTGGCCGTAGCCACCGTCGTCGCCCTGGTAGGCGGCGAGCGCCGCCTCGACGGCGTCGGCGCCGCCGCCGAGGAAGTGGTAGGCGAACCGGCGCTGTTCCAGCACCCTGGCCGTCAGCCAGATGAAGTGCTCGGCGCGCGCCGGCGGGGAGTCGGGGGAGTGCGGGGATGCTCCGGAACCAGCCATGGTGGAGACGGTAGGGCCCCCACGGCCACGGACAGGCCCTACGGCCCGGGCTGCACTCCCAGGGCGGGATACTGAAGTCATGCGGTTGACGATTTTCTGGGAGCGGATGGCCGACCACTTCGGCGCCGCCTACGCGGATTCCTTCGCGCGCGACCACGTCATGACCGAACTCGGCGGGCGCACCGTGCACGAAGCGCTCGACGCGGGCTGGGAGGCCAAGGACGTCTGGCGGGCGGTCTGTGCCGCCATGGACGTGCCCGCGGACCGACGGTGACGACGCCCCGCCCGGCGGCCCCCGCCCGCCACCGGCCCCGCCCGCGCAGTGTGCCCGTGAGTGCCCGTGAGACGGCGACGACGGCGTGCCCCACGGCGTGCCCCACGGGCCGGCGGCCCACCCGCCGCCGAGCGGCCCCGGAAGACGCCTTCGAGTGACGACCGGGGTCACTGCTGACGCGGCGGCCCGGCAAGGGGGAGCCGCGCGGGGCGGGCGGCTTGGCAAGGGGGTGCCGCGAGGGGGCGGCGGCCCGGCCCCTGGTCCCCCTGGCAAGGGGAGCCGAGAGCGGCTGGGCGGTGCCCGGCCCCCGGGTAAGAGGGCAGCGACCGGCTGAGCGAAGCCCGGCCCGGGCGGTGAAGGGTCGCGACGGGCTCAGTGACCGGCCGGGCCGCGGTGGGCCGTGACGGGCTCGGCGATCGGCTGTCGGACCCATGGGCGAGACTTGACCCGTGGCACCGACTGATGAGATCAACACTGACGACCGCGAAGCCGCCCGGGCGGACGGCCCCCGCGGCGACGCGCCCGCCTCCGGCGAACCCCCGAGAGGGCCGCTCAGAACCGGCGGCCCCGCACGCATGCCCCGCTGGCTGCCACGCGCCGTGGTGCTCGTGCTCGCCCTGTACGCCTGTTTCCAACTGGGCAGCTGGGCCTTCCACCAGCTCATCGGTCTGCTGATCAACATCCTGATCGCGTTCTTCGTCGCGCTGGCCATGGAGCCCGCCGTCGGCAGAATGGCGGCCCGCGGCATGCGCCGGGGCCTGGCCACCTTCCTGGTCTTCCTCGCCCTGACGATCGCCACAATCGGCTTCATCGTGCTGCTCGGCTCCATGCTGGCCGGCCAGATCGTCGACATGGTCGAGCAGTTCCCCAAGTACCTCGACTCGGTGATCAACTGGGTCAACCACACCTTCCACACCGAGCTCTCACGCGTCGAGGTGCGCGACAGCCTCCTGCACTCCGACTGGCTGCAGAAGTACGTGCAGAACAGCGCCACCGGCGTCCTCGACGTCTCCGCCACCGTCCTGGGCGGCCTCTTCCGACTGCTGACGATCTTCCTGTTCGCGTTCTACTTCGCCGCCGACGGCCCACGGCTGCGCAGGACCGTCTGCTCCGTGCTGCCGCCCGCCCGGCAGGCCGAGGTGCTGCGGGCCTGGGAGATCGCTGTCGACAAGACCGGCGGCTACCTCTACTCGCGCGGCCTCATGGCCCTCATATCCGGTGTCGCCCACTACGTCCTGTTCCAGATCCTGGGCGTGCCCTACGCACCGGCACTCGCCGTCTGGGTGGGCCTGGTCTCCCAGTTCATCCCGACCATCGGCACCTATCTCGCGGGCGCCCTGCCCATGCTGCTCGCCTTCACCGTGGACCCCTGGTATGCGGTGTGGGTCCTGGGGTTCGTGGTGATCTATCAGCAATTCGAGAACTACATGCTGCAGCCCAAACTCACCGCGAAGACCGTGGACATCCACCCCGCCGTCGCCTTCGGCTCCGTGATCGCGGGCACCGCGCTGATGGGAGCCGTCGGTGCCCTCATCGCGATCCCGGCGGTCGCGACCCTCCAGGCCTTCCTCGGCGCCTATGTGAAGCGGTACGAGGTGACGGACGACCCCCGCGTGCACGGCAGGCACCAGTCACGCGGCCAGGCCGCCACGGCGCCGCCCGAGCCAGAGCGCTCGTGACCACCACCCGAGACTCCGGGCCCAGGGCTCTCACCGACGACACCCGCGGCCTCACCATCACCAACTGAGCACACGCTTATGGTGGGTTGATGTCATCGATCAAGAAGTTCCAAGTCACCTTCGACTGCGCGGAACCCGAGCGCGTCGCCCGTTTCTGGTGCGAGATCCTGGGGTACGTCGTACCGTCGCCGCCCGACGGCTTCGCCACCTGGGACGCGTACAACGCCTCGCTGCCGCCCGAGGAGCGGGACGCGGGGTTCGTCTGCGCCGACCCCACGGGTGACGGGCCCCGGCTGTACTTCCAGCGCGTTCCCGAAGGCAAGGTCGTCAAGAACCGGGTGCACCTCGACGTGCGGGTCGGCGCAGGGCTCGTGGGTGACGAGCGCCTGGCGGCCCTGGAGGCCGAGCGCGCCCGGCTGACCGCGCTCGGCGCGGTCCACGTGCTCACGCAGCTCGCCGACGAGGTCAACGAGTCCTGCATCACGATGCAGGACATCGAGGGCAACGAGTTCTGCCTCGACTGACTGACCGACCGACCGGTTGACCAACCGACTGACCGACCGGTTGACCGACTGACCGACTGACCGGTTGATCGACCGACCGACTGACCGGCCGACGTCACCGACCGGCCCGGAGCGCCGCGCTCCGCCCCGCGTGGTCCGCTTGACACGAAAATCGAACATCCATTCTGATGGAGTTCCGGCCCTGTGTTTCCACGGGTTCCACCGTGATTCCGGTGGAGTTATCCACAGGCTGGAAGGACGTCGGGGCCCATTGTCAGTGGCAGGGGTTAGCGTCTTTGACGTGAAGCGATCGACTCAAGCAAATCGGGTGGAACCCATGGCAGGAACTGACCGCGAGAAGGCGCTCGACGCCGCGCTCGCACAGATTGAACGGCAATTCGGGAAGGGCGCGGTGATGCGCCTGGGCGAGCGGCCGAACGAGCCCATCGAGGTCATCCCCACCGGGTCGACCGCGCTCGACGTGGCGCTCGGCGTCGGCGGCCTCCCGCGCGGCCGCGTGGTGGAGGTGTACGGCCCGGAATCCTCCGGCAAGACGACCCTGACCCTGCACGCGGTGGCCAACGCGCAGAAGCTCGGCGGCTCGGTGGCCTTCATCGACGCCGAACACGCCCTCGACCCCGAGTACGCCAAGAAGCTCGGCGTCGACATCGACAACCTCATCCTGTCGCAGCCGGACAACGGCGAGCAGGCACTGGAAATCGTCGACATGCTGGTCCGCTCCGGCGCCCTCGACCTCATCGTCATCGACTCCGTGGCGGCCCTGGTGCCGCGCGCGGAGATCGAGGGCGAGATGGGCGACTCCCACGTGGGCCTCCAGGCCCGCCTGATGAGCCAGGCACTCCGCAAGATCACCAGCGCGCTCAACCAGTCGAAGACCACCGCGATCTTCATCAACCAGCTCCGCGAGAAGATCGGCGTCATGTTCGGCTCCCCGGAGACCACGACCGGTGGCCGGGCGCTGAAGTTCTACGCCTCCGTACGCCTCGACATCCGCCGGATCGAGACGCTCAAGGACGGCACCGACGCGGTCGGCAACCGCACCCGCGTCAAGGTCGTCAAGAACAAGGTCGCACCGCCCTTCAAGCAGGCCGAGTTCGACATCCTCTACGGCCAGGGCATCAGCCGCGAAGGCGGCCTGATCGACATGGGCGTCGAGCACGGCTTCGTCCGCAAGGCCGGCGCCTGGTACACCTACGAGGGCGACCAGCTCGGCCAGGGCAAGGAGAACGCCCGCAACTTCCTCAAGGACAACCCGGACCTCGCCAACGAGATCGAGAAGAAGATCCTCGAAAAGCTGGGCGTCGGCGTCCGACCCGAAACACCGGCCGCCGAGGCCGGCAAGGACACCGCGGCCGACACCGCCCCGGCGTCGGACACGACCGCCGTGCCTGCCCCCGCCGCCAAGGCCAAGACGGCCAAGGCCGCCGCTGCCAAGAGCTAGCGGTGACCCGCAGGACCGAGTGGGCCGGCCCCGAGGAACCGAGCCCGCAGCGGGCCCGCTCCCGACGGGGCGGCCCCGATGGACCGGGCGACGGCACCAACTCGTCGAGGGCCGAGAAGGAGCCGCCGCCGCAGGACCCGGCTGAGCGGGCGCGCGCGATCTGCCTGCGCCTGCTCACCGGGACCCCCCGGACCCGTAAACAACTCGCCGACGCCCTCAAGAAGCGGGAGATCCCCGACGAGGTCTCCGAAGAAGTCCTCTCCCGCTTCGAAGAGGTCGGACTGATCAACGACGCCGCCTTCGCCGACGCATGGGTCGAATCCCGCCACCACGGCCGAGGACTCGCCCGCCGCGCCCTGGCACGCGAACTGCGCACCAAAGGCGTGGACGCGTCGGTCGTCGACGAAGCGGTCGCCCAGCTCGACTCCGACCGCGAGGAGGAGACGGCCCGCGCCCTCGTGGAACGCAAACTCCGCTCCACCCGCGGCCTCGACCGCGACCGCCGACTCCGCCGCCTCGCAGGCATGCTCGCCCGCAAGGGCTACCCGGAGGGCATGGCCCTGCGCGTCGTCCGCCAAGCACTGCAACAGGAAGGCGAGGACACGGACGACTTGTACGACGCTTGAGCTGTACGGGGCCTGGCCTGTACGAGGGTCTGACCTGCGCGCGGCGGGGACGTGAAGCCCGGACGGGAGGACAGGGGCGGGGAACGAGAGGGCCGGGGGAGCGGGGCGAAAGCCGTGGGGCCACGGACGCCAGCGCCGCACCGGGCGGCCCCGCGCAATGCCGCACCGGACGGCTCCCGCCGCGCCGGACGGCTCCCGCCGCACCGGACGGCACCGCGCAATGCCGCGCAGGCAGCTCCACGCCGAACCGGACGGCCCGCACCGCACCGGGGCCCCGCGCCGCACCGTACGGCCCCCCGCAAACGCCATGCAGGCAGCCCCCCGGCGGGGCGGCGGCCCGGCAGCCCGCGCTGGGCCGGTCAGGTCACCGGGCCCGTGACCGGCAGTCCTGCCGCTCGCCACGCCTGGAAGCCACCGATCAGATCGGTCGCCCGACGCAGCCCCAACTGCCGCAGCGACACCGCCGCGAGGGACGACGCGTACCCCTCATTGCAGATCACCACCACCCGCACATCGTGACTCGTCGCCTCCGGAACGCGATGGCTGCCCTGCGGATCGAGCCGCCATTCCAGCTCATTGCGCTCGACGACCAACGCCCCGGGAATCAGCCCGTCCCTCTCCCGCAGCGCCGCATACCGGATGTCCACCAGAAGAGCCCCGCCGGCGGCCTCCGTGAAAGCCGCCTCGGCGGTCACCCGGTCCAGACCGGACCTGGCCCGGTCCAGGAGTTCGTCGATCCCCACCGGACGGGTACGCCCCGCGCTCACTGCCAGTCCTCCGGACGCTCCACCTGCTCGACGCGCAGAACCGCGCCCGTCCGGCTGTAACGCCGGATGAGCGGCAGGGGCGGATAGTAGGCATGCACCGAGATGGCGTGCCCGCTGCCCGACCCGTTCCGCACCTGGTGCACATGATGCGGCCCGAAAGCACGGCCGCCCCCCGCCCTCAACTCCCTTGAACGGTCGACCCCTTCGGCCAGTTCCAGGGTCTTCCAGCCCTCGGTGGGCAGCCGCGCCGCAAGCGAGTCCTCACGCAGCGCGCCCGCCGCCGTGGCGAAAGCGCCGTGGGAGCCGCCGTGGTCGTGCCAACCCGTACCGGAACCGGGGGGCCAGCCGATCAGCCAGGCCTCACTGCCGCCGGGCCCGTCGAGGCGCACCCACGTACGCCCCTCCGGGTCGAGGGGCAGCGCGGCGACCAGCGCGGCGTCCACGGCGACACGGCGGGCGAAGTCGAGCAGTTCCGCGGCGGTGGGAGCGGAACCGGATCCCGGCGCGGCGGCGGGAACGGACACGGACGCAGGGACAGATGGGGTTACGGGAAGTGACACGGAGGACCGTCCTGAGAAAGTTCGCGAATGCGCGCGTGCGGCCGGCAGCGGTACGAGAGGCTGCGGGCACAGCGCGATGGGAAGGCGAAATCAGCAGGACGGACGACACACGCAGCCCGCATAGCGGACGAGGTCCATATGGACCCTCCGCCACAGGCGCACACAGGTGTCGGTCACGTTCCGGAGTAGACCATGAGTCGCTGTGACGGTCAATCGGTGTTCGGATGGCGGGCGACAGATGACAGACGTCAGTTGATGTCCGCCGTCCGCCCCACCGACTCACCCACCTCCGCAGCACCAGCACCAGCACCAGAACCAGAACCAGCACCAGCACCAGAACCAGCAGCCCCACCACCGGCACCGCCGTCACCCGCACCGCCACCGCCACCATCGCCCGCCCCGCCGCCCACAGCCCCCGCGGCGGCGTACAGCTCCGCGGGATGCACACCGTTGAACGCCGCGGCCAAGTGCCCGTCGGGGCGGACCAGCAGGACGGCATGAGCGGGGGCGCCCGGATAGTCCTCGGCGACCAGCAGTTCCGCACCCAGGGGCAACGCGGCCACCGCCGCGGTCAACCCGGGCATGACGCCCGCAGTCAGCCAATGACGCCGGTCCCAGACGGCGGTCCCGGGAGCGACCAGCACCACAAGCAGCCGGCCCTTGCCCAGCCGGTCCCGCAGAGCGACGGCCGACCCGTCGGGGGCGGTCACACGGACATCGGCGACCGGCGAACCCACCGGCGTGCCCACCGGGATGTGCGACCCGGCGGGCTCCGGCGCGAGCACGGACTGCGGATAACCGGGAGGCGCACCCAACGGCCCGCGCCCCAGATGGCCATCGGTCACCAGAGCATCGTGCGAACGCATCGTGCCCGGCACCCACGCCCGCAGCCCCGCACCACCGCGCAGGACAGGCAACGACTGATCGGCCGCACGGAGCCGGGCCGCGACCGCCGTCCGCCGCTCCGCCTGATAGCTGTCCAACAGCGCCTCGCAGGCCCCGTGATGCCACGCCCGCGCCAGCTTCCAGGCAAGGTTCTGCGCATCCCGCAGCCCCTCCTCCAGAGCCTGCGTACCCAGCGCCCCCAGCAGATGCGCGGCGTCACCGGCCAAGAAGGCCCGCCGCACCCGCCAACGCCGGGCAAGACGATGGTGGACGGTGTGGACACCCGTGTCGAGGAGTTCATAGCGCGGCGTCCCCCCGCACCAGCCGCCCAGCGTGTCCCGGACCCGCCCCACCAGGGCATCGGGCGTGACCAGTTCGGCACGCGGCGGCAGCAGCCAGTCCAGCCGCCACACACCGCCCGCCGAAGGACGCGCCGTCACCTCGTCGCCACCCGCACGCCACGGCGGCAGCCGGTGCAGCAACGCCTCACCCGGCCACGGGAGTTCGGCGCGCAGCGCCACAACCGCCTGACGCTCCACCGCCGTACGGCCGGCGAAGCGGACATCCAACAGCTTGCGGACGGTGGAACGGGCGCCGTCGCAGCCGATCACATAGCTGCCCCGCCACCAGGTCGCACCGGGCCCCGAGGTGTGGGCGGAGACCCCGCGGGCATCCTGCTCAAGCCGGTCGAGACGGCTGTGCGTGACCACCCGTACGAGACCGGACGCCACCACCGCGTCACGCAGCCCGCGCACCAGAGCGTGCTGCGACACATGCACCGGCGCGGGCCCACCGTCCTCGCCCTCGCCGAACGCGACGCGGCGCACCAGCTGACCGCGCCGCATGGACCGCCAGGCCACCCAGCGGGCACCCGCACCCCGCACGGCCTCACAGCCGAGGCCCGCGACGAACGACGCGACGTCGGGGCGGAGCACGACCGTGCGGACCTGCCGGGGCTCCTCCGTGCCCGGCCCCTCGTCCAGGATGACGGACGGCACACCCTGGGCGGCGAGGGACAGCGCAAGCGCCAGTCCCACCGGACCGGCGCCGACGATGATCACCGGGTCCACGGCGTGGCTCCCGATGAGCGTCGGGACGGCTTGCAGGTGGCGCGAGGAACCCGGTGCACGATCACAGAACGTATGCAACCCACTGCGCGTGCTTGCGTCAAGTGACGGAGGCAGCGACGCGAGCGTCACTGCCTCATATGCCGTCAGTTCGTCGCGTCAGGCGCCCCATCGGCCCCGATGGCCCCCTCGGTCGCCATGACGGCGGCCGGACCGGCCACGGTGATCGGAGCTTCGGCCGTCCCCATCGCGATGCCGGTCTTCGCCCGGCGCCCACGCTTCTCGATCCACGTGGCGAGCGCCGACAGGACCAGACACATCGCCACATAGATGCTGCCGATGACCACAATGGTGGACACATACGGATACGCGCCGTTGACCTGCGTGTTGCTCGCGATCAGACGGGCCGTCTGCAACAGCTCCGGGTACAGGATGATGAAACCGAGCGATGTGTCCTTCAGGGTCACCACGAGCTGGCTGATGATCGTCGGCAGCATCGCCCGCACCGCCTGCGGCAGGAGGACGGTGGTCATCACCTGCGTCTTGCTCATGCCCAGCGCGTACGCGGCCTCACGCTGGCCCCTGGGCACGGAATTGACCCCGGCCCGCAGCACCTCCGCCTGGACACAACCGTTGTAGATCGACAGCCCGAGCGCCAGCGCCCACATCGAGTAGTCGGTGAGGAAACCGATCCACACCCCGTAGATCGTGATGAGCAGCGGGATGGAACGGAACAGCTCGATGAACGCGGTGGCCACCCAGCGGACCGGCTTGTGGTCCGACATCCGCGCCACCGCGAGAAGCACACCCAGCACCAGCGAACCGACGGCGGCCAGACCGAACGCCTTGAGCGTGGCCACGATGGCGTCGGCGATGTTCTGCCGGATGCCCTCGTAGTTGAAGATGTCCCACATCTCGTAGTCGAGATCGCCCTTGTCCGAGAGCCGCACGACCGCGAGGACGGCAAGAGCGAGCAGCGCGACCGACCCCACAACGGCGTAGATCCGGTTGCGGACGACGGCCTTGGGACCGGGGGCGTCGTACAGAACGCTGGCACTCATCGGGCGACCTCCATGCGGCGCTCAAGGAGACGGAAGAGACCACTGATCGCGAACGTGACGATCAGATAGCCCAGGGCGACCCAGATGAACACCGGCACGATGTCGTACCCGTCCTCACTCATCAGCTTCTGCCAGCCGAACATCTCGGTGACACCGAACGCCCCCGCGATCGCCGAGTTCTTGGTGAGCGCGATGAAGATGGAACTCAGCGGCGGAATCACCGTCCGGGTGGCCTGCGGCAGCACGATCAGGCTCAGCGTCTGCGGGAAACTCATCCCGATGGACCGGGCCGCCTCGGCCTGACCCAGCGGCACCGTGCTGATGCCCGACCGCACGGCCTCGCAGACGAACGACGCCGTGTAGAAGCCCAGCGCGAGCGAACCGAGCAGGAACGGGCTCATCCCGGGAAAGAAGACCTCCGGCACGACGAAGAACGACACCAGGAACAGCAGCGTCAGCGGCGTGTTGCGCAACAGCGTCACCCAGGCGGTCCCGAAGAACCGCAACGGCGGCACCGGAGAGACCCGGAAACCGGCCAGCAGCAGCCCGAGCACCAGGGCGATGACCGAACTGACCGCGGTGATCTCCACGGTGCCTATGAAGCCGTCACGGAAATCCGCGAAATGGTCGAGCAGTACGTTCATGGGGTCTCCGCGTCGGCGGGCAGCGGCTGGGTCATCGGGCGGGGCCGGCGTGCCCCGTACCGCGTACGGGGCGCGCCGAACGGCGAAACGGTGTCGCTCAGTAGCGGGCGACGGCCGGCGGGGCCTGGTACGTCGAACCGGACAGGCCGAGCGTCGCGTCGTAGATCTTCTTGTAGGTGCCGTCCTGCTCGTGCTTTTCGAGCGATGAGTCGATGAAGTCGCGCAGCGCCTTGTCGTCCTTGCTCATGCCGATGCCGTACGGCTCCTCGGTGAACGGCTTGCCGACCACGCGGAGCTTGCCCTTGTTCTTGGCGGCGTAGCCCTTGAGAATCGCGTCGTCGGTGGTCACCGCGTCGACCTGGTTGGACAGGAGCTGCTGCACACAGTCCGAGTACTTGGAGAGCTCGACGACGGACGCGCCGTACTCGGGCTTCTTGATCTCCTGGAGCGGGGTGGACCCGACGATCGAGCAGACCTTCTTGCCCTTGACGGAGTCCTTGCCCGTGATCGACGTGTCGTCCTTGCGGACGAGCAGGTCCGCGCCGGCCTTGTAGTACGGACCGGCGAAGCCGACCTGCTGCTTGCGCTTGTCGTTGATCGTGTAGGTGCCGACGTAGTAGTCGACCTGCCCCTTGGAGATCGCGGTCTCACGGACGCCGGAGTCGACGGTCTTCCACTCGATCTGGTCGGCCTTGAAGCCCAGGTCGGCGGCGATCATCTTGGCGATCTCGACGTCGAAACCGGACCGCACCCGCGTCGACTGGTCCTCGAAGCCGAGGTAGGGCTGGTCGGCCTTGGAACCGATGACGAGCTTGCCCCGCGCCTTGGCCGCCTTGAACGTCGGCGAGTCGAGCGTGACGTTCGAGGCCACCGTGTACGTCGGGAGCTGCGGCGCGCCGCTGGAGCCCGGCTGGGCGGACTCCTTGTCACCGGCGGAGCCGGACTTCCCGCCACAGGCGGTCGCGGTCAGGGCGAGCGCGGCGATCGCCGCGACGGCGGCGGACTTGCGGAGCATCATGGCGAACATTCCTTGCGTCGTTGGTCGTTGATCGTCATCGGGCAGCCGGCCATCGCCCGGCAGCGACGGCCAGTTGACCTTGGAACTGCGTCATCTGTCATCTGTTGTCTGCCGTTCACCGGCCGTCAACGGCCCGATGTCGTCGGTCCGTCGTCAGTCGTTGCCCGTGGTGCCGTCCGTCCGCTGTCACCCGCCCCATGGCATCGGTCAGCCGACTGTCGTCAAGAGGTGCGTCATGTCTCGTCAGGAGGCGGCCCGGCGGCGCCGGTGCCTCAGTGGTGCAGGATCTTCGACAGGAAGTCCTTGGCACGGTCGCTGCGCGGATTGCTGAAGAACTGGTCCGGGGTGGCCTCTTCGACGATTTTGCCGTCGGCCATGAACACGACCCGGTTGGCCGCGGACCGGGCGAAGCCCATCTCGTGGGTGACCACGACCATCGTCATTCCGTCCCGCGCCAGCTGCTGCATGACCTCAAGGACCTCGTTGATCATCTCGGGGTCGAGCGCGGAGGTCGGCTCGTCGAAGAGCATCACCTTCGGGTCCATCGCCAACGCCCGTGCGATCGCCACCCGTTGCTGCTGACCACCGGAGAGCTGCGCCGGGTACTTGTCGGCCTGGGTGCCGACGCCGACCCGGTCGAGCAGGGCACGCGCCTTCTCCTCGGCGGCCCGCCTGTCGGTCTTGCGGACCTTGACCTGGCCCAGCATGACGTTCTCCAGCACCGTCTTGTGCGCGAAGAGGTTGAACGACTGGAAGACCATGCCGACATCGGCACGCAACCGGGCCAGCTCCCTGCCCTCCTGGGGCAACGGCCTGCCGTCGATCGAGATCGCCCCGGAGTCGATCGTCTCCAGGCGGTTGATGGTGCGGCACAGCGTGGACTTCCCGGACCCTGAGGGCCCGATGACGACGACGACCTCGCCGCGGGCGATGGTCAGGTCGATGTCCTGGAGCACATGCAGCGCGCCGAAGTGCTTGTTGACGTTGCTCAGCACGACCAGGTCACCCGACGCGGGTACGGCGTCCTCGGTCCCCTTGGCCACTGATACTCCGCTCATCGGCTTCTTGCTCCGTCCTCCTCGGTTGGGGAGGACCGTAGTGGGGAGGTGTGACCAGCGTCATTACATCTGAGCTGAACTTGAGCATAACGATCCGGTTGCGCAGGAGCACGCTCGGTGAGCGCGCACCCCCGATGGAGTACCGGCTCCGTAACGGATGGCGTGAACGGGCGGGCGCCCCCTTGACCGAAGTGGCGACCATGGGCATGGATTCGGGAGTACATGTCGTGGTGCGGTCGATGAACACGCGGGGACGAACCCGCGGATCCGGCGCACATGCAAGGACCACAAGGACCGAGGGGGGCCATGAGACTGCTGCTCGTCGAGGACGACGACCACGTCGCCGCCGCCCTGTCCGCGGTGCTCGCCAAGCACGGCTTCGAGGTGAAGCACGCCCGCAACGGCGAAGAGGCCCTTCAGGCCCTCCTCCCTGACGACAGCGGCCCCAAACCGCCCTTCGGTGTGGTCCTGCTCGACCTCGGACTGCCCGACCAGGACGGCTACGAGGTCTGCGGCAAGATCCGCAAGCGCACCGCCACCCCGGTGATCATGGTGACCGCGCGCGCCGACGTCCGCTCGCGCATCCACGGCCTGAACCTCGGCGCCGACGACTATGTGGTCAAGCCCTACGACACCGGCGAGCTCATCGCCCGTATCCACGCCGTCATCCGCCGCCCGCCGCCCGGCGCGCGGCCCGAGTCCGACGACGCCCGGCTGCGGCTCGGCCGGGTGCAGATCGAGCTGCCCACCCGCCAGGTCAGCGTCGACGGCGAAGGCGTGCAACTGACCCGCAAGGAGTTCGACCTGCTCGCGCTGCTCGCCCAGCGTCCCGGCGTCGTCTTCCGCCGGGAGCAGATCATCAGCGAGGTGTGGCGCACCAGTTGGGAAGGGACCGGCCGCACCCTCGAAGTGCATGTCGCCTCCCTGCGCGCCAAACTGCGCATGCCCGCACTGATCGAGACCGTGCGCGGCGTCGGCTACCGGCTCGTCGCGCCGGCCGCCCTCTGAGGCCCGAGAAGCCCGGTGCGCACCCGCCTCCTGCCGCTCCTCATCTTCCTGCTCGCGCTCGTCCTGGTCGCGTTCGGCTTCCCGCTCGCGCTGAGCGTGGCCCACGCGCAACAGCAACGGGTGGTCGTCGACCGGCTCGACGACACCGCCCGCTTCGCCGCGCTGGCACAGTTCGTCACGGCCACCGACGGCAACGACACCAACAGCGCCGAGCGGCTGACCACCCTGGAGGAGGAACTGACCCGCTACTGGACCCTGTACGGGATCAGGGCGGGCGTCTTCTTCCGCAACGGCAGCGCCATGGCGAGCGCCCCCACCGACTGGCACGTGCCCGCCAAGGGCGAGGGGTACGTCGCCTTCCACGAGGCCCTTGCCGGACGCCGCAGCCACGACCCGGGCCAGGTCTGGCCGTGGCAGAGCGGCCGCCTCGTGGTCGCCTCGCCCGTCGTGCGCGAGGGCGACGTGATCGCGGTCGTGGTCACCGACTCACCCACCGCGAGCATGCGGGCCGCCACCCTGCGCGGCTGGCTGTTCATCGTGGCGGGCGAGCTGGCGGCCATGCTCCTCGCGGTCGGCGCGGCGTTCCGGCTGACCGGATGGGTGCTCAGGCCCGTACGCGTCCTGGACGCCGTCACCCACGACATCGCCACCGGACGCATGAACTCCCGGGTCGCCGCGGCCGGCGGGCCCCCGGAACTCAGAAGGCTCGCCCACTCGTTCAACGAGATGGCCGACAACGTCGAAGAAGTCCTCGAACAACAGCGGGCGTTCGTCGCCGACGCATCGCACCAGCTGCGCAACCCGCTCTCCGCGCTGCTGCTGCGCATCGAACTCCTCGCGCTCGAACTCCCCGAGGGCAACGAGGAGATCGCCTCGGTGCGCACCGAGGGCAAGCGCCTCGCCCAGGTCCTCGACGACCTGCTGGGTCTGGCGCTGGCCGAACACGCCGCGGCCGACCTCCAGCTCACCGACGTCGGGGCGCTCGCGACGGAGCGGGTCGCCGCGTGGCGCCCCCTGGCCGAGGACAAGGGCGTACGGCTGATCGCGGACGGCTCGGCGGCCGCCACCGGCTGGGCGGACTCGGTGGCGCTGTCCAGCGCCCTGGACGCCGTCATCGACAACGCGCTGAAGTTCACCCCCGTCGGCGAAGAGGTACGGGTCACCGTCGCCGTCGAAGGCCCACGAGCCACCGTGACCGTGACCGACCACGGCCCGGGACTTTCCGACGACGAGCTGAGCCGGATCGGCGACCGCTTCTGGCGCGCGGGCCGCCACCAGAACATCAAGGGCTCCGGCCTCGGCCTTTCCATCTCGCGCGCCCTGCTCGCGGCGGGCGGCGGAACCATCGCCTACGCCCACCACGAACCGAACGGCCTGCGCGTGACCGTCACCGTGCCCCGCAGCCGGCCGGGATCGTGAACCGGGACGCCCTCACGCCCGCGTCCTCGCCCGGCCATGCCCGCGCCCGGCGCACGGGTCAGGGCTTGACCGACCGGTAGTAGTCGCGCGCCCCGTCGTGCAACGGCAGCGGATTGGTGTAGATCGCCGTCCGCAGATCCACCAGCTGCGCCGCATGCACCTCGCGGCCGATCCGGTCGCGGCTGTTTATCACCGTGCGGGTGAAGCCCTCGGTCAGCGCCGCGTTCGTACGGTCGGTGGTCACCAGCAGATTCGCCACGGCGATCGTCGGCACGGGCACGCCCCGCTGCGCCAGGGGATAGGCATCGGCCGGCATGGTCGCCGCCCGGTAGTAGCCGGTGCTGCCGTCCGCCTTGTGCAGGGCGGACACCAGATCGGCGAGCGGGACCAGCCGGATCGGATACGCCTGCGACAGCTTGAGCACGGCCGTGGTCGGCAGCCCGCCGGACCAGAAGAACGCGTCGATCCGCCCGGCGCGCAGCAGCTCGGGCATGGTGTCGATGCCGGCGGGGACGGGCGTGATGTCGGCGCGCGGATCCAGGCCCGCGGCCGGCAGCAGCCGGTCGGCGAGCAGCCGCACCCCGGAGCCGTCCTGCCCGACGGCGACCCGCTTGCCGCGCAGATCCGCGACCGAGCGCACCGGGGAGTCCTTCGGCACCACCAGCTGCACATAGTCGTCGTACAGGCGGGCGCAGCCGCGCAGCCCGGCGGCGCCCGGCCCGCCGTCCTTGCGGAACTTGTCGACGGAGTCCGCCGTCGCGATGGTGAAGTCGGAGACGCCGTCGGCCAGACGCTGCAGGTTCTGCTGCGATCCCTCGCTGGTACGCAGATGGACTTCGACGTGCGGCAGATCGCGGGCCAGCGCCTGCTGCAACAGCTCGCCGTACCGCTGGTACACCCCGGTGTGTACGCCCGTACTGAAGTCGATCGTGCCGGCCGGGGAGGGGCTGCCGAAGGGGACGAGCCACCACACGAGCAGCCCGAGGGCCACCGCGGCCGCCACGGCGCCCTGGAGGGCGCGGGTGCGGCTGAGCCGGGACAGAGCGGGGAGCATGGCTGGATCCTGCCAGTTCATTCCCCGCGAGGACCAGGGGGCGCCGGGCCCCGTACCCTGGGGGGCGAGATGAGCGCGAAGACCTACGAGGTGCGCACCTACGGGTGCCAGATGAACGTCCACGACTCCGAGCGGCTGTCCGGCCTCCTTGAGGGGGCCGGTTACGTCCGCGCGCCCGAGGGCGCCGACGGGGATGCCGACGTCGTCGTCTTCAACACCTGCGCGGTGCGGGAGAACGCCGACAACAAGCTGTACGGCAACCTCGGCAGGCTCGCCCCGATGAAGACGAAGCGGCCCGGCATGCAGATCGCCGTCGGCGGCTGCCTCGCCCAGAAGGACCGCGACACCATCGTGGCGCGGGCCCCCTGGGTCGACGTCGTCTTCGGCACGCACAACATCGGCAAGCTGCCGGTGCTCCTGGAGCGCGCCCGCATCCAGGAGGAGGCGCAGGTCGAGATCGCCGAGTCCCTTGAGGCGTTCCCCTCCACGCTGCCCACCCGGCGCGAGTCCGCCTACGCGGCGTGGGTGTCCATCTCGGTGGGCTGCAACAACACGTGCACCTTCTGCATCGTCCCGGCGCTGCGCGGCAAGGAGAAGGACCGCCGTCCCGGCGACATCCTGGCCGAGATCGAGGCGCTGGTCGGCGAGGGCGTCTCGGAGATCACGCTGCTCGGACAGAACGTCAACGCGTACGGCTCGGACATCGGCGACCGCGAGGCGTTCAGCAAGCTGCTGCGCGCCTGCGGGACCATCGAGGGCCTGGAGCGCGTCCGCTTCACCTCGCCGCACCCGCGCGACTTCACGGACGACGTGATCGCCGCGATGGCCGAGACCCCGAACGTGATGCCTCAGCTGCACATGCCGTTGCAGTCCGGCTCGGACACGGTCCTCAAGGCGATGCGCCGCTCCTACCGGCAGGAGCGCTTCCTCGGGATCATCGAGAAGGTGCGCGCGGCCATCCCGCACGCCGCCATCTCCACCGACATCATCGTGGGCTTCCCCGGCGAGAGCGAGGAGGACTTCGAGCAGACCATGCACACGGTCCGCGAGGCGCGCTTCGCCAACGCCTTCACCTTCCAGTACTCCAAGCGCCCCGGCACACCGGCCGCGACGATGGAGGGCCAGATCCCCAAGGAGGTCGTGCAGGAGCGCTACATGCGCCTCTCGGCCCTCCAGGAGGAGATCTCCTGGGAGGAGAACAAGAAGCAGGTCGGCCGGGTCCTCGAGGTCATGGTCGCCGAGGGCGAGGGCCGCAAGGACGGCTCCACGCAGCGCCTGTCCGGCCGCGCCCCCGACAACCGGCTGGTCCACTTCACCAAGCCGGACCAGGACGTGCGCCCGGGTGACGTGGTGACCGTCGAGATCACCTACGCAGCCCCGCACCACCTCCTCGCCGAGGGCGCGACGACCTCGGTGCGCCGCACCCGCGCCGGAGACGCCTGGGCCAAGCGCACCGCGGAACCCGCCGGCAAGCCGGCCGGCGTGATGCTGGGGCTGCCCTCGATCGGCGCCCCCGCGCCGCTGCCGGAGCCCACGGGCGGCTGCTCGGTCCTGTAGGCCGTTTCTTCACCGTCCCGGTCTTCACCGTCCCGTTCTTCCTTCAAAGTCCCGTCGGGCCGGCGCGCACAACGCGTCGGGCCGGCGCGACTTCGAAGGCACCCCGCAGGTCCGTCCCGCGGCCGGGCAGGGCCGGGATCCCGTAGCGCGGCTAGGCTGCGGATCATGCTCGTAGCCGCCGCTGTCTGCCCCTGCCCGCCCCTTCTCGTGCCCGAGGTCGCCGCAGGCGCCGCGCCCGAGCTCGACGCGGCACGCGATGCGTGCGCCGACGCGATCGGCGTGCTCGCCGCGTCCCGGCCCGACCTCCTCGTCGTGGTCGGCCCGGCCGCGGACGGAGGCACGTTCCGGCAGGGGGCGGTGGGCACGTTCACCGGGTTCGGTGTGGACGTCTCCGTACGCCTGGGCCAGGGCGAGCCAGGCGGGCAGCGGCTCCCGGTGTCGCTCGCCGTGGGCGCCTGGCTCCTTGAGCGGGCCGGATGGGCCGACGCACCGGTCCAGGGGCTCGCGGTCGGCGAACGCCTGGAAAGCGGGCTCTGCGCCGACGCCGGTACGGAACTGGCCGCCAGGGCCGCCAGGGTCGCGCTGCTCGTGATGGGCGACGGCAGCGCCTGCCGCACGCTCAAGGCTCCGGGCTACCTCGACGAGCGTGCCGCGCCCTTCGACGAGCTCGCGGCGAAGGCCCTGGCCACCGCCGACGTCCGGGCGCTGATGGCCCTGGACGACCAGCTGGCGCACCAGGTGAAGGCGGCCGGCCGCGCGCCGTGGCAGGTGCTCGCGGGGGCGGCCGACGGCGCGGACCTCACCGGACGCCTGCTCTATGAGGACGCGCCGTACGGAGTCGGCTACTTCGTCGGCGTCTGGTCGTGAAACCCGATCCGTGAAACCCGATCCGTGAAACCCGATCCGTGAAACTTGATCCTTGAAACCCAACTCGTGAAACCCGATCCGCCGGCCGTTCTGAAGCGTCGCCACACGCGGGTGCGGGTGCGGGCGAGGCGGTCGGGACACCCCGGAGGGCCGTGGGGCCGCATCGGCTCCACGGCCCTCCGGCGCGCGTGGTTCAGGACGCGGACGCGGGCGGCGCACCGCCGGCGTCCTTCGGGCAAGCGACCCGTGGGAATACCCGTGGGGCTACCCGTAGGTCTGCCCGTGGGGCTGCCCGTGGGACTGTCCGTGGGTCTGTCCATGGGACCGTCCGTGGGACTACTTGCGAGCGCCTTCGCCCGCCTCGTTGTCCGCGGCTTCCTCGGCGGACTGCTGCTTGGGGATCTCGACCCCCTCGGCGGCCGCGCCCTCCGCGCCCGCCGCGCTCTCGGCGGGGGCGTCCCCCGCTTCGGGCTCCGCGCCGGCCTCGGTCCTCCCGGAAGCCTCAGCCGCGGCGCAGCAGTCGGCCGGAGCGTCGTCGGCGCCCTTGGCCTCCGGGTCCGGGGTCACCGTGGCAGCCGCGGCTTCCTCGGTCGGCTGCGCAACGGCCGCGTCGACCTTGCGGCGAAACAGCGAAAAAACGCCCATATCTACTCCAAAACGTACTCGTGTGGGCGAAATCCCGGGTCGGCCGGAGCGCCTCATTGCGTCGCCCGGCGGCACCGGTCAACAAACCGGCGTTCGGAACCTCGCAACAGGCAACGAACCCAGCCGGGCCACGTCACGTAGCTCGTTCGAGGAGGACCGCGGAGGTTTGCGAGACTGTGACCGTGAGAAGTGCAGCTCCCGCAGCGCGGGTCATCGCCGTCGTCGGCCCGACAGCGGCCGGAAAGTCCGATCTGGGCGTCTTCCTCGCCCAGCAGCTCGGCGGCGAGGTCGTCAACGCCGACTCCATGCAGCTCTACCGGGGGATGGACATCGGAACCGCCAAGCTGACGCCCGACGAGCGCGCCGGCGTCCCCCACCACCTCCTCGACATCTGGGACGTGACGGAACCGGCCAACGTCGCCGCCTACCAGAAGCTGGCCCGCGCCGAGATCGACCGGCTGCTCGCCGAAGGACGCACCCCGGTCCTCGTCGGCGGCTCCGGCCTGTACGTGCGCGCAGCACTCGACGTGCTCGACTTCCCCGGCACCGACCCCGCCGTACGCGCCCGCATCGAGAGCGAGCTCGACGAGCGGGGCCCCGGCGCCCTGCACGCCCGCCTGGCCGCCGCCGACCCCGAGGCCGCGCGCGCGATCCTGCCGAGCAACGGCCGCCGGATCGTCCGCGCCCTCGAAGTGATCGAGATCACCGGGCAGCCGTTCACCGCCAACCTCCCCACCCACGAATCGGTGTACGCCACCGTCCAGATCGGCGTCGACGTGGGCCGGCCCGAACTCGACGAACGCATCGCACTGCGCGTCGACCGCATGTGGGAAGCGGGCCTCATCGACGAGGTGCGCGCCCTGGACGAACGCGGCCTGAGCGACGGGCTGACCGCTTCACGGGCCCTCGGCTATCAGCAGGTCCTCTCGGCGTTCGCCGGCGAGTGCACCGAGGACGAGGCGCGCGCCGAAACCGTACGCGCCACCAAACGCTTCGCGCGCCGTCAGGACTCCTGGTTCCGCCGCGATCCCCGCGTCCACTGGCTGAGCGGCGCGACGGAGCACCGGGCGGAACTCCCGCACCAGGCGCTGGCGTTGGTCGAACGAGCGGTCACAGCCTGATCACGTGATGGCATCGGGACGCCCCGCCGGTCAATGCGGCACCGTCGCGCGTGCCATCATCAAACGTCGATCGACCAGTGGAGTCCGAGTGGGGAGGGCGCGTGGCGATGGAGGCCGGCCCTCGAAACAGAGAGCAAGGAGCGCGGCAGGACACCGCGCCCGCGGGCTCGACGGATCACGGTCCGGCGGCGCCGGACGCCGCCGAAGCGGAATCCGCCGCCCAGGACGCGACCGACCCCGCGCGTGACACCCGAGCGACACCGCCTGTCCTGGGTTCCGCGGTGCTCGGCGCCTCGGGCCTGAGCCCCGACGGGCCGGAGGACGGCTCCGTGGGAGCGGTGTCGGACGGCGGCGAGGTCGAGGTCGAACTGCGCCCCCAGCGCCGCCTGCGGATCTGGCAGCTCGCCCCCATCGTGATGCTCGCGGCCCTCGGCTCGCTCATGTTCGCCTTCCCCCTCGCCTTCGAATTCGGCGACGGCGGACCGGTCGTGGCCATGCTCGGACTCCTCATCAGCTGCTGCGCCGCGGGCTGGGGCATGATGGCCGCGCGCCGCGTCGGCCACACCTGGCCGGGGCTGCCCAGCAGGGGATCGCGCGAACGCCCCGACTGGCGGGTCCTCGCCCTGTACGTCGGCGTCGCCTGCGTACTCGTCGCGCTCGCGGTCTGGCGCGTGGCCCGGCTCCGCTGACCGCGCCGGCTCGGCTGACCCCGTCGGCTCGGCTCACCCCGCCGACTCCGTGACCTCGCCAATTCCGCTGACCCCCTCGGCCCCCCCGTCGGCCCCCCGTCGGCCCCCCCGTCGGCCGTCCCGGCGGGCCGCCGCACCGGCCTCACCGGCCCACTGTCGGTGCGCGCCCGTACGATTGACGCGTGAACACCGCACCCATCGCCTTCCTCAAGGGCCACGGAACCGAGAACGACTTCGTGATCGTCCCCGACCCGGACAACGCCCTCGACCTGCCCGCGGCCACCGTCGCCCGGCTGTGCGACCGCCGAGCCGGAATCGGCGGCGACGGCCTGCTCCACGTGGTGCGCAGCGCCGTCCACCCCGAGGCCGAGGGCATGGCCGACGAGGCCGCATGGTTCATGGACTACCGCAACAGCGACGGTTCGATCGCCGAAATGTGCGGCAACGGAGTGCGCGTCTTCGCCGGCTACCTGCATCGCGCCGGGCTCGTCGAACAGGGCGACCTGGCCATCGCGACCCGAGGCGGCGTCAAGAAGGCACACATCGCCAAGAGCGGTGACGTCACCGTCTCCATGGGCCGTGCCCAGCTCCCCGAGTCCGCGGTCACCGTCACCGTGGACGGCCGCAGCTGGCCCGCGCGCAACGTGAACATGGGCAACCCGCACGCCGTCGCCTTCGTGGACGACCTCGACCACGCGGGCGAGCTGCGCTCGGTGCCCCCGTTCAGCCCCGCCGAGGTGTACCCGGACGGCGTGAACATCGAGTTCGTCGTGGACCGCGGCCCCGGCCACGTGGCCATGCGGGTCCACGAGCGGGGCTCCGGCGAGACCAGGTCCTGCGGCACCGGCGCCTGCGCCGTCGCCGTCGCAGCCGCCCGCAGGGACGGCGCGGACCCGGCCGTCACCGGCGCCCCCGCGACGTACACCGTCGACGTGCCGGGCGGAACACTGGTCATCACCGAATACCCGGACGGTGAGATCGACATGACCGGACCCGCGGTGATCGTCGCCGAAGGCGTCATCGACCCGTCCCTCCTGGCGGACTGAGCGGCCCCGCCGAGCCGCCCGCCCCGCCCGCAGGGTCCGGCCCGCCGCGCCTCCCCCCAGCGGCGGCCCGCCCCGCCGGGGCCCGGCAGCTTGCTCCCGCCGGGGCCCGGGCCGACGACCCCGGCCGTCCGGCCGACGGCGAAACGGCCATGGCGTGAACCTTCGCTCGAATGGGTGATCCGGTTCACGCTGAGCGAGAGCGGGACTGCGCCACGTGGTGGGGTCGGTAGCATCAAGCACCGGTCCGGAGAGGCACGCCGGTCCCTCCACCACCGGTCGATGCTGCCGGAGGTACCCCATGAGTGCAGAGGCCACAAATCCTGGTGCTCACAGCCGCCGACGCGGCCGCCCCCGGATCGACCTCCGCCGACTGGGCCGCGCGGCACTGCTCGGCCCGGTCCCACGCGACCGGCTGCCCGACGCCATCGGTCACGTGGCCGACGCCCACCGGGCCCACCACCCCGACGCCGACCTGGCCGTACTGCACCGGGCGTACGTACTCGCCGAAGCGTCCCACCGCGGCCAGTTCCGCAAGAGCGGCGAGCCCTACATCACGCATCCGCTCGCCGTGACGCTGATCCTCGCCGAACTCGGCGCCGAAACCACCACGTTGACCGCGTCCCTCCTCCACGACACCGTGGAGGACACCGAGGTGACGCTCGACCAGGTACGGGCGGAGTTCGGCGAGGAAGTCACCTATCTGGTGGACGGCGTCACCAAGTTGGAGAAGGTCGACTACGGGGCCGCGGCCGAGCCCGAGACCTTCCGCAAGATGCTCGTCGCCACCGGTGACGACGTACGCGTGATGTCGATCAAACTCGCCGACCGGCTGCACAACATGCGCACCCTGGGCGTGATGCGTCCCGACAAACAGGCCCGCATCGCCAAAGTGACCAGGGACGTACTGATCCCGCTCGCCGAACGGCTCGGTGTGCAGGCCCTCAAGTCCGAACTCGAAGACCTGGTCTTCGCGATCCTGCACCCCGAGGAGTACGAGCACACCCGGGCCCTGATCGCGGCCAACTCCGGCACCGTCGACCCCCTCATCGCCATCGCCGACGGCGTACGCGCCGTGCTGCGGGAAGCCGGGATCCACGCCGAAGTCCTCATCAGGCCACGCCACTTCGTCTCGGTGCACCGGGTCCAGCTCAAACGCGGCGAACTGCGCGGCACCGACTTCGGCCGGCTCCTCGTCCTGGTCGCCGAGGACGCCGACTGCTACGCGGTCCTCGGTGAACTGCACACCTGCTTCACGCCGGTCGTGTCCGAATTCAAGGACTTCATCGCCTCGCCCAAGTTCAACCTGTACCAGTCGCTCCACACGGCGGTCGTCGGGCCGGCCGGCGAAGTCGCCGAAGTCCTTATCCGTACCCGCCGGATGCACAAGGTCGCCGAGGCCGGAGTCATCGCGCTCGGCAACCCCGGTGCGGCAGGACCCGGCGACGGCCCGCAGCAGGCCGGGGACGAGCGCGAGGACCCGACACGCCCCGGCTGGCTCTCACGCCTTTTGGACTGGCAGCAGAACGCCCCCGACCCGGACACCTTCTGGTCCTCCCTGCGCGAGGAACTGGCGGGCGACAGCGAGATCACGGTGTTCTGCGCCGACGACCGCACCCTGGTCCTGCCGGCCGGCGCGAGCTGTGTGGACGCCGCGTACGCGCAGTACGGGGCGGCCGCCCACAGCTGCATCGGCGCACGCGTCAACGGCCGCCTGGCAACGCTCGGTACGGTCTTGAACGACGGCGACACCGTGCACCTGCTGCTGGCCCAGGACGCCACCTCGGGGCCCTCGTCCGACTGGCTCGACCACGCGAGGACCCCCGCCGCCCGGATCGCGATCGCCGGCTGGCTCGCGGTCAATCCGGAAGGCGCCATCGTGCCCGCCGCGACCCCGCGCCCCCAGGTCAACGTCCCCGCCGACCGGCGTACCGCCGCCAACGCGGTGACCGATCTGCCCGGCGTGACCGTACGGCTGGCCGGCTGCTGCACCCCCGTGCCGCCCGACGCGGTCACGGGATTCTCGGTGCGCGGCGCGGCGGTGACCGTCCACCGCCGGCAATGCCCGGCCGTCGTGCGCATGCAGGCCGTGGGGCGCGCGCCGGTGGAGGTGCGCTGGGGAGAGGCCGCGGAATGCCGCGTCACGCTGGTCGCCGAGGCCTTCGGACGCCCCCGGCTGCTGGCCGACCTCACGGAAGCCATCGCCGGCGCCGACGTGGCCATCGTCTCGGCCACCGTGGAACCCCCCAGCGAACAACGCGTCCGGCACACCTACACCCTCCAACTCCCGGACGCCACCCGGTTGCCCGCACTCATGCGGACCATGCGCGACGTGGCGGGGGTGTACGACGTGAGCCGGGCGCAGCATCCGGCGGCGGCGGGGTGAGCGTGGGATGACGATTTTCAGAATCTGACATTGGCCATCCCCAGCGTTCGGCGGCAGCGGCAGCGGCAGCGGCAGCGGGGGCGGGGGCGGGATGAGCGTGGGATTGACAACTTTCGGAATCTGCCATCTGCCATCCGTCATCCCGCCGCCCCTCCGCGTCGACCTCCGCCGTCCCCCGGCCGGCACCAGCCCCCCGGCCGGCACCAGCCCCCCGGCCGGCACCAGTCGGCCGGTCACCACCCGGTCAGCACCACCCGCTCGGGTGCCCCCGTTCGGGTGGCCCCCATGCGAGTCGGCAGGGGCGGGCCCCTTCGCGCTGGTAGCGGTAGGGCATGCCGCTCACCCCGCGCCGTCCCCGTTCCCGCCGCCTGCGTGCCGTGCTGCTTGCCGCGGCCGCGGCCTCCGTCGTCGCCGCGGCCCTGCCCGCCCCGGTGCCGCTGGGAATCGGCGATCCGCTCTTCCCGCATCTCGGCAACCCCGGCTACGACGTCCTCGCGTACGACATCGGGCTCACCTACCCGGGCGTCAACACGAAGCCGATGGAGGCCGTCACCACGATCGACGCCGTCGCGACGGACGATCTGGAGCACATCAACCTCGACTTCGCCCGCGGCACCGTGCACGGCGTCGACGTGAACGGACAGGCGGCCCAATTCGCCTCCGCCGACGAAGACTTGGTGATCACTCCACAGGACCCCGTCCACACCGGTGAATCGCTACGGATCACCGTGCGGCACACCAGCGACCCCAACGCGGCGCGCGACGGCGGCTGGGTACGGACCACCGACGGCCTGGTGATGGCCAATCAGGCCGACGCCGCCCACCGCGTGTTCCCGTGCAACGACCACCCGTCCGACAAGGCGTACTTCACCTTCCATGTGAGCGCCCCCGCGGACGTGACGGTCGTCGCCAACGGGCTGCCCATCGGGCGCGAGCGCCGGGGCGGGCGCATCGTTTCCTCGTACCACAGCAGCCATCCCATGGCGACCGAGCTCGCCCAGGTGTCGATCGGACACTCGGCGGTGCTGCACCGGGAGGGACCGCACGGGCTGCCTATCCGTGACGTGGTCCCCGCGGCGGACCAAGCCAAGCTGGAGCCGTGGCTGAAGAAGACGCCCGACCAGATCGCCTGGATGGAGCGGCGGGTCGGGCGGTACCCGTTCGAGACGTACGGGGTGCTGATCGCGGGCGCCGACACGGGCTTCGAGCTGGAGACGCAGACCCTGACCCTGTTCGAGCGGTCCCTGTTCGTCCGGCCCCAGTTCCCTGAGTGGTACGTGGACTCGATCATGGTGCACGAGCTGACGCACCACTGGTTCGGCGACAGCGTCTCGCCCCGCGCGTGGTCGGACGTGTGGCTGAACGAGGGACACGCCACCTGGTACGAGGCGTTGTACGCCGAGGAGTTCGGCAAGCAGCCCATGGAGCGCAGGATGCGCAACGCCTACGCCCTCTCGGACAGCTGGCGCGCGGCAGGCGGCCCCCCGGCGGCGCCCAGGGCGGCCGGCCCCGGACAGAAGATCGGGATCTTCCGGCCCATCGTCTACGACGGCAGCGCCCTTGTCCTGTACGCCCTGCGCGAGGAGATCGGGACGCGCGCCTTCGAGCGCCTTGAGCGGCGCTGGGTGCGGGACCACCGGGACTCCACGGCGACGACCGCCGACTTCTCCGCGCTGGCCTCACGCATCGCCGGCCGTGACCTGTCCGGTTTCTTCAAGGCGTGGCTGTACGGCGAGAAGACCCCGCCGATGCCCGGCCACGCAGACTGGCACAGCCGGACGCCGGTGCACGCCCCGCCGGCGCCCCGGCACTGAGACCGCACCACGAGCCCCACCGCGAGACCGCACCGCAAGGCCGCACCGCAAGGCCGCACCGCAAGGCCGCGGGGCCGGAGCGGGGTGGAGTGGTACCGGAGTGGGGCTGGAGTGGGCCCGAAACCGGGGTGACGTCCCTGGAGGCCCCGTGCGACCATCGTTCACGTCGGCGGCGCAGCCAGGGACCGGATTCCGCCCGGAATCGTTCGGGAATCATTTGGGCCCGTTACGCGTTGTGACCGACACAGCCGGAGTTCCCCCGGGAGCTTCCGGTCCGGAATTCCAACGACGTAAAGGATCCAATGACCTCCTCTTCATCCCCTTCCCAGGACGAGCAGAGCTTCGCGGACACCCACCGCACCGAGAGCCTTCGGGCCGATGCCCTGATGGAAGAGGACGTCGCCTGGAGCCACGAGATCGACGGAGCGCGGGACGGCGACCAGCTGGACCGCTCCGAGCGTGCCGCGCTGCGGCGCGTGGCGGGCCTGTCCACCGAGCTCGAGGACGTCACCGAGGTCGAGTACCGGCAGCTGCGCCTGGAGCGCGTGGTGCTGGTCGGCGTATGGACCACGGGGACACTCAAGGACGCGGAGAACTCGCTCGCCGAGCTCGCGGCCCTCGCCGAGACGGCGGGCGCCCTGGTGCTCGACGGCGTCTACCAGCGCCGCGACAAGCCCGACCCGGCCACCTACATCGGTTCCGGCAAGGCGCAGGAGCTGCGCGACATCGTCCTTGAGACGGGCGCCGACACGGTGGTCTGTGACGGTGAGCTCAGCCCCGGCCAGCTGATCCATCTGGAAGACGTCGTCAAGGTCAAGGTGGTCGACCGCACCGCCCTGATCCTCGACATCTTCGCCCAGCACGCCAAGTCCCGTGAGGGCAAGGCGCAGGTCTCGCTCGCGCAGATGCAGTACATGCTGCCGCGTCTGCGCGGCTGGGGTCAGTCGCTGTCGCGGCAGATGGGCGGCGGCGGGTCGAGCGGCGGCGGTGGCATGGCCACCCGTGGCCCCGGTGAGACCAAGATCGAGACGGACCGTCGGCGGATCCGCGAGAAGATGGCGAAGATGCGCCGTGAGATCGCGGAGATGAAGACCGGCCGCGAGATCAAGCGCCAGGAGCGCCGTCGCAACAAGGTGCCATCGGTCGCCATCGCCGGTTACACCAACGCCGGCAAGTCCTCGCTGCTCAACCGCCTCACGGGCGCGGGCGTGCTGGTGGAGAACTCGCTGTTCGCCACCCTTGACCCGACCGTGCGCCGGGCGGAGACGCCCAGCGGGCGGCTCTACACGCTGGCCGACACCGTCGGATTCGTACGGCACCTGCCGCACCACCTCGTCGAGGCGTTCCGCTCCACCATGGAGGAGGTCGGCGATTCCGACCTGATCCTGCATGTGGTGGACGGGTCGCACCCGGCGCCGGAGGAGCAGCTGGCCGCCGTGCGCGAGGTCATCCGCGACGTGGGCGCGGTCGATGTGCCCGAGATCGTGGTGATCAACAAGGCGGACGCGGCGGACCCGCTGGTGCTCCAGCGGCTGCTGCGCATCGAGCGGCACTCCATCGCGGTCTCGGCCCGTACCGGCGAGGGCATCGAGGAGCTGCTGGCGCTCATCGACACCGAACTGCCGCGTCCCGAGATCGAGATCGAGGCGCTGGTGCCGTACACGCACGGGCAGTTGGTCGCCCGGGCGCACACCGAGGGCGAGGTGATCTCCGAGGAGCACGTGGCGGAGGGCACCGTGCTCAAGGCCCGGGTGCACGAGGTGCTGGCCGCCGAGCTCGCTCCCTATGTGCCGGCCGCGCACTGACCGTATGCACCACGCGTCGGCCAGGTGATCGGCCGCAAGACGAAAGGCCGCCTCCCTCGCGCACGAGGGAGGCGGCCTTCGCCGTATCCGGGTGGACCGGGTCGCCGACGCCGTATCCGGGTGGACCGGGCGGGCCGGGTCCTGGATCCGCACCCGGTGGATCCGGCGAGCCGGGTGTCGGTGCCGTGTCCGGCCGGGTGGGGCCGGGTGTCAGCGGCCGCCGTACTTCGCGCTCATCGAGTCGAAGAGCGCCTTGGCGCCTGCGCCGAGCTGAGGGCCGGCCAGCCAGCCCGCGGTGACCGGGCCGATCGAGGTGTTGGAGACCAGCTGCGCCTTGCCGTCGGGTCCGTTCATGAACCAGCCGCCGCCGGAGGAGCCGCCGGTCATGGTGCAGCCGATGCGGTACATCGGGGGAGTGCCCGGGCTGATGGAGAGCTGACCGGGGTGGTCGACGCACCGGAACATCTGCGAGCCGTCGTACGGCGGAGCCGCCGGGTAGCCCCAGGCGCCCATCGAGGGGACGGTCTTGGCCTGCGGGGCGGAGAAGTTGACCGTCAGCGCGTTGCCGACGGTCTCCTCCAGGGACTTGGTGCCGTTCTGCGGCTTCACGTGCAGGACCGCGTAGTCGTACGGGGCGCCGGTGCCGCCGGTCGGGCCGCCGTCATTGATCCACTCGTTGGACGTCGAGGCCCAGTCGGCCCAGTACACGCCGTAGGGAGCGACCTCCTGCGGCTTGGCGTTGTTGAGCGCCGCCGCCGGCTTGCCCTGGTCGTTGTAGGAGGGGACGAAGGCGATGTTGCGGTACCAGCCGCCGGAGCCGCCCTGGTGGACGCAGTGACCGGCGGTCCACACCAGGTTGGACCTGCCCGGGTGGGCCGGGTCCTTCACGACGGTGCCCGAGCACACCATGGATCCCTCGGGGGAGTCGAAGAACACCTTGCCGACCGGTGCGGCGAACTGGTGGTACGGCAGCTTCTCCTGGACGGCCTTGACGGGCGCGGGCTCGGGATCCGAGATGCCCGTGCCGCCGGTGACGTCGCCGGCCGCCATGGTCTTCTGCGGGTCCTTGGCGGACTTCATCCGGTCCGGCTTCCACAGGCCGTCGATCACCGGGTTGACGAAGTCCTTGGCGTCACGCAGCCAGGTGTTCTTGTCCCAGTCCCTCCAGCCGCCGTTCTTCCACTTGTCCAGGTCGGCCCCGTGCTTCTTGAGGGCGTCGGCCAGACCGGCACGGGAGGCGGCATCGTCCTTGGTTCCGGCGGAGCCGGAGGCGGACGGCTTGCTGTCGGCGTCGTTCCCGCCCGGACCGCACGCGGTGGCGGTCAGCGCGAGAGCCGCCGCGAGACCGCAAGCGGTCAGCAGCGGACGTATGGATCGCATGAAAACGATTCCCCCTGATGAGCCTGCCCCTCAAGGCAGGTTTTGTCATGTGCTTGTCAGCGCGATGGGCGCGGCTGTGCGCCGTCGGCCCACCGTGCGGCCCCCTACTATGCCCGTTCGGCACGAGGGGAACGCGCGGGGGCCCTGTCGTTCACAGGACCCCCGCAAAGGGCTTACCGTCCGGCGTACTTGGTGCTCACCGAGTCGAAGACGCCCTTGGCCTCCTTGCCTAGGCGCGGGCCGGCCAGCCAGCCCGCCGTGACCGGGCCGATCGACGTGTTGGAGACGAGCGCGGGCTTGCCGTCCGAGCCCGTGGCGATCCAGCCGCCACCGGAGGACCCGCCGGTCATGGTGCAGCCGAGGCGGTACATCGTCGGCATGCTCGCGTCGAGCGAGAGACGGCCCGGCTTGTCCTTGCACTGGTACAGCTTCTGGCCGTCGAACGGCGGCGCGGCCGGGTAGCCGTTGGCCGACATGGAGGCGATCTTCGGCACGGCGGGCGCGTTGAAGTCCACCGGCAGCGCGCCCCCGACGGTCTCCTCAAGCGACTTGCCGTTCGAGCCCTTCTCCGGCGTCACGTGCAGCACCGCGAAGTCGTACGGAGCGCCCTGGCCGCCGGTCGGGCCGCCGCCCTCGATCCACTGCTGCGACGTCTGCGCCCAGTCGGCCCAGTAGACGCCGTACGGCGCGATCTGCTGCTTGGTGGCCTTCTGCAACTGGGCCGTCGGCAGGTCGGTGTTGTTGTACGAGGGGACGAAGGCGATGTTGCGGTACCAGCCGCCCTTGGTGCCCGCGTGCACACAGTGGCCCGCGGTCCACACCATGTTGGACTTTCCGGGGTGCGCCGGGTCCTTCACGACGGTCGCCGAGCACACCATCGAACCCTCGGGGCTGTCGAAGAACAGCTTGCCCAGCTCCGGAAGGCTCTGGTGGTACGGAGCCTTCACCGCCGCGGCCTTCACGGGCGCCGGCGTCGGGTCCGTGATGCCCTTGTCGCCGGAGATGTCGTTGGGGACGGCCTTCTCCGGGGGCTTGTCCGCCTTGCGCATCCGGTCCGGGTCCCACAGGCCCTGGATGATCGGGTTGACGTAGTCCTTCGCCTCACGAAGCCACTTGTCCTTGTCCCAGTTCCTCCACTCGCCGTTCTTCCACTTGTCCAGATCGATCCCGTGCTTCTTGAGCTGTTCCTTGACGTCATCGGGAATCTGAATCTTGTCAGTGCCATCCGTGGCGGCCGACGCCGTCGGCTTGCCGTCGGCACTGGAATCACCGGGTCCACACGCGGTGGCGGTCAGCGCGAGCGAGGCCGTGAGGCCGAGCGCGGCCAGGACCGGCGAGACCCCGCGGCGCGTGCTCCTCCCCGTACGCTCGGCGCTGGACGGACGTATCGGTCGCATCTCGAACTCCCCCTGGAACTTCGTCATCAAAGCGTCTTCGTCTTCTGAACTCGTGAGCAGCGGCACCACGAACCGGTGCCGGAGTGCGGCCCCCACTATGCCGGTGCGCGGCGGGACGGTACGCGGCAGGGCCGCGGTCGCGCTCCCGCCGGGGCACCGGACCCCCGCCGGTAAGGCGAACCTTCCTTGGTGGCAAGGAACTTCTTGTCAGGCCGTGATCCCGCGGTCCCGGCGTCGTTGGTACGTACGGGGGACATCAGGACAGCGTTCAGTGCGGGCGTTCGCAGTGCGCAACGGACGCGATACGGAACCGTCACAGCGGGAGGACCAGCAGTCGTGTCCGTGACCCAACCAGCTCCGACGGCGCTGCCGGGCGCTCATGAGGCAATCCTGCGAAGGCAGTCCCTGCGGGAGTCGGCGGCCCGCACCTACGCCCGTTCCCTGCCCATCGTTCCCGTGCGGGCCCGCGGCCTGACGATCGAGGGCGCGGACGGGCGGCGCTATCTGGACTGCCTTTCGGGCGCGGGAACGCTGGCCCTTGGGCACAACCATCCCGTCGTGCTCGAAGCGATCCGCAAGGTCCTCGACTCGGGCGCGCCGCTGCACGTCCTCGACCTCGCCACACCCGTCAAGGACGCCTTCACCACCGAGCTGTTCGCCACACTGCCGCGCCAACTCGCCGAGAACGGGCGGATCCAGTTCTGCGGCCCGGCCGGTACGGACGCGGTCGAGGCGGCCCTGAAACTGGTCCGCACCGCCACCGGACGCTCCGGCATGCTCGCCTTCACGGGCGCCTACCACGGCATGACCGCGGGCGCCCTCGCCGTGTCCGGCGGCGCCGGTGAGGCGGGAGTGACCCGGCTTCCCTACCCGCAGAACTACCGCTGCCCGTACGGAGCCGGCGGTGAACGCGGGGCCGAACTCGCCGCCCGCTGGACCGAGAACCTTCTCGACGACCCCAAGGGCGGCGTCCCCGCGCCGGCCGGGATGATCCTCGAACCCGTCCAGGGCGAGGGCGGTGTGATCCCCGCGCCCGACACCTGGATGCGGCGGATGCGGGAGATCACCGCGAGCCGGTCCATCCCGTTGATCGCGGACGAAGTGCAGACGGGCGTCGGCCGCACCGGCACCTTCTGGGCCGTCGAGCACAGCGGGATCGTGCCCGACGTCATGGTGCTCTCCAAGGCCATCGGCGGTTCGCTGCCGCTGGCCGTGATCGTGTACCGCGACAGTCTCGACGTCTGGAAACCGGGCGCCCACGCCGGTACGTTCCGCGGCAACCAGCTCGCCATGGCGGCCGGCACGGCCACCCTCGCCCACGTCCGTGAGAACGGGCTCGCCGAGCGCGCGGCGGTCCTCGGGGCCCGCATGCTCGGCCAGTTGCAGGGCCTCGCCGCCGACCACCCCTGCATCGGCGACGTCCGCGGCCGTGGCCTGATGATCGGTGTCGAACTCGTCGATCCCGAACGCGAAGACCTCAGCTCCGGCAACCCGCCGCCGCCCGCGCCCGCCCTCGCCGCCGTCGTACAGCAGGAGTGTCTGCGACGCGGGCTCATCGTCGAACTCGGCGGCCGGCACTCCAGCGTCGTACGGCTGCTGCCTCCGCTCACCCTCACCGACGAACAGGCCGTGGCCGTCCTCGACCGGCTCGCCGACGCCCTGGCCGCCGCCGCACGTGCAGCGCACACACGCGCCGACACGAGGCCCGCCCCCGGGCCCGGCGCACACCACCGGGCCGAGACCGGGCCGTCCCACTGAACCAGGACCACCCCACGAGCTCCCGAGGAAGACCCCCGTGAATCCCACACCCGCACCCGATGCGCACGAGGCCGAGGGCCCCGCCACCGCCCACCGCGGCCCGCTGGTGGACGAGCCGACGACGGTGCCGCGCCAGAAGGCCGGGATCCACGGCGAACGACTGACCACCCCGCACGACCAGGACCCGCTGGACGCCCCCGAGCCGGGCGCCGCCGCCGACGCGGCCGCCGTCGAGAACCTGTTGCGCTGCTGGGTGCGCGAGAACGACCTGGCCGCCCCCGACAGCATGGTCCTGCGCATCCCGCTCCCCGCCAGCGGCGCCGCGCTGCTCGTACCCGTGCGGTACTGGTCGGCCACCGGCTGGCACCGGTTCGGCCTGCCCGCTCTTCAGGGCGCCGCCCTCGACGCCCCGCCCGCCGACGCCGTCACCGTCGCCGCGCTCCTGGGCCGCGAGGCCGGTCAGAGCGAGGGCGCCGACCTGGTGGGGCGCGTCGCGGATTCCGTACGCCGCACGGCGTGCTTCATCGCCGACCGGCGCAGCCACCCGGGCCCCCGGGACACGGCCGACCTCTTCCTCACCGCCGAGCAGTCCCTCCTGCTCGGGCACCCGCAGCACCCCACCCCGAAGAGCCGCGAGGGCCTGTCCGACGCGGAAGTACGGCGCTACTCACCCGAGTTGTACGGCCACTTCCCGCTGCACTGGATGGCCGTCGACCCGACCGTGCTCGCCACGGACTCGGCGTGGACGGAGGGCGGCCGCACCGTGGCCGCCGGCGACCTGGCGCACCGGCTCGCGGGCGCCGGCCTTCAACTCCCGCCCGGCACCGTCCCGTTGCCCCTGCACCCCTGGCAGGCGCGCGACGTCGTCCAGCGGCCCGCCGTGGCCGCACTGCTCGATGCCGGGCTCCTGCACGACCTGGGCGCGCACGGCGCCCACTGGTACCCCACCTCGTCCGTCCGCACCGTGCACCGTCCCGGCGCCGACGCGATGCTCAAACTGTCACTCGGCGTTCGCATCACCAACTCCCGTCGTGAAAACCTCCGCAAGGAACTCCACCGGGGTGTGGAGGTCCACCGTCTGCTGCGGGCCGGGCTCGGCGAGGAATGGCAGTCCGCCCACCCCTGCTTCGACATCGTCCGCGACCCCGCCTGGCTCGCCGTCGACACCCCGGAGGGCGAGGCGCTGCCGGGGCTCGACGTCATGATCCGCCACAACCCCTTCACGCACAGCGACGACGCCGTCTGCATCGCCGCCCTCACGGCGCCGCGTCCCATGGCGGGCCACCCGGGCATGCGCTCGCGCCTGGCCGATGTGGTGGGCCGGCTCGCCGCCCGCACCGGCCGGCCCACCACGGCGGTCTGTGCCGAGTGGTTCCTGCGCTACCTGGACCAGGTGGTACGCCCGCTGCTGTGGCTGGACGGCACGGCGGGCATCGCCCTGGAGGCCCATCAGCAGAACACGCTGGTCCTGCTGGACCCCGACGGATGGCCCGTCGGCGGCCGTTACCGCGACAACCAGGGCTACTACTTCCGCGAGTCGCACCGCGCCGCCCTGGAGCGACGACTGCCGGGCATCGGCGCCACCAGTGACACCTTCGTCGCCGACACCGTCACCGACGAACGCTTCGCCTACTACCTCGGCATCAACAACATCCTCGGCCTCATCGGCGCATTCGGCGCCCAGCACCTCGCCGACGAAGGCGTACTCCTGGCCGCCCTGCGCCGGTTCCTCGCCCACGCCGCCGGTCTCGGCTCGCCGCTGCCCGGCCAGTTGCTGACCAGCGCGACGCTGCGCTGCAAGGCCAACCTGCTGACCCGGCTGCACGGCCTCGACGAACTCGTCGGCCCGGTCGACACCCAGTCCGTCTACGTCACCATCGCCAACCCCCTCCACACCAACGGCACATGACCCGTGCGATCTGCTGATACGAACTGCTGAGAGGAGCGTCGCCGTGCCTCCCACCGATGCGAGCGCCGACGCCGACGCCGGCCCGGCCCCCCGGCCCAGGGACGCGGCCGAGGACACTCTGGACCTGCAACTCCCGGACGAGCCGGGCGCCCTGTTCGGCGACGACACAGCCGGGCCGGGCGGCCCGGGCCGGGGCAGGTCCGCGGCCCCCGCCCGGCCCGGCCCTGCCGACGGACCGGGCCAGGGATCTGCGGCCGGATCCGACTCGGCGCCCCCCGCGCCGACTTCGTCCCCCCACGGCGGCGCGGCGTCGGCCGGTGTCGCCGGCCGGCCGGAGGGGCCGGGCAGCGGCCCCCGAAGGGCCCACCCCGTCGTGGAGGACCTGCTCGACTCGCCGGGCGACTGGGCGCCCGCCACGACGCCGCTCGGAGCGTTCCGCCTCGTACCCGTACGACTCGAACGCGACCTCGCCCTCCTCGCCCGGTGGATGAACGACCCTGCCGTGGCCGCCTTCTGGGACCTGGCCGGACCCGAATCCGTCACCGCCGCCCATCTGCTGCGCCAGCTGGACGGCGACGGCCGCAGCGTGCCCTGCCTGGGTGTGCTCGGCGACACCCCCATGAGCTACTGGGAGGTCTACCGCGCCGACCTGGACCCGCTGGCCCGCCACTATCCGGCCCGCCCGCACGACACGGGCATCCATCTGCTCATCGGCGGTGTCGCCGACCGCGGCCGGGGCGTCGGGACCACCCTGCTCAGGACCGTCGCCGACCTGATCATCGACAACCGCCCGTACTGCCCCCGTGTGATCGCCGAACCCGATCTGCGCAACACCCCCTCCATCTCCGCGTTCCTCAGCGCCGGCTTCCGTTTCCACGCGGAGGTCGACCTTCCCGACAAGCGCGCCGCCCTGATGGTCCGCGACCGCGCGCTCAGGAACCTGCTGTGAACGCCCCGCCGCAGCGCATACACACCCAGCCGAATCGGTCCCACCCCGAGGAGTCTCCGTGCCGAACCCTCCTTCCCCCCGTGACTCCCGCGGCCCCCTCGACCCCGAAGCCCCGCCCGGACTGCTGGCCCCGCCCGAGCTGAACCGCGAGGCGTGGGACCGCGCGGGACGACTCCTCCTCGCCAAGATGATCGGCGCCTTCGCGTACGAGGAGATCGTGCAGCCAACGGTAGGGTGCCCCACTGACAATGCCGGTCCCGGTGGAAAAACCGCAGGTCAGTACGGGTTCGCGTTGGATGACGGCAGTACGTTGACGTTCGCGGCGCGGCGCGGCGCGTACGGTGGCTGGCAGGTGGACCCCGAATCCGTGCGGCGGGTCGAGCGGGTCGAGCCGATCGAGCGGGTCGCACCGGCCGCCGAGAACATCCCACGCGCAAACGCCAGGAGCGCCGAGCGCCAGTACGGCGCAACCATCGAGCGCCCGTACGGCGAGAGCACCCAGCTCCCCTACGCGGAGAGCGCCGAGCGTCCGTACGCGGAGAGCGCCGAGCGTCCGTACGGCGAGAGCGCCCAGCGCCCGGACGCGGGGAGCGCCGGGCACTCGTACGCGGCGAGCACCGAGCACCCGGACGGCGAGAGCACCCAGCTCCCCTACGCGGGGAGCGCCGAGCGTCCGTACGCGGCGAGCACCGAGCACCCGGACGCGGAGAGCGCCGACCGCCAGTACAGGGAGAACACCCAGCTCCCGTACTCGCAGAGCACCGACCACCCGTACCGCGAGCCCCGCGAGCCCCGCGGTGGGCCAGGACACGTCCTCACGGATCCGCTCCGCTTCCTCGCGCTCGCCCGCCGGACCCTCGGCGTCGACGGCGCCACCTTCGGTCACCTCGTACGGGAACTCTCCGCCACCCTGGCCGCCGACGCCCGCCTGCAGAGCACCGCACTGCCCGCAGCGCGGCTCGCCGACCTCGGGTACGCGGAGCTTGAGGGCCACCAGTGCGGGCACCCCTGGCTCGTGCTCAACAAGGGGCGGCTCGGTTTCTCCGCCGACGACGCCGCCCGGTGGAGCCCGGAAGCCCGCACCCCGGCGCGGCTGCCCTGGATCGCGGTGCGCACGGATCTCGCCGACTACCGGGGCGTCGAGGCGCTGGCCACGCCGGACCGGCTCTATGCGCGCGAGCTCGACGCCCCGGTGCGCGCGGCGTTCGCCGCCGCGCTGCGGGCCCGCGGGCTCGATCCCGCCGCGTATCTGTATCTGCCCGTCCACCCCTGGCAGTGGACGGAAATGATCCTTCCGCTCTTCGCGCCCGCCATCGCCGGCAACGCCATCGTGCCCCTTCCCACCGACGGTGACGTGCGGCTTCCGCAGCAGTCCATCCGCACCTTCCTCAACCTCTCCAAGCCCGACCGGCACACGGTGAAGCTCCCGCTGTCCATCCTGAACACCCTGGTCTGGCGGGGCCTGCCGACCGAGCGCACGGTCGCCGCGCCCGCGGTCACCACCTGGATCCAGGGCCTGTGCGACGGCGACCCGTTCCTGCGGGACGAGTGCCGCGTGATCCTGCTGGGAGAGGTCGCCTCGGTGGCCGTGGAGCACCCCGTCTACGACCGGGTCGGTGAAGTTCCGTACCAGTACAAGGAGTTGCTGGGGGCCATCTGGCGCGAGCCCCTGCCGCCGAGGCTGGCGGCGGGCGAGCGGGCCCGGACCCTGGCCGCGTTGCTGCACACGGACCCCGAAGGGCGCGCCTTCACGGCCGAGCTCGTCGACCGCTCCGGTCTCGCGCCGCAGGTGTGGCTGCGGCACCTCTTCGGCGCCCTGCTGCCGCCGCTGCTGCGCTTCCTCTACCGCTACGGAACCGTCTTCTCGCCCCACGGGGAGAACGCCATCGTCGTCTTCGACGACCACGACGTACCCGTGCGCCTGGCGATCAAGGACTTCGTCGACGACATCAACGTGAGCGCCGAGCACCTGCCCGAACACGACACGATGCCCGAGGACGTGCGGAACATCCTGCTCACCGAGGCCCCCGGATTCCTCACCCAATTCATTCATTCGGGGCTCTTCGTGGGGGTCTTCCGCTTCCTCGCCCCGCTCTGCGAGGATCAACTCGGCGTCGCCGAGGCCGACTTCTGGGCGCTGGTGCGTGAGGAGATCGTGCGCTACCAGGCGCGCTTCCCCGACGACAAGGACCGCTACGAGACCTTCGACCTGCTGACGCCGCGGATCGACAGGCTCTGTCTGAACCGGAACCGGCTGCACACGGACGGCTACCGGGACCGCCCCGAGCGGCCGCACGCCACCGTGCACGGCACCGTCGCGAACCCTCTGGGACCGGCGCAATGATGCGACGGTCCGCGGTTGTCAGTGGCGAGCCTTAGGCTGGTCCGGCTATGACAAAGCCTTCACTCCCCGAGCTCCTGCACGCCGCCGTCACCGCCGTCGGCGGCGTGGAGCGGCCTGGCCAGGTCGCCATGGCCACCGCCGTCGCCGATGCCGTCGACGACACCTCCCACCTGCTGGTCCAGGCCGGGACGGGCACCGGAAAGTCCCTCGGCTACCTGGTGCCGGCGCTGGCCCACGGGGAGCGGGTGGTGATCGCCACGGCGACGCTCGCGCTCCAGCGCCAGCTCGTGGAGCGTGATCTGCCGCGCACCGTGGAGGCGCTGCATCCGCTGCTGCGGCGCCGTCCGCAGTTCGCCATGCTCAAGGGCCGTTCGAACTATCTGTGCCTGCACCGCCTCCACGAAGGCGCGCCGCAGGACGAGGACGAAGGCCTCTTCGACCAGTTCGAGTCGGCCGCGCCCACCAGCAGGCTCGGCCAGGACCTCCTGCGGATGCGGGACTGGGCGGACGAGACCGAGACCGGCGACCGCGACGCCCTGACCCCGGGGGTCTCGGACAAGGCGTGGGGGCAGGTCTCGGTGTCCTCACGGGAGTGTCTGGGCGCGACGAAGTGCGCGTACGGGGCGGAGTGCTTCGCGGAGATGGCCCGCGAGCGCGCCAAGCTCTCCGATGTGGTCGTCACCAATCACGCCCTGCTCGCCATCGACGCGATCGAGGGCGCGCCGGTGCTTCCGCAGCACGAGGTGCTGATCGTCGACGAGGCCCACGAGCTGGTCTCCCGGGTCACCGGCGTCGCCACCGGCGAGCTCACTCCCGGCCAGGTCAACCGAGCCGTTCGGCGCAGCGCCAAGCTCGTCAACGAGAAGGTCGCCGACCAGCTCCAGACCGCCGCCGAGGGTTTCGAGCGGGTCATGGAGCTGGCGCTTCCGGGCCGTCTTGAGGAAGTCCCGGAGGATCTGGGCTATGCGCTGATGGCGCTGCGGGACGCGGCCCGCGAGGTGGTCTCGGCGCTGGGCTCCACCCGCGACAAGTCCGTCCAGGACGAGGACGCCGTGCGCAAGCAGGCCCTCGCCATGGTCGAGTCGGTGCACGGCGTGGCGGAGCGCATCACCAACGGCTCCGAGTGGGACGTCGTCTGGTACGAGCGGCACGACCGTTTCGGGGCGTCGCTGCGGGTCGCGCCGCTTTCGGTGTCGGGGCTGCTCAGGGAGAAGCTGTTCGCGGAGCGTTCGGTGGTGCTCACCTCGGCCACCCTCAAGCTGGGCGGGGACTTCAACGGGGTGGGTGCCTCGCTCGGCCTCTCCCCGGAGGGCACCGTCGGGGAGGACGTGCCGCAGTGGAAGGGGCTCGATGTCGGCTCGCCCTTCGACTATCCCAAGCAGGGCATTCTGTATGTTGCGAAGCATTTGGCGGCCCCCGGCCGTGAGGGCTCGCGCGGCGACATGATGGACGAGCTGGCCGAGCTGGTGGAGGCGGCCGGTGGTCGCACCCTCGGTCTGTTCTCCTCGATGCGGGCCGCGCAGGCCGCCGCCGAGGAGCTGCGCGGCCGGCTGGACCATCCGATCCTGCTCCAGGGCGAGGAGACGCTGGGCGAGCTGATCAAGTCGTTCGCCGCCGATCCGGAGACCTGCCTGTTCGGCACGTTGTCGCTCTGGCAGGGCGTCGATGTGCCGGGGCCGAGCTGTCAGCTGGTGGTGATGGACCGGATCCCGTTCCCGCGGCCCGACGACCCGCTGATGAGCGCCCGCCAGAAGGCGGTGGAGGAAGGCGGCGGCAACGGCTTCATGGCGGTGGCCGCGACGCATGCCGCGCTGCTGATGGCGCAGGGCGCGGGCCGTCTCGTACGGGCGACCGGCGACCGGGGTGTGGTCGCGGTCCTGGACCCGCGGCTGGCCAGCGCCCGTTACGGCAGCTATCTGCGGGCCTCGCTGCCCGACTTCTGGTACACCACGGACCGTAACCAGGCACGTCGGTCGCTCGCGGCGATCGACGCGAGCGCCAAGGCGGACGGCAAGTAGCGCGAGGGGCGCTGTGGCCACGGGGGGACAGGAGGGGACACAGCAGGGCCCCGGGACCGGCGCAGGAGGTCCCGGGGCCCGGTCACGAGCCGGCGGAGGGGTCAGACCCGCCGGAGCACCGCCACGACCTTGCCCAGGATGGTCGCGTCGTCGCCGGGAATCGGCTGGTATGCGGCGTTGTGAGGCAGCAGCCAGATGTGGTTGTCCTCGCGCTTGAAGCGCTTGACCGTGGCCTCGCCGTCCAGCATCGCGGCCACGATGTCGCCGTTCTCGGCGACGGGCTGGCGGCGGACCGTGACCCAGTCGCCGTCACAGATGGCGGCCTCGATCATCGAGTCGCCGACGACCTTCAGGACGAACAGCTCGCCGTCGCCGACCAGCTGGCGGGGGAGGGGGAAGACGTCCTCGACCGACTCCTCGGCCAGGATCGGACCACCGGCGGCGATCCGGCCGACCAGGGGCACGTACGACGCGGCCGGCTTGCCCGCGGTGTCCGTGGGCTGGCTGCTCGGCTGGTCGGAGCCGCGGACCTCGTAGGCGCGCGGCCGGTGCGGGTCGCGGCGCAGGAAGCCCTTGCGCTCAAGGGCCATCAGCTGGTGGGCCACGGACGAGGTGCTGGAGAGGCCCACGGCCTGACCGATCTCGCGCATCGACGGCGGGTAGCCACGCCGCTGCACGGAGTCGCGGATGACTTCGATGACCCGCCGCTGCCGGTCGGTGAGCCCGGAACTGTCCGCCCTGATGCCTGGAGGCCTGCCGGGCAGGGAGCGGGCGGGCCGTGCGGCCTCCGCCCCCTGGTTCGTGACTGCGTCATTCATGGCATGCACCGGCTCAAGTCGGGTCTGGGAGCGGTCCTGGGCAGTGATGGTGGCACTGTCTGCGGTCGTGGTCACGTCGGCGGCCCCTCTCGAATGTGGTCTCCCTAGCTGGACAACGGTAGTTGCTTTCGAAAGGTTGCGCCAAACACACGTTCGAGTGAAAAATCGCAGAACGCGCTACGCGTTCCTATGGCTGGGTGTATGTGCGAGTCCCGACTGGGGGCCCGTCGAACGGCAATTCGGGCGATTACGGTACCCTTCACCGCCGGGGCGGCCGCTGGGCGACCACCCCCCTGGGGGGCCGTTCCGGGCGGCTGCCGCGCGTCGCCCGCGACTGCGGAGCACCGGCGGCCAGTCTGACATCCGGCACCCCGCGATCCACCGCTGCGACGCGCTTCCCGTACTCTCTTGGGCGGCCGGAAATCGCCCGGCGGGCCCGGCGCGGTCCCGCGACACGCGGTGGCACTGGATAAGCGGCAAAGCCCGAGATCTACTAGATCTAGTGGTTGGATTGGTGCAGCCACCCAGAAGTTGTGGTCCGTGGTCCGCCAAGGCCCTGGCCATCGCCTATGCTTGGGGTCGCTTCGCGGGGCCGTTTCCGGGCCCGCCGGAGCTATTCAGTCGTGCTGTGAAGGAGGCTTGGGAACCATGCACTGCCCCTTCTGCAGGCACCCCGACAGCCGTGTCGTCGACAGTCGTACGACCGACGACGGTACGTCGATCCGCCGGCGCCGCCAGTGCCCCGACTGCTCCCGTCGCTTCACGACGGTGGAGACGGCCTCGCTGATGGTCATCAAGCGGTCGGGTGTGACCGAGCCCTTCAGCCGCACCAAGGTCATCTCGGGCGTCCGCAAGGCGTGCCAGGGACGGCCCGTCACGGAGGACGCCCTCGCCAAGCTCGGCCAGCGGGTCGAAGAGGCGGTGCGCGCCACCGGCAGCGCCGAGCTGACCACCCACGACGTGGGCCTTGCCATACTCGGCCCCTTGCAGGAGCTCGACCTCGTCGCGTACCTGCGCTTCGCGTCCGTATACCGGGCTTTCGACACGCTCGAAGACTTCGAGGCCGCCATCGTGGAACTCCGCGAGCAGCGGCCCCCCGGGGATCGACCAGACGAGTGCGTGGCCGGCGTGACCCCCGAGGTCCCCGTGCCCGCCACCGCCGCCGACTGACCGAGGGGCCCGGGCGGGCCCGCGGTCGCCGATCGGCGGCATCCAGGACCTGCCAGGGGTGCGCTTCTGCTGCGCCCGTGGCATCAGACAAACACCGTGCTCTGGGAACATTCAGGCACTTTTGGGCGTTTTTGCCCGCGTATGGGAGGCGGCAATGACAGAGACGGCGAGCGGCCCGGCACGAGGCTCCCGAGCCAAGGGATCCAAGGCCACCAAGGGGCTGCGCATCGAGCGCATCCACACCACCCCCGGCGTGCATCCGTACGACGAGGTGTCGTGGGAGCGCCGTGACGTCGTCATGACCAATTGGCGCGACGGCTCGATCAACTTCGAGCAGCGTGGCGTCGAGTTCCCCGACTTCTGGTCGGTGAACGCGGTCAACATCGTCACCAGCAAGTACTTCCGCGGGGCCGTCGGCACCCCGCAGCGCGAGACCGGTCTCAAGCAGCTCATCGACCGGATCGTGAAGACCTACCGCAAGGCCGGCGAGGACTACGACTACTTCGCCTCGCCCGCCGACGCCGAGATCTTCGAGCACGAGCTGGCGTACGCACTCCTGCACCAGATCTTCAGCTTCAACTCGCCGGTGTGGTTCAACGTCGGCACGCCCCAGCCGCAGCAGGTCTCGGCCTGCTTCATCCTGGCCGTCGACGACTCCATGGAGTCGATCCTCGACTGGTACAAGGAAGAGGGCATGATCTTCAAGGGCGGCTCCGGTGCCGGCCTGAACCTCTCCCGCATCCGCTCCTCCAAGGAGCTCCTGTCCTCCGGCGGCAACGCCTCGGGCCCCGTCTCCTTCATGCGCGGCGCCGACGCCTCGGCCGGCACCATCAAGTCCGGCGGCGCCACCCGCCGCGCGGCCAAGATGGTCATCCTCGACGTCGACCACCCCGACATCGAGAACTTCATCGAGACCAAGGTGAAGGAGGAGGAGAAGATCCGCGCGCTGCGTGACGCGGGCTTCGACATGGACCTGGGCGGCGACGACATCACGTCCGTCCAGTACCAGAACGCCAACAACTCGGTCCGCGTGAACGACGCGTTCATGAAGGCCGTCGAGCAGGGCGGCAAGTTCGGCCTGCGCGCCCGCATGACCGGTGACGTCATCGAAGAGGTCGACGCCAAGTCCCTCTTCCGCAAGATGGCCGAGGCCGCCTGGGCCTGCGCCGACCCGGGCATCCAGTACGACGACACCATCAACCACTGGCACACCTGCCCCGAGTCCGGCCGTATCAACGGCTCGAACCCGTGCAGCGAGTACATGCACCTGGACAACACGTCCTGCAATCTCGCGTCCCTGAACCTGATGAAGTTCCTCAAGGACGACGGCAAGGGCCACCAGTCCTTCGAGGTCGAGCGCTTCGCCAAGGTCGTCGAGCTGGTCATCACCGCGATGGACATCTCGATCTGCTTCGCGGACTTCCCGACCCAGAAGATCGGCGAGAACACCCGCGCCTACCGCCAGCTCGGCATCGGCTACGCCAACCTCGGCGCCCTGCTGATGGCCACGGGTCACGCGTACGACTCCGACGGCGGCCGCGCGCTCGCCGGCGCGATCACCTCGCTGATGACGGGCACCTCCTACAAGCGCTCCGCCGAGCTCGCCGCGGTCGTCGGCGCGTACGACGGTTACGCCCGCAACGCCGAGCCGCACCAGCGCGTCATGAAGCAGCACGCCGACGCCAACGCCACGGCCGTCCACGTGGACGACCTGGACAACCCGATCTGGGCCGCCGCCACGGAGGCCTGGCAGGACGTGATCCGGCTCGGCGCGAAGAACGGTTTCCGCAACGCGCAGGCCTCGGTCATCGCGCCCACCGGCACCATCGGCCTCGCCATGTCGTGCGACACCACCGGCCTTGAGCCCGACCTCGCCCTGGTCAAGTTCAAGAAGCTGGTCGGCGGCGGCTCGATGCAGATCGTCAACGGCACGGTGCCGCAGGCGCTGCGCCGTCTCGGCTACCAGGAGGAGGCGATCGAGGCGATCGTCGCCCACATCGCCGAGAACGGGAACGTCATCGACGCCCCGGGCCTGAAGACCGAGCACTACGAGGTCTTCGACTGCGCCATGGGTGAGCGTTCCATCTCCGCGATGGGCCACGTCCGCATGATGGCGGCCATCCAGCCGTGGATCTCCGGCGCCCTGTCCAAGACGGTCAACCTGCCCGAGACCGCCACGGTCGAGGACGTCGAAGAGGTCTACTTCGAGGCGTGGAAGATGGGCGTCAAGGCGCTCGCCATCTACCGCGACAACTGCAAGGTCGGCCAGCCCCTCTCCGCCAAGACCAAGACGGTCACGGACGGGGAGAAGGAGGCGGTCACCGCCAAGGCCGAGGACACCATCCGTACCGCGGTCGAGAAGGTCGTCGAGTACCGCCCGGTCCGCAAGCGCCTGCCCAAGGGCCGCCCGGGGATCACCACGTCCTTCACGGTCGGTGGCGCCGAGGGCTACATGACGGCCAACTCCTACCCGGACGACGGCCTGGGCGAGGTCTTCCTGAAGATGTCCAAGCAGGGCTCCACCCTGGCGGGCATGATGGACGCCTTCTCCATCGCGGTGTCCGTCGGCCTCCAGTACGGCGTGCCGCTGGAGACCTACGTCTCGAAGTTCACCAACATGCGCTTCGAGCCGGCCGGCATGACGGACGACCCGGACGTGCGGATGGCGCAGTCGATCGTCGACTACATCTTCCGCCGCCTGGCGCTGGACTTCCTGCCGTTCGAGACGCGTTCCGCGCTCGGCATCCACTCCGCCGAGGAGCGCCAGCGCCACCTCGACACCGGTTCGTACGAGCCGACCATGGAGGAGGACGAGCTGGACGTGGAGAGCCTGGCGCAGTCCGCTCCGCGCCAGAGCGAGCCCCTGAAGGCCGTCGCCGCGCCGAAGCCGGCCGTGGTCGAGGCCCCCAAGGTCGCGCACAACTCGGCCGAACTCGTCGAGATGCAGCTCGGCGTCAGCGCCGACGCGCCGCTCTGCTTCTCCTGCGGTACGAAGATGCAGCGGGCCGGCTCCTGCTACATCTGCGAGGGCTGCGGCTCGACCAGCGGTTGCAGCTGATTTCGAGCGCAATCGCATCGGATGCCGACATCCGGAGTGACCCGCACAGGTAGCTGACCAGCAGTAAGCGAAGGGGACCGGCCATCGGCCGGTCCCCTTCGCCGCGTGCTGCGGTCACTGCTCGACCGCCGCACCACCGTCCGGGCAAGGCCGCCGGCCGGCCCGGCACGCCGCCACGCACGGCTCGGACGGGGGCCGCCCGGCGGAGCGGAGCGGGGAGCCGGAGTTCTTCACCGGCTCGGGGCCGCCCCCATGGCGGCGATGAAGGCGTCCGGGTCAAGGGTGAATCCGCGGATGTCCTCCCGGAAGTGCCAGGCGCCGGACTCGGTCCGGGTGAACTCCGCGACCGTGGCCGCCGTGGCGTCCGCCACCGTGGACAAGTCGTGGTGCGACAGCTCGGTGTATCCCTCCCGGATGCGCACCCCCGGGTTGGCCACCTCGCCGAACACGCGGCGCCCGGCCCCCTGCTGGATGACCACCCCGATCACGACGCGTCCGTGCTCCGCCGGCATGCGGTCGAGCTCCAGGGTCATGACCTCGTCGTAGCCGAGGCCCTGGCCGGTACGGCTGTCGCGGTCCAGGTGGACCGTGCCGTCGGGGGAGCGGCTGTCGAAGTACACCCGGTAGGCGGGCGGTCCGTACGGGGCGCGCGCCGAGTGGACGGCCGCGACCACGTCCAGGTCGTGGGCGGGGGAGCCGAGCGGGCTCGGATCCCAGCGCAGTGCCACCTCGACCGTGCCGAGCCCCTTGCTGATGCCGCTCATTCCCCACCCCTCCCGGACCTGCCGACCCCGCCTGTCTCCTATGCTGCCACGTTCCATGTGGCCTGCGGGCAGGGCCGGTTGGCGCGCGGCGCCCGATCGGTGATCATTGGGCGGGCCCGGGCCGGACGGGCCCTTGGACCGACGGGGGATCAGCATGTGGAACGGTCAGGACGTCGACCTGGACGCCTACTTCACGCGCATCGGCTACGGCGGTGATACGCCACCGACGCTGGCCACTTTGAGAGCGCTGCACCGGGCGCACGTCCTGACGATCCCCTTCGAGAACCTGGACGTGGCGCTGGGGCGGCCCGTGCCGCTGGACGTGAAAAGCCTCGTCGCGAAGCTGGTCGGGCGCGCGCGTGGAGGCTACTGCTACGAGCAGAACTCGCTGTTCGCCGCCGTCCTTGAGCGGCTGGGCTTCGCGTCCGCCGGGCGCGGGGCCCGCAACCGCAGCCGCGGGGCGTCGCTGCCGCCGGTGACCCACGCGCTCCTGGTGACGACGGTCGACGGCGAACCCTGGCTGTGCGACGCGGGATTCGGACACCAGGGCCCGCTCGAACCGGTGCCGCTGCGGGACGGCGCGGTCGTGGAACAGGGCGGCTGGACGTTCGGCATCAGGACCGAGGGGGACGGCACCCAGGTCCTGCGTACCCTGCGGCCCGGCGGATGGGCCGACCTCTACGCCTTCGCCCCGCAGGCGCTCCACCCCGCCGACTTCACGGTCATGAACCACTACAGCTCCTCCCATCCGCAATCCCGTTTCGTGGGGCAGGTGGTGGCGCAGCGGACCGCGCCGGGCGTGCGCCGGGCGCTGGTCAGGGACGAGTTCACCACCGCTCGGCCGGACGGCACGGTGGACTGGCAGCGGGTGTCCGCCGATGAACTCGGACGGGTGTTGTCAGAGGCCTTCGATATCGTGCTGGAACAGGAAGATCTCGTACAACTGGGCGCTCTGGGGAGCGCAGTGGAGGAGGGGGCGCCTCGGGCTCGTGTTCGGTAGTGAACGGGGCTTCGGTTCGTCCGGGACCCGGCCACGGACGTAGTCGGCCGGAGCGTGACCGGGGCATGGCGGCGCGCCGTACGATGGCGCCGTGCTGGTCAAGTGGAGTCGCTGCACCGTGGTGGACCGCCGCGGTTTCGAGCGGGGACAGCGGAAATGGGCGGGGTTACTGGGCGAGCCCGGTTTCCGGGGGCAGGGCGGCGGCTGGAGCCGGCGGCGGCCCGAAGTGGCCCATGTCTTCGGATTCTGGGAGAGCCGCGCGTTCTACGACTCCTACATGGCGCGGGCGCACGACCGGCTCGCCGCCTCCCAGTCGGGTACGTACAAGGATGTCGAATCGAAGCTCTTCGTCCACCGCTTCGATGTGAAGACGGGCTTCGAACCGCACTTCGCCGACGCGGACGTGGTCCGGGTCGCGCACTGCACGGTGCATGCGGAGCGGGTCGAGCACTTCGCGCTGATGCAGCAGCGGGTGTGGAACCCCGCCATGGCGGGGTCCCCGGGCATGCTGCGCGGAGTGTTCGCCGAGGCGCCCGGCCACGAGTTCCTGGTGCTGTCCATGTGGCGGTCGGCCGCCGAGCGCGGCAAGTACCGGCCCGACGGCCTTGAACGGCTCTCGCTGCGGGCCGGGACCGAGACCGACATCGCCTCCCTGAGCGGCGACGTCGTACAGCTCGACGAGGGCTGGACGGTCTGACCGACGCCGGGCGCCCGATGCCCGGCGCCCCGGCGGCTTCCGCGGCGTTCGGCCGGTCGCTGCGCCCGTCGCCGTCTACGCCGGATGGCGGCCGCACAGTCGCTCGATCGAAGCGCGGGCGATCTAGGGTTTGGGCATGGCACGACCACGGCGCATCGTCCTCGTCCGGCATGGCGAGTCGCAGGGCAATGCCGACGACACCGTGTACGAGCGCGAGCCCGACCATGCGCTGAGGCTCACCGAGAACGGCCTGCGGCAGGCCGAGGCGACGGGGGAGCGACTGCGGGAGATGTTCGGCGACGAACGGGTCAGCGTCTACGTCTCGCCCTACCGGCGCACCCACGAGACGTTCCGCGCGCTGGGCCTCGCCCCCGAGCAGGTGCGCATCAGGGAGGAGCCGAGACTGCGGGAACAGGACTGGGGGAACTGGCAGGACCGGGACGACGTGAGGCTCCAGAAGGCGTACCGGGACGCCTACGGACACTTCTTCTACCGCTTCGCCCAGGGCGAGTCGGGAGCCGACGTCTACGACCGGGTGGGCGCCTTCCTGGAGAGCCTGTACCGCAGCTTCGAAGCGCCGGACCATCCGCCCAACGTGCTGCTCGTGACGCACGGGCTCACCATGAGGCTGTTCTGCATGCGGTGGTTCCACTGGAGCGTGGCGGACTTCGAGTCGCTGTCCAACCCGGGGAACGCCGAGACCAGGACGCTGCTGCTCGGCGCCGACGGGCGATACGCGCTGGACCGGCCGTTCCAGCGGTGGCGTGCCCCGGAGCCGTACGGCATCACCGGATAGAGTGGCTGAGCGATGACCGCTGACTCCGCCACCGAATCACTCGACCCGCGTTTCGTGCGAGCGCTGGGCAGCCTGCGCGGGCTGTCCGTCGGCGACGCACTGGGCTCCCAGTTCTTCGTCCCCGTCAACTATCCCCGCCTCAAGCGCCGGGAACTGCCCGAAGGACTGTGGCAGTGGACCGACGACACCGAGATGGCCTGCTCGGTGCTGGCCGTGCTCGCCACGCACGACCGCATCGACCAGGACGCACTCGCGCAGTCCTTCGCCCACCACCATGACTTCGACCGCGGCTACGGCCCGGCCGTCAACCGGATGCTGCGCCTGGTCAGGGAGGGCGGGGACTGGCGGGAGCTGGCCTCCGCGCTGTTCCAGGGCCAGGGCTCGTGGGGCAACGGCTCCGCCATGCGGATCGCGCCGCTCGGCGCCTGGTACGCGGGCGACCCCGAACAGGCCACCCATCAGGCCGAGATCTCCTCGTACACCACGCACCAGCACCGCGAGGCGGTCGTGGGCGCCATGGCCGTCGCGGCGGCCGCGGCGCTGGTCGCGGCGCCCTCCGGGCCGCCCGGGCCGGGCGATCTGCTCGACGCGGTGATCGCGCTCGTGCCGCGCAGCGCGGTGGGTGCCGGGCTGCGCCGGGCGCGGGACATGCTCGACTACGACGACGCGGCGACCGTGGCCGCGGTGCTCGGATCCGGGCGGCGCACCAGCGCGCACGACACCGTGCCGTTCGCGCTCTGGGCCGCGGCGCGCGGGATCGGTGACTACGAGCGGGCTTTTTGGACCACCGCACAAGTGGGCGGCGATGTCGACACGACCTGCGCGATCGTGGGCGGCGTGATTGCGTCCGGCGCGGCGGGGGCGCCTCCCGCCGCCTGGCTGGACCGCACGGAGCCCCTGCCGGACTGGGTCCCGGCGGGCCGGGCCGGCTGACGCGCCGGCCGGTCGCCGGTCGCCGGCCGGCGACGCCGCTTGACGGTGCGCCGAAGCCAAGGGCAAAAGGTGGGGGAAGTGCGCGGGTGAACGGTCCGGCCGGGGTGTCGCCGTTGCGTGCGGGCGGGGGCCGCAAGGGGCGCTGGGGGAGCGGTGCGCGGGTGCCGGGGCCGGCCAGGTGCGACCTGGGTGCCGCGGGCGGACCGGGGCGGCGTAACCTTGAGGCGCCATGCCGTACGAACCACCCACCCACAGCGTCGAGCGCTCGATTCGCGCCACCACCGGGGCCAAGATCGTCGCCGGTGTCGACGAAGTCGGACGCGGGGCGTGGGCCGGTCCCGTCACGGTGTGCGCCGCCGTCACCGGCCTGCGCCGCCCGCCCGTCGGGCTCACCGACTCCAAGCTGATCAGCCCCAAGCGCCGCAACGAGCTCGCCGCGGTGCTGGAGGGCTGGGTCACCGCGTACGCGCTCGGCGACTCCACGCCCGAGGAGATCGACGAGCTGGGCATGACCGCCGCCCTGCGGCTGGCCGCCGTGCGCGCCCTGGAGGCGCTGCCGGTCCGGCCGGACGCGGTGATCCTCGACGGGAAGCACAACTACCTCGGTCTGCCCTGGCAGGTCCGTACGGTGATCAAGGGCGACCAGTCCTGTGTCGCGGTCTCGGCCGCCTCGGTGATCGCCAAGGTGCGCAGGGACGCGATGATGGCCGAACTGGTGGGCGCCGAGGGGGAGTACGCGGGATTCGGCTTCGCCGACAACGCCGGCTACCCCTCGCCCGTGCACAAGGCGGCGCTGGAGGAGCGGGGGCCCACCCCCTACCACCGGCTGTCCTGGTCATACCTGGACGCGCTGCCCCAGTGGCGGCACTTGAAGAAGACGCGGCTCTCCGCGGAGGCGGCCGCACTCGAAAGCGGGGGACAGCTCGGCTTCGACTTCTGATCCGGACCGCGGCGCACGTTCCGGAGGTCGCAGGTCCGTTTTTGCCATGGCGCCCTCCGTGTTCCCCCCGCTGTTCCCGGAGCCTTACGGTCCGCTTCACGGCGGCCCGAAAGTACGGTGCCCCATCCTGAAATCCCTGGACTTTCCCGCCCAGTTGCGGGGAGACTCCGCCACGATCGCACCTTTGTGCCACCCGCCGGTGACGCGTTCACCGGCATTTGATAGACATCCATTCATGCCTCTCATCCCCGAGGAGCCTCAGATTCACGAGAGTGCCCAGGGTCCCCGCGTCACCCCGGCCGCCGGCCGCACCGCGCAGACCCCTCGCCCCGTACCCGGTCCGCGTTCCGCGGCCGCACCGCGTCCCGGACGTCCGGGCCCCGGCCCGGCCAGGCCCACGCCCCACGCGCAGCGGTCGCACGGTTCCGCAGCGCAGACCCCGCCGCCCCGGCCACCGGCCCAGGACGGCCCACAGATCCAGCTGATCCCGGCGTCGGCCGACGGCGCGCTCGACGCCGCGGGCGAGGCAGTGGACCTGCTGCTCGACGCCGGCCGCGCACCGGGCGACATCCTGGTGCTCACCACCGGTGAGCCACACCCGTGGGCGGCGCACGAGCTGTCCTTCGGCGAAGCCGCCTACTGGGCCCAGCACGATGCGCGTGACGACGTCTTCTACGCCGACGCGGCCGCCGTCGCACGGGCCTCGGCCCGCCCGGTGGTCGTCGTCGCCGCCAACGCGGAGACGACCGCCAACGCGGAGGCGGCCGGCGGCGCGGAGGCGGCCGGCGGCGCGGAGACGGCCGACGACGCGACCGGCCGCGCGCTGCCGCTCGCCCTGGCCCGCGCCGAGGCGCTGCTCATCGTGTGCGGCGACCCCGAGCGCATCAACGCGGCGCTCGGCGCCGGAGTCTGAAACCCCCACGCGCGCGATCCGGCCCCCGCGCACGAGCGAGCGGCCGGACGCGTGGGTGGGGCGGGCCCGGCCAACCGGGGCCCGCGTGCGCGGTCTTGAGCCGTGCCGCTCCCGCCCGTGCCGGACTCGTCCGGCGGGGCGGGCCGGGGCGCGCCGCCCCCCTCGGCCCCGCGAGTCCCGCCGGTGCCGCGACGCTTCAGTGGGCCGCGCTGCGCCCCGGCATGTTCCGCGCGGCGGATCCGGGACCCGAGGCCGGCGGCCCGGCCCGTTCCCCCGGGGCGTCGAGCGACGACTCCGGCCCTGCGGCGGAGCTGGGACGTCGGCCGCCCCGGCCGTCGCCGAGCACCTGCCATCCCCCGCGCGTCAGCGTGATGTACGCGCCGCACCGCAGCCCGTGCAGGGTGCAGGCGTCCCGCAGCCCCCACATCCACGCCCCGTCCTCGGCGGTCCAGCGCTCGTCGCCGTCCCTGCAGTACAGCAGCACGGCGGTACGCACCGGCGAGCGGCGGCGCAGATCGTGCGGGACCACCCGGCGCAGATGCGTGAGCAGGGCGTTGCGCAGCTCCCAGCCGTCGACCGACGCCGCGCGCGCCGTGAACGACGCGCTGGCCGCGAGCCGTTCCTCATGATCGAGGACCGCGACCACGGCGGTCCCCGTCGTGGGCCGGTGCCGTGCATGCAGCCCGCCGACGACCTCGCGGGGGCTGCGCAGCAGCGGAATGCCGGCCGCGGCCCACTCGGCGGGCTCCAGCATCCTCGCGAAGCGGTGCACGGAGCCGGCCGACAGCGGCCTTGAGGCTGCCGGCGAAGCAGCCGAAGCAGCCGAAGCAGCGGTAGCAGCGGACGGAGCGAATGCGAAGGTCACGGTCCTCCCTTCAGGCGGGCGCGCCCCCGGCGCGGGCACAGCCGGGCGCGTGAGCACCGCGGCACAGTCCGCCCGGCCCCGCCGGGTCCTTGCGGGCGGGGCGGGGCCCCGTGCCCGCGGCGTCGCGGACGGTCGGCGGTGAGCCGCGGAGCCGCCGGTCCGGATCCGCGGGCGCGCACTGCCGTATGTCTGCCCACGCGCGCCCCCGGTCACCCCTTCCCCCGGCCCCGCGCTCACGCCTGGACCGCGAGGACCAGCGGGAACACCCCCTTGGCGCCGGAGCGGCGCAGCAGCCTCGCCGCGACCGCGAGCGTCCAGCCCGTGTCGGCGGCGTCGTCGACCAGCAGCACCGGACCATCGGCCTCGGCGAGCGCCGCCGCCAGCGCGTCCGGCACCGTGAACGCGTGGTGCAGCGCACGCATCCGCTGGGCGCTGTTGGACTGTGCGATCCGCTCACCCGCCGGGCCCTCGGCGTGGGCGAGCGAGCCGAGCAGCGGCATCCTGCCGACCTCGGCGATCCGGGCGCCCAGCGAGGAGACGAGCGCCGGGCGGGTGCGGGAGGGCACGGTCACCACGCCGGCCGGCCGAGCGGGCGCGTCGGGACCGCCCGAAGCCCAGCCGCCCCGGCCCCTGGCCCAGTCGGCGAGCACGCTCACCACCGCCTGCACCACATCGTCGGGCACCGGCCCGTCCGGGGCTCCCGGCGCGAGCATCGGGCGCAGCCGGTTGCCCCAGCCGATGTCGGAGAGGCGGCCCAACGCACGCCCCGGGAAGGCCAGTTCGCGCGCGGGGATGCGGCCCTTCAGGTCGATGCCGATCGCGGCGAGGCCGGTGGGCCACATCTTGCGGGGCTCCACCTCGACGCCCGGCCGGGTCAGCTCGCCGCGTGCCTCGTCCAGGGCGGTGCCGGACACGTCCGCCGTGAAGCGGGCGCCCGCGCAGTTGTCGCAGCGCCCGCACGGCGCGGCCTGCTCGTCGTCGAGCTGGCGGCGCAGGAACTCCATCCGGCAGGCCGTCGTCGCGGCGTAGTCCCGCATCGCCTGCTGCTCGGCGGAGCGCTGGCGCGCCACCCACGCGTACCGCTCGGTGTCGTACACCCAGGGCTCGCCCGTGCTGGTCCAGCCGCCCTTGACGCGGTGCACCGCGCCGTCCACGTCGAGCACCTTGAGCATCGTTTCGAGGCGGGTGCGGCGCAGCTCCACCAGCGGTTCCAGCGCGGGCAGCGACAGGGGGCGGCCCGCCTGCGCCAGCACGTCCAGGGTGCGCCTGACCTGCTCCTCGGGCGGGAAGGCCACCGACGCGAAGTACTTCCAGATCGCCTCGTCCTCGCGGCCCGGCAGCAGCAGCACCTCCGCATGGGCCACGCCGCGGCCCGCGCGGCCGACCTGCTGGTAGTAGGCGATGGGCGAGGAGGGCGAGCCCAGGTGGACCACGAAGCCCAGGTCCGGCTTGTCGAAGCCCATGCCGAGCGCGGACGTGGCGACCAGGGCCTTGACCCGGTTGGCCAGCAGATCGTCCTCGGCCTGCTGGCGGTCCGCGTTCTCCGTCTTGCCGGTGTACGAGGCGACGGTGTGCCCGCGCCGGCGCAGATACGTGGTGATCTCCTCGGCCGCCGCGACGGTGAGCGTGTAGATGATGCCCGAGCCCGGCAGCTCGTCGAGATGGTCGGCGAGCCAGCCAAGCCGATGGGCCGCGTCCGGCAGCGCCAGCACGTTCAGGCTCAGGCTCTCGCGGTCCAGCGGGCCGCGCAGCACCAGCGCGTCCGAGCCGCCGCCGGTGCCCAGCTGCTCCGCCACGTCGGCCGTCACCCGGGCGTTGGCGGTCGCGGTGGTCGCCAACACCGGGACGCCCGGCGGCAGTTCGGCCAGTATCGTGCGCAGCCTGCGGTAGTCGGGCCGGAAGTCGTGGCCCCAGTCGGAGATGCAGTGCGCCTCGTCGACCACGAGCAGGCCGGTCGCGGCGGACAGCTTCGGCAGCACATTGTCCCGGAAGTCCGGATTATTCAGGCGCTCCGGCGAGACGAGCAGCACATCCACCGCGCCCGCCGCGACCTCCTCCTGGACGGTGTCCCACTCCTCGGGGTTGGCCGAGTTGATGGTGCGGGCGGTGATGCCCGCGCGGGCCGCCGCCTCGACCTGGTTGCGCATCAGGGCGAGCAGCGGCGAGACGATCACGGTGGGGCCGGCGCCCCGGGCCCGCAGCAGGGCGGTCGCCACGAAGTACACCGCGGACTTGCCCCAGCCGGTGCGCTGCACCACGAGGGCCCGCCGCCTGTCGGCGACCAGCGCCTCGATCGCCCGCCACTGGTCCTCGCGCAGCCGCGCGGTGCCGGTGGTGTCCCCGACGAGACGGGCGAGGACGGTGTCGGCCTCGGTGCGCAGGTCCGCGTTGCTCGTGTGCTCCATGCCCCCATACAACAGGACGGGTCGGACAATCGCGGAACGAACCGTTCCCGATCGGCCGTCTTCGCAGCTCACGCCGGGGGCCGCCGGGTGCGAAGGGCGGGCGCCGACCGGCTTGAAGTCCGCTTGAGAACGGCTTGAGCCGCCCGCGCCAAGCTCCTGACGTCGCCCGGAGACCGACCCGGGCAGACGCCGCCGAGCAGGGAAGAGGGTGCTGGCCGTGCTGGATGTCGCTGTCGTCGGGGGAGGTCCCGGAGGACTGTTCCTCGCCAGGCTCCTGATGCTGCAGAAAACCGCGCGCCAGGTCACCGTCCACGAGCGCAACGCCCCGGACGCCACCTTCGGATTCGGGGTCGTCTTCTCCGACCGTACGATGTCCGCCTTCGAGCGGGCCGACCCCGCGACGCACCGCAGGATCGTCGAGGCCAGCGTCGCCTGGACCGACATGGAACTGCGGCAGGGGGGCCGCTCGTTGCGCTACGGCGGGTACGGGTTCACCGCCGTGTCCCGCAAGACGCTGCTCGCCGTCCTCCAGGAGCAGGCCGCCGACGCCGGCGTACGGCTTTGCTTCCAGGACCCCGCCGAAGCCCTGGACCTCACCGCCCGCCATGACGTGGTGGTGGCGGCCGACGGCGTCAACTCGGCCACCCGCCGCGCTCTTTCGGACCGCTTCGGCGCCGTGGAGAGGCCCGGCGCCGGCAAATACGTCTGGTTCGGCACCCGGGCGCCCTTCGAGGTGGTGACCTTCCCGTTCGTGCAGACCGCGTTCGGCGCGTTCGCCGCGCACGCCTACCCGTACGGCGAAGGACTGCACACCTTCATCGTCGAGACGGACGAGACGACCTGGCGCGCCGCGGGCCTGGAAACCTCCACGGAGCGCGCCGCGGCCCCCGGTGTCAGCGACACCTACGCCCAGGAGCTCATGGAGCAGGTCTTCGCCGAACAGCTCCAGGGCCACCCCCTCCTGGTCAACAACAGCAAGTGGGCGAACTTCCTGCACGTGACCAACCGTTCGTGGTCGCACCGCAACCTCGTCCTGCTCGGCGACGCCGCGCACACCGCGCACTTCTCCGTCGGGTCGGGCACCAAGATGGCGATGGAGGACGCCATCGGACTCGCCGGGGAACTGGCCGCGAACACCGTGGGCGAACCCGTCGAGAGCGCCCTCGCGCGGTACGAGGCGCGGCGCCGCCCCGAGACCGAACGCACCCAGCGCTGGGCGCTGCCCAGCATGCGCTGGTGGGAGACGTTCGGCTCCCGCATGGACTGGGACCCCGACCGCTTCGGCTTCCACTTCCTGACCCGCACCGACGCCATCGGCCTCGCCGGTCTGCGCCGCCGCCACCCCGAGCGCATCGCCGCCGCGGAGGAGGCCTACGTCCACGACGCGCCCCGCACCGCGGCCCCCGCCCCCGGCGGGCACGCGCTCGGCACGCCGCTGCGGCTCGGCGCGGTCCTCCTGCGCAACCGCCTCGTGACCGTCGCCGCGGACCGGGCCGAGCGCCAGATCCGCCTGTGCGAGGCGTACTCGGTCGCCGGCAGCGCCCTGGTGCTCGCCGACTGGCGGCGCCCGGTCGGCGCCGGCGAGAGCGACGCCTGGCGCGCCGCCCTCGAACGCGTCTCGTCCGACGGCAGCGTGCTCGGCGTGGTCCTGCGCGCCTTCGACGCGGCGGCGGCCGACCGGGCCGAGGCCGTCGGGTTCCCCGTCGTCGAGGTCGTCCTCGACGACACCGGCCACCCCAGCGACGCCGAGGCCGCCGAACAGCAGCTCCTGGAGCGGAAGTTCCTCGGTTCGCTGCCCGCGGGCGCCGTGCTGATCGCAGGTCTTGGCTGTCCCGCGAGCGGAGCGTACGAGAGCGATCTGCTGGTGACGCGGGCGCTCGGCGCCGCCGAAGCCGGGGCATCGGCCCTGCATCTGCGCGCCCCCGACGGCACCGCCCCGGCGCACGTCCTGGAGCACGCCGACCGGATCCGTACGGCCACCGCGCTGCCCGTGGTGCTCGCCGCCGAAGACGGCTGGGTCATGGAGACCCCGTCCGGGCGGGCCGAAGGCCGGCACGCACTGCTCCACACCGCCCTGGTCGCCGGCCGCATCGACGCGGTCTCCGGCCGGCCGCTCACCGGGCCCGGCCGCTGACCGCCCCACCTTCTTTCTCCCGCACGCCCCCGTCTCCACCCGCACGGCACATCCCCCCGTATCCAGCACAGCTGCCTCATGGAGGATCACGTGAACACCCCGATCGAAGGTCCCCGCGACATCCGGTCCGGTTCGGAGCCGATCGCCGTCATCGGCATGGGCTGCCGGTTCGCCGGCCAAGTGGATTCCCCCGAGTCGTTCTGGCGGCTGCTGACCGCCGGCACGGACGCCATCACCGAGGTGCCGCCGGAGCGCTGGGCCGCCTACGAGGCCGCGTCCCCGCAGAACGCCGCCGCGCTGCGCCGCACCACCCGGGGCGGCGGGTTCCTCGACGACATCGCCGGGTTCGACGCGGAGTTCTTCGGGATCACCCCGCGCGAGGCCGAGCTCATGGACCCGCAGCAGCGGATCGTGCTCGAAGTGTCGTGGGAGGCCCTTGAGCACGCGGGCATCGCCCCGCAGTCCCTGGCCGGCACCGACACCGGGGTGTTCATCGGGGTGGGCTCCGACGACTACGGCCGCCGCATGCTGGAGGACCTGCCGCGCATCGAGGCCTGGACGGGGATCGGCGCGGCGTTCTGCGCGGTGGCCAACCGGGTCTCGTACACCCTGGACCTGCGCGGCTCAAGCCTCGCCGTGGACACCGCCTGCTCCGCCTCGCTCGTCGCCTTCCACCTCGCCGTCCAGGCGCTGCGCGACGGCGACGTGCCGGTGGCGCTGGCCGGCGGCGTCAACATCATGGCGGGCCCGGGCCTGACCATGGTCCTGGACGCCGCGGGCGCCGTCTCCCCGGACGGGCGCAGCAAGTCCTTCGACGCCGCCGCCGACGGTTACGGACGCGGCGAGGGCGCCGGAGTCGTCGTCCTCAAGCGGCTCGCCGACGCCCGTCGCGACGGGGACCGGGTGCTTGCCGTCATCAAGGGCACCGCCGTCAACCAGGACGGCCGTACCAACGGCATCATGGCGCCGAGCGCCGAGGCCCAGGCGCACCTGCTGCGCCAGGCCTACCGCAGCGCCGGAGTGGACCCGCTGACCGTCGACTACATCGAGGCGCACGGCACCGGCACCCGGGCAGGCGACCCCATCGAGACCACCGCCATGGCGGAGGTCTTCGGCGCAGGGCGCCCCGTGGACCGGCCCGTCCTCATCGGCTCGGTGAAGCCCAACATCGGCCACCTGGAGGCCGGGGCCGGAGTGGCGGGGCTGATCAAGGCCGTACTCGCCCTGTACCACGGGCACATCCCGCCGCAGGCCAACTTCCACACCCCCAACCCGGCCATCGACTGGGAGGGTTCACGGCTCAAGGTCGTCGCCGAGCCCACCGACTGGCCCGAGACCGGGCGCCCCCGCCGCGCCGGTGTCTCCGGCTACGGCTACGGCGGCACCATCGGGCACATCGTCCTTGAGCAGGCCCCCGACGACGAGGACGCCACCTCGATCACCGCCCCGGCGGCCGGGGACGGTGTACGCCTGTTCCCGCTGTCCGCGGCGACCGAGGCGGGCACCCGCGCCCAGGCCGGCGCGCTGGCCGACTGGCTGGACGCCGACGGCGCCACCACCCCGCTCGACGACGTCGCCCGCACCCTCGCCGTGCACCGCGGCCACGCCGCGAGCCGCGCCGTCGTCGCCGCGTCCGGCGCGTCCCAGCTCGCCACCAGACTCAGAGCCTTCGCCGAGGAGGGAGGTGAGGACGGCGTCGAGTCGGGGACCGTGCAGTCGGCCGCCGCACGCGGCGCCGTCTGGGTGTTCTCCGGGCACGGCTCGCAGTGGGCCGGCATGGGACGCGAACTCCTCGCGGAGGAGGCCGAGTTCGCCAAGACGCTCGACGAGATCGACCCCGTCTTCCTCGCCGAGATCGGCTTCTCGCCCCGGCAGGTGCTGCTCGACGGCGACCTGGGCGACGTCGACAGGATCCAGCCGATGATCTTCGCCATGCAGGTCGGCCTCGCCGCCGTCTGGCGCGAACGCGGCCTCCAACCCGCCGCCGTCATCGGCCACTCGGTGGGCGAGATAGCCGCGGCCGTGGTCGGCGGCATCCTCTCGCTCGCCGACGGCGCCCGCCTCATCTGCCGCCGCTCGGCGCTCCTGAGCCGCGTCGCGGGCAAGGGCGCCATGATCATGGTGGCGCTCCCCTTCGACGAGGTCGCCGACCGCCTCGCCGGCCGCGCCGACGTCACGGCGGCCATCTCCGCCTCGCCGGGCTCCACCGTCGTCGCCGGCGACACCGACGCCGTCGAAGCACTCGCCGCGGCCTGGGAGGCGCAGTCGCTGACCGTGCGCCGCGTGGCGTCCGACGTCGCCTTCCACAGCCCCCACATGGACCCGCTGCTCGCCGAACTGGCCGCCGCCGCCCACGACTTGACGGTCAAAGCACCCCAGCTGCCCGTCTACAGCACCATGCTCGCCGACCCCCGCGCCACCACCCCGCGCGACGGCGCCTACTGGGCCGGGAACCTGCGCAACCCGGTCCGCTTCACCCAGGCCGTCACCGCCGCGGCCGAGGACGGCCACCGCGCCTTCGTCGAGGTGTCGGGCCACCCCGTGGTCGCACACTCCATCGGCGAGATCCTGGACGGACTCGGCATCGAGGACGGTGTCGTCGCGCACAGCCTGCGCCGCGACAAGCCCGAGCGCGACACCCTGCTCGCCAACCTCGCCGCCCTGCACTGCCACGGCGTGCCCCTGGACTGGGCGTCGTCCACCCCCGGCCGCCTCGCCGACCTCCCGCACACCGTCTGGCAGCACCAGCGCTACTGGTACGAGCCGGCCGGCGCCGTCGGCGGCGGCACCCAGCACGACGTCGAGAGCCACACCCTGCTCGGCGGCCAGACCGCCGTCAACGGCAGCACCCCGGCCCGCCTGTGGGCGACCTACCTCGACGAATCGTGCCGCCCCTACCCGGGCGACCACCCCGTCCAGGGCGTCGAGATCATCCCGGCCACCGTGCTGCTCAACACCTTCTTCACGGCCGCGGCCGACGGCGCCGAGCGCCCGGGCCTTGCCGACGTCACCCTCAAGGTGCCCGTCGCCGTCTCCACCCCGCGCGAACTCCAGGTCGTCCACCAGGAAGGCACCGTGCGCCTCGCCTCGCGGATCGTCGGCGACGCCACCGTGGACGACACCGACGCGTCCTGGCTGACGCACACCACCGCCGTCGTGTCGCCCGGCACCACGGTCGGCCCACGCACCCTGGACGCCGCCGGGCTGCGTACCGCGTGCGCGGAAGTCCTGGACAACCGCTTCACCATCGACCGGCTCGCCGGCATCGGCGTCGCCGCCATGGGGTTCCCGTGGGAGGTCAAGGAGATGCGGCGCGCCGACGGCCAGATCTTCGCCGTCGTCGCCGCCGAGCCGGACGGCGCTGCCCCCGGCTCCTGGGCGTCGGTGCTCGACGCGGCCCTGTCCATCGCCTCGGTCGTCTTCCCCGGCGAGCCGATCCTGCGGATGCCCGCGCACATCCGTGAGGCCGCCGTGAGCGGCGAGTGCCCCGCCGAGGTGCTGCTGCACGTCGCGACCGCCGAGGGCACCGCCGCCGTGGACACCGTCGACGTGTCGATCGCCGCCACCGACGGGCGCCTCCTGGCCCGCCTCACCGGGCTGCGCTACGGCGTCCTCGACGGCGACCCCGGCGCCACCGCCAGCCCCCGGCGCCTGGTGAGCGAGATTGCCTGGCGCCCCCTGGAACTGCCCGCCGAACCCGCCCGGGAACGCGCCGCGATGACCTCGGCGGTGATCGTCGGCGACCGCAAGACCGGCCTGCGCATCGGCGAGGCGCTGTCCGCGGCCGGCCTGCCCTGGGCCGCCGTCGACACCCCGGACGACCTGGGCGCGCTCGCCGAGCCGCCGACGTCCACCACCGCGGTGCTCGTGGTGCCCGAGCGGGCCGGCGCCGCCGACAGCGTCAGCGGCGCCGCCGTGGACGCCGCCTGGCTGGTCACCCGCACCGCCCAGCACCTCGCCGCGGCCGGGACCCAGCCCGCGCTGTGGTGCGTCACCCGGGGCGTACGGGAATCGCTGGCCGCCGAGTCGCTGACCGACGCCCCGCTGTGGGGCCTGGGCCGGGTCATCGGCGGTGAGCACCCCGAACTGTGGGGAGGCACCGTCGACCTCGCCGACGAGACCGACCCCGAGACGCTGACCGCGCTCGTCACCGTCGTACGCGCCCAGCCGGGCGAGGACCTCGTCTCGGTGCGCGGCGCCGGCATCGAGACGGCACGCCTGGTGGCCATCGAGCGCGAGCCGGTACGGGCCGCCCTGGAATGCCGGCCCGACGGCACGTACCTGATCACCGGCGGGCTCGGTGTGCTCGGCCTCGAAATCGCCACCTGGCTCGCCGGGCGCGGCGCCCGGCGCCTCGTCCTGGCCGGCCGGCGCGGCCTCCCGCCGCGGTCCGCCTGGGACGAGATGACCGACATGACCACCCGCCGCCAGATCGAGGCGGTCCGCGCCCTTGAGGGCCTGGGAGTCAGCGTCCGTGTCGTCTGCGTCGACATCACCGACGCCGAGGCCGTCGCGGCGGCGCTCGCCCCGGGCGCCCTCGACCTGCCGCCGATCCGCGGTGTCGTGCACGCCGCGGGTGTCCTGGACAACCGGATGGCCGTCGACGTGGACGAGGAATCGCTCGCCAAGGTCATGGGCCCCAAGGTGGCCGGCGCGATGGTCCTGCACGAGCTGTTCGCACCCGGCAGCCTGGACTTCTTCACCCTCTTCTCCTCCTGCGGCCTGCTGCTCGGACTGCCCGGCCAGGCCAGCTACGCCTGTGGCAACGCCTTCCTGGACGCGCTCGCCGCCCACCGCGCGGCCCTCGGCGACACCGCCACCGTCAGCTACGCCTGGACCTCGTGGCGGGGGCTCGGCATGTCGACCTCGTCGGAGCTCATCGACGCCGAACTCGCCGCCCGCGGCACCGCCGACATCTGTGCCGCCGAGGCGTTCCGCAGCTGGGAGTTCGCCTCCCGCTACGACGCCCCGTACTACGCGGTGCTGCGCACCATCGAGCTGGAGCCCTCCGCGGTCCGTCCGGCCCTGCTCGACGAACTGACCGTGGAGGTGGCCGAGTCCGGCGCCGACCAGGGCGAGGCGGCCTGGGCGACGCTGGAGCCCGAAGAGCTGCGCGCCCACCTGGTCGACGCGGTACGCGGCCTCGTGGCGGCCGAGATGAAGTGGGCGCCCGACTCCTTCGACGTGCGCAAGCCGCTCATGGAGATGGGCCTGGACTCGGTGATGACCCTCGTCATCCGCCGGCGCCTGGAGAAGCTGTTCCGCCTGGCGCTGCCCGCCACCCTCCTGTGGGACCGCCCGACGGTGACCGCCATCGCCGACTACCTCGCCGAGCGGCTCGCCGCCTGAGACCGCGGCCCGGCCCCGTCCGCAAGAGGTCGGGGCCGGGCCGCACCCCTGCACGGACCCACCCGATCGAGCGAAGGAGGAGCAGATGAAGCGCGCCGGGACCGTCCCGTGGCCCGAGCCCGAGGCCGAGCGCTACACCGCGGCCGGCTACTGGCGCGGGCGCCCGCTGGGTGACTGGATGTGGAGCTGGAGCGAGAGCTACGGAGCCCGTACGGCCCTGGTGGACGGCGCGACCAGGATGAGCTACCGCGAACTGGCCGCCCGCGCCGACGCGTTGGCCGACCACCTCGCGGCGCTCGGCCTCAAGGACGGCGACAACCTGCTGGTGCAGCTCCCCAACCGCTGGGAGTTCGTGGCGCTGTTCCTGGCCTGCCAGCGGATCGGTGTCGCGCCGGTCCTCGCCCTGATGCCGCACCGCGAGCACGAGCTGGAGTACCTGGCCGACCTCGCCGATGTCGCGGCCGTCGCCGTCCCCGACACCTGCCGGGGCGTGGACCACCAGGCGCTGGGCGCCAAGATCGCCGCGGGCCGGCCGCGGCCGGTGCCCGTCCTGGTCGTCGGCGACGACGTGGCGCCGGGCCACGTCGACCTGCGGGCCGCACTGCGGATCGAGGGCGACGTCGAGGAGCGCCGCCGCCGGCTCGACGCACGCGCCCCGGACGCGGGGGAGGTGGCGCTGTTCCTGCTCTCGGGCGGCACCACCGGACTCCCCAAGATCATTGCCCGGACGCACAACGACTACGAGTACAACTTCCGGCGCAGCGCCGAGGTCTGCGGCTTCACCGAGGAAACCACCTATCTGGCGGTCCTGCCGCTCGCGCACAACTTCCCGCTCGGCTGCCCGGGCGTGCTGGGCACCCTGGCGGTGGGCGGCCGCGCGGTCCTTTCTCCCTCGCCGCACCCCAGGACCGCCTTCGCCGAGATCGCCCGCGAACGCGTCACCGTCACCTCGGTGGTGCCCGCCGTGGCCCACCGCTGGCTGGAGCATGCCGGTGAGCGGCCCTCGGCCCTCGCGAGCCTTGACCTGCTCCAGGTCGGCGGCTCCGTGCTGCCCACCGAGCTCGCCCGCGACCTCGGCCCGGGCCTCGGCTGCACCCTCCAGCAGGTGTACGGAATGGCCGAGGGCCTGCTCAACTACACCCGGCCGGGCGACCTTGCGCCGGTACTGCGCGAGACCCAGGGCCGGCCGGTGTCGGAGGCCGACGAGATTCTGGTGGTGGACGGCGAAGGCCGGCCCGTACCGCGGGGCGCCACCGGCGAACTGCTCACCCGGGGCCCCTACACACCGCGCGGCTACTACCGCGCACCGCAGCACAACCAGCGGGCCTTCACGCCCGACGGCTGGTACCGCACCGGCGATCTCGTGCGGTGGCACCCCAGCGGCAACCTCGTCGTCGAGGGCCGGCTCAAGGACCTGGTCAACCGGGGCGGCGAGAAGGTCTCCATCGACGAGGTGGAGGACCTGGTGCGCGCGGTGCCGGGCGTCGCGGACGCGGCGGCCCTCGCCCTGCCCGACCCGGCACTCGGCGAACGCGTCGGGGTGTGTGTGATCCCGGCGGAGGGCCGGCGGCCCACCCTGGAAACCATCCACGCCTTCTTCGCGGCACGCGGGGTGGCGGCGTTCAAGCGGCCCGAACTCCTCCACCTGGTGGCGGAGTTCCCGCTGACTCCCATCGGCAAGGTGGACCGCAGGACGCTGCGCGAGCACATCCTCGCGCTCTCCCGCGCGTCGGTCCCCACCCAGCCCGCGGCCCGGCCCGCGGCCCACCCCGCCACCGAACCGAGCCAGGCGCCCGCGCCGGCCTGAACCCCAACGGGCCGGCCGCGCCACCGAATGGGGACACACCGTCCCTCCCCCTTCCTGCTCCACGCTTCGCGCTGCACAGCGAAAGGAACAAGCCATGTCGCAGACACCGGCGGCCGGTGCGCCGCTCGACACCGGGTCGCTGCGCCTCAAGGGCGTCGACCACCTCGCGCACGTCACCTGGAAGCCCGAGGAGACCCTGCACTTCTACCGCGACGTGCTGGGCCTGCCCCTGGTCCACGCCATCACGGCGACCGGCTGGGTCACCGAGGACTTCCCCGACTTCGTGCACTTCTTCTTCGCCCTCGGCAAGGGCAACCACCTGGCGTTCTTCTACTACTTCGGTCTTCCGGAGGAGGAGGACCCGGGCGACCTCATGCACCGCTCGCGCCACCTGGCGCTGCACGTCGACACCGAGGAGGAGCTGACCGCCTGGCGCGTACGCCTCAAGGAGCACGGCGTACGGGTCACGCCGCCGCTCGCCCACGAACTCCTGGAATCCCTCTACTTCGACGACCCCAACGGGATCCAGCTGGAGATCACCCGCCCGCTGCGCGCCTTCGCCGAAGTGGACGCACGGGACGCCGAGTTGACGCTGCGGGCGCTGTCCGACATCGCGCGCGGCGAGCGCCCCACCGTCGAGGACATGTGGCGCCGCAAGGGCGAACTGGCCCGCGACCACGCCGAGCAGGCCGCCGGTGCGGCCGAGGAGAAGGTGAGCACCCGATGACCACGCTGTACGTCCTGGACATCCCCGAGTTCGACGATCTCGTACGCGTCGCCCGCGACACCGGGTACGGCATCCGTCCCGCGGGCGACTACGTCGAGGTGAGCGCGGACGGGCCGCTGGTGCTGGCCCGCGAGGCGGTCGGCGCCCGCCCCGCGATCTGGTTCGCCGCGCTGACCGGCGGCTACAGCGGCCGTCTCGTCCGCCTCGACGAGGACGAACTCTGCCTGGACGAGGGCTGAGGGCCCACCGCCGGGCGTCGCCGTCCCACCGGTGACCTCCGGCCCGGCGCGCCGCCGCGCCCGGCCGGACGGCCCCGGTGCGGCGCTGTGCGTGCCGCGCCGGGGCGGGCCCTACAGGACGGGACTGCCGAGCAGTTCGCGCGCGGTGTCGAGGAAGGGGCGAAGCCCCGGCGACCCGGTGCCCTGCGCACGCCAGGAGACCTGTACCTCCGTCTCCCGGCGGGCGTTGGTCCACGGGACCGTCTCCAAGGCGCCCCGCGCCAGGTCGGCGGCCACCGCGATCTGCGGGAGCAGGGCGCAGCCCATGCCCTCGGCGACACAGCTGCGCAGCGCGCCGATGCTGGTCAGCTCGGCCACCACGTTGGGCCGGGGGCCCTGCGCGGAGCCCAGCGTCTCGTCGTACATCCGGCGGTAGCTGCACCCGGGCTCGGTCACCAGGAAGTCCACGCCGGCGAGTTCGGCCGTGCGTACTTCCTTCATCTTGGTCAGCGGGTGCCCGGGCGGCGCCACCACGACGACGGACTCGGGCGCCAGCGCCATGCTCTCGAACTCCGGCTCCGTGGGCGGAGGCCCGAAGGTGAAGCACAGATCGAGCGTTCCCTCACGCACCCCGCCGCGGGACTCCGACCGGTTGCCCGGGCGCAGCACGACCCGGACCTTCGGATGGGTTTCACGGAACCGGGTCAGCAGGGAAGGCAGCCGGTACACACAGAGCGTTTCCGGCGCGCCGATGGTGAGTTCGCCGGCCGGGTCCGCCATTCCGGCGACCGCGGCTCTCGCCTCCTCGGCGAGCTGGAGCATGCGCTCGGCGTATTCGACCAAACGATTTCCGGCCGCCGTCAGCCGTATCCGACGGCCGGAACGGTCGAACAAGGCCACCCCCAGATCCGCTTCGAGCGACTGGATCTGTTCGGTCACACTTGACTGGGCATAATTCAGGCGCTCGGCTGCCCTGGTGATATTGAGGGTTTCGGCAACGGTGCGGAACGTGTTCAACTGACGGAACTGCATCTCTCGGCCTCCCCCGATCCATCGGCGCTTCCGATGGTGCAATCGGAATTTCCCGTTTCTCTTTCGCCCGGGCTCCCGCCAGGCTGTAACAGCCGCAGGTTCACGACCCCGGCCGCCTCGAATTCACTTTTCCGCGTCAGTAATTGAGAAGGGAACAACTATGTCCTCGCAGTCATCGACGGTGACGGCCGCACAAGGAGGGAGCGCTGTGGCGGGCGCCAAGCCCGAGGCCGGGATCCGGCGCAAGGGGCTCCTGCTTCTGGGCCTTTCGCTCGGCTACTTCATGGTGCTGCTCGACACCAGCGTGGTGAACGTGGCACTGCCCGCCATCCGCGATGATATCGGCGGAGGGCTCTCCGGGCTCCAGTGGGTGGTCAACGGATACACCCTCACTTTCGCCGCGCTGCTGCTCACCATGGGCGCCCTGTCCGACCGCTTCGGCGCCCGCAAGGTCTTCCTCACCGGCACCTGGGCCTTCCTGATCGCCTCCGGGCTCACCGCCGCCTCACCCAACCTGGGCGTCCTGATCGGCATGCGCGGTGTCCTCGGCATCGCGGGCGCCGCTCTGCTGCCGGCCTCGATGGCCGTCATCGCGACCGCCTACACCGACCCCGCGCAGCGGGCCCGCGCCCTCGGTTCGTGGGCGGCCATCACCGGAGTCGCGCTCGCCGCGGGCCCCGTCGTCGGCGGTGTCCTCACCGACACGCTCGGCTGGCGCTTCATCTTCGTCATCAACGTGCCCGTCGCCCTGTGCAGCGTGCTCATCACCCGCGCCGTCGCGCCGCAGTCGCCCCGCAACCCGGAGCGCGCCATCGACCTGCCGGGCCAGCTGCTGGCCGTACTCGCCCTGGCGGGCCTGACGTTCGGCGTCATCCAGAGCGAGCCCGAGGGCTGGCTGTCCGCTCCCGTGCTCATCGCCCTGGTCATCGGTGTCGCCGCGGCGATCGGCTTCATCGTGGTCGAGCGCCGTGAACCCGGGGTACGCGGCCCGATGCTGCCGCTCCAGCTCTTCCGCAAGGCCACCTTCTCGGTCGGCCTGCTCAACGGCCTGCTCGTCAACTTCGGCCTCTCCGGCGTCCTGTTCGTCATGTCGCTCCACTTCCAGCAGGGCCTCGGCTACTCCGCCATGGCCGCGGGCCTGGCCTTCCTGCCGCTGACCCTGCCCACCGCGTTCAACCCGATCTACACCGGGCGCCTGGTCGCCAAGAAGGGCCCGCGCATCCCCTCGATCCTCGGCTTCTCGCTGATGACGGTGGGCGCGCTCATCCAGCTCGCCTTCGTGGGCGGCGACGGCGCCGGCCAGTACGCCCTGACCGCCGTCGGACTGCTTGTCTTCGGGTTCGGCGTCTCCTTCGCCATCCCCTCCCTGGTCACCACGCTGGTCTCCTCGGTGCCCAAGGAGCAGGCCGGCATCGCGTCCGGCGCGCTCAACTCCGCGCGCCAGACCGGCGCCGTGGTCGGCGTCGCCGTACTCGGCTCCGTCCTGACGGCATCGCCCGGCGACGGCGGCACCAAGGTCGCCCTCTCGGTGGCCGCGGCGGCCCTCGCGGCGGGCGCCCTGCTCGCCGTCGGCTACATCGGCCGGCGTACGGCCCAGTGAGCGAGCGGCGGGCGAGCCGGTCCACCGGCGCCGGCCTGCCGCTCCGCGGCACCGGCGCGGGCTCCCCGCCCGTCCTGCGGGGCGACGCGCACCGCGGTGACGAGACCATCCACCGGGTGCGGGCGCTCATCCGCTCCCACGGAGTGCCCACCGTGGAACGCGGCTGGCCGCCGCCCCCGGTGGCGCACCCCCCGACGGCGGCCCGCCTGGCCGCCGCGCTCAAGGAGAGCGGACGGCTCGTCCTGGCCGTCCCCGGCCCGTACGTCGCCGGACACGCTCCCCGGGTGTACGAGGCGTACGAGGCGTACGAGACGGACCGGGGCGGCGGGGTCACCCACCAGGGTGGCCCCGGCACCGGGACAGCTGGTCAAGGCGCTTTCGGCGCCGGGGCGACTGGCCGGGGCGCCCCCGGCACCGGGACGGCCGGCCGGGGTGGCCCCGACACCGGGGCCACGCACCGGGGCGGCCCCGATTCCCGGGTCTGGCTCACCGTCCCGGCCTGTTCGGACCCCCGGCACGAGCCGGACTGTCACTGTGACCCCGACCTGACGGAGGCGTTCGTGCGGACCGTGCTGCCCGGCTGGCTCGTCGCCGCCGCGGACACCCGGCTACGGACCGCGGTGCACGCCTACCAGGAGCACTACGCACCCGTGGACGACCTGTCCGCGGTCGCGGCGCTGACCGGGACCTTCGCCGACACGCTGCTCGCCGACTGTGTGGTCGGCGCCGCGACCGACGCTTTGCGGGGCGGCACCGAAACCCGGATGCTGTCCGCGGTCTGCGGATATCTGGTTCCCCGGCTGCTGCGCGAAGGGGCGGAGGAGCTGATTCCGCTGAGTGCGCGGCGCAGGGACGGCGGTGTCGCCACATCCGCGTACGACTTCTCCGCCGCCCGCGAGGCCGAGGCCCTGATGGCCGCGGCCGGGCCCGTCCCCGGGCGCCCGGCCCACCTGCTCACCGAGTTCCTGCCCGGAGCCGGCGGCCGTGGACTGCGGCCGCTGGGAAGGGAGTTCCGGGACTTCTCCGGACTGCCGGCCGACCGCGACCCGGTCGGCGGCGCCTTCCGGGACCTCATACGGGTGCTCAACCGGGAACTGCGCGGCCTCGAAAGGCGCCGCACCTATCTCAGCCGCCCGCCGTCGTCCGGGGCACCCGACCCCGCGGCCCTGGCGGTCGCCGACCGGCTCGCTCTGCTGACGGCGGCGGCCTGCGGACTGAGCAGACTGCGGCGGCACACCGCGCCCCCCGCGGGCGAGGACACCGACCGCGCCTGGCTGCTGATCGCCCTGAGCAGGGTGCTGCGCCGTCTGGGCCACCCGGCGCCGCGACTGCCGAGGGGCCAAGTGGGGCTCGTCCTGAAGGAATTGATCACCCGCGACCGGGAGGGCCTGGCGTATGACCTGTCCCGGGAACGGATCGACCTGGAGATCGGGAGCACGGCTTGACACGAGGGCCGACCCCCGCGCTCTACACGGCGCGGGGGCCGGACGACCTGGAAGTGGCAGGGATCAGAAAGGAGTTGGAGGAGAGCCGGTGTGTCGTCGTCGCGGGAAGGACCGAGGACTGGTGGTCGCAGGACACGGCACCCGACCCGGAGGACATCCGGGTGCTGCTCGGCGCGGACCGCGCCCGGGCGGACCGGCAGCCCACACCGGAGCGGCGCATCCGGTTCATCGTCTCGCGGTTGATGCTCAGAGCCGCCGCGGGCGCCCTGCTCGGCGCCGACCCGGCCCTCTTCGACATCGCGTACACCCCGGTCGGGCGGCCCTACTTGAGGGGCTGCGACGACCTGGACATCAGCGTCGGCGACTGCGATGGGCTCGTGGCCGTGGGCCTGATGGACGGCGGCCGGGTGGGCGTGGACGTGGCACCCCTGCACCCCCCGCGGCTGCGGCTGCCGTCCGTGGAACACCTGCTCACCCGGCACGAACTGGAGCGCCTGCACGCGGCAGGGCCCTCCGCGCGCCACCCGCTGCTGCTGCGGTTCCTGACCCAGAAGAATTCCTATGCCAAGGCGATGGGAAGCGGCCGCAGGATTCCGTACGCCGATTTCGGATTGGCGACGGACCACGACGGATGTCATCTCCTGGGCAAGGACGGGCGCTTCTACGTGCCCGGCCTGGGAGTGGCTTCCAATAATTTCGGCTCCACTCATCTGATTTCGGCAACAGGCGTGGCCAAAGCTGGGTAGCCTGCACCCCGTCCATGTGCTTGGGGCAAAGGGTGGGGACCCGAAAAAGCAAACCGTGCGGTATGTTCGGAACATTGACAAGGCAGAGCAATCAATAGCTCAGGGGGAGTTGTCTTGGATATCGGAGTGCTTGGTGACGTCCAGATAATGGACGGAGAACTCGGCTGGGGTCCGACGGCACCGAAGCAGCAGCAGCTGCTCGCCACCCTGGCCCTCGCGGTCGGCCATGTGGTGACCATGTCGAGCCTGATCGACGAGCTCTGGTTCGGGGTGGTGCCGCCGCGCAGCGCGGTCACCGCGGTCCAGACGTACGTCATGAACCTGCGGTCGCTGATGACCTCGCGGTCCTCCCACGGCCGGCTGGACCCGAAGGACGTCCTGATCACCTCGCGCGGCGGATACCGCCTCGACCTCGGCAACGGCACCGTCGACGCCGACCTCTTCGAACAGGCCGTGGACGAAGGCTGTCAGTCGCTCAGCGAGGGCGACAACGCGGAGGCCGCCAGGGCCTTCCAGCGCGGTCTGGCGCTGTGGCGCGGCAGCGCACCCCTGGACGGCGTACCGCTGGGCCCGCGGCTCTCCCTGGAGGTCTCCCGCCTCGAAGAGCTCCGGCTCACCGCCCTCGAAGGCCGCATCGAGGCGGACATCCGCAACGGCCGTCACCGCCAAGTCCTCGGAGAGCTGCGTTACTTAACCGAGAACCACCCCCTGCACGAAGGTTTCCACGCCCAACTGATGCTCGTGCTCCACCGCACCGGCCGCCGCGGGCAGGCCCTTGAGGCCTTCACCCGGCTGCGCACCGCCCTGCGCGAGGAGCTTGGCATCGACCCGATGTCCGAACTGCGGGAACTGCAACGGGAGATCCTGCACGGCGCAGGCGAGAAGCGCTGGGCCGCCCAGGGTGGCGGCATGGCCGTCGTGGGCCAGGCCGGCTGATGCCCGCCGTACGCGACGCGGCCGAGGGCGCCGTACGCGACGTGTCCGAGGGCGACGCACACGTGGCCCCCGAGGGCGCCGCACGCGACGTGTCCGAGGGCGACGCACACGCGGCCCCCGAGGGCGCCGCACACCACACCGCAGGGCCGCCCCATCAGGGGGCGGCGCGAACCGAGGGGGATCCGGCATGAACACACCGCAGCCGACGGCGACGCGCCACCGGGTCGCCGAGCTTCTTGCCTTGCGTGAGGAGGCCCGTCGTGGGCCGAGTGAGCGTGCGACCGAGGCGCAGCATGCCAAGGGGAAGCTGACGGCGCGCGAGCGTATTGATCTGCTCCTCGATCCGGGTTCGTTCCATGAGGTGGAGCAGTTGCGGCGCCACCGTGCGGTGGGCTTCGGTCTGGAGGCGAAGCGGCCGTACACGGACGGTGTGATCACCGGGTGGGGCACGGTGGAGGGCCGCACGGTCTTCGTCTACGCCCACGACTTCCGGATCTTCGGCGGCGCCCTGGGCGAGGCCCACGCCACGAAGATCCACAAGATCATGGACATGGCGATCGCGGCGGGTGCGCCGTTGGTGTCGTTGAACGACGGCGCGGGCGCCCGTATCCAGGAGGGTGTTTCGGCGCTGGCCGGGTACGGCGGGATCTTCCAGCGCAACACGCGGGCGTCGGGTGTGATCCCGCAGATCAGCGTGATGCTGGGTCCGTGTGCGGGGGGTGCGGCCTACAGCCCGGCCCTGACCGACTTCGTCTTCATGGTCCGCGAGACCTCGCAGATGTTCATCACCGGTCCGGACGTGGTGCGGGCGGTGACGGGCGAGGAGATCACCCAGAACGGTCTGGGGGGTGCGGATGTGCATGCCGAGACGTCGGGTGTGGCGCATTTCGCCTACGACGACGAGGAGACGTGCCTGGCGGAGGTGCGGTATTTGATCTCGATGCTGCCGTCGAACAACCGGGAGAACCCGCCGGTCCACGCTGCCGAGGATCCAGCCGACCGGCGCTGTGAGGTGCTGCTGGATCTGGTGCCGGCGGACGGGAACCGGCCGTATGACATGCGCAGGGTGATCGAGGAGCTTGTCGACGACGGGGACTTCCTGGAGATCCATGAGCGGTGGGCGCGGAACATCATCTGCGCGCTGGCCCGGTTGGACGGGCAGGTGGTGGGGATCGTGGCGAACCAGCCGCAGTCCCTGGCGGGCGTGCTGGACATCGAGGCGTCGGAGAAGGCGGCTCGTTTCGTTCAGATGTGTGATGCCTTCAATATTCCGATCGTCACCCTGTTGGACGTGCCTGGCTTTCTGCCGGGTGTGGCGCAGGAGCACGGTGGGATCATCCGCCATGGCGCGAAGCTGTTGTACGCGTACTGCAATGCGACGGTGCCGCGGATCTCGCTGATTCTGCGCAAGGCGTACGGCGGTGCGTACATCGTCATGGATTCGCAGTCCATCGGCGCGGATCTGACGTATGCGTGGCCGACGAATGAGATCGCGGTGATGGGTGCGGAGGGCGCGGCCAACGTCATCTTCCGCCGTCAGATCGCGGATGCCGAGGACCCGGAGGCGATGCGGGCGCGGATGGTCAAGGAGTACAAGGCCGAGCTGATGCACCCGTATTACGCGGCCGAGCGGGGCCTGGTCGACGACGTGATCGACCCGGCCGAGACGCGGGCCGTCCTGATCGCCTCCCTCGCGATGCTCAAGTCCAAGCACGCCGACCTGCCCTCCCGCAAGCACGGCAACCCGCCCCAGTAGCCGGGATTCTTCAGCCGCCGTCAAAGCCCCTGAGAAACAAGGGAGTTCACGCTGTGAGTACCCAAGCCGTTGTACGTATCGAGCGGGGCGAGGCCGGCCCCGAAGAGCTCGCCGCGATCACCGCGGTGCTCCTCGCGCGTGCCGCCGCCCAGCCCGTCGCCGTGGCCTTCGAACGGGCTCGCTCCGCCGCGGGCTGGCGCCGCCTGGAGCGCGCGCCCGGGTTCCGCGCGCCACACTCCTGGCGGGGCTGAGGCAAGGTCGCTGGGGTGGCTTGCGGCCGGCGGGGGGCGGGGGCAGCGGGGCGGAGTTGGGCCCGGCGAGGTGTCAACTGGCGTCCTGTTCACGGTATTTGAATGCGTGATTCGAGGCCTGCGATATTTGTATGATCAGCGCCTTTATTCTGTGGACAGAGGTTATCCACAGGGGTGGCGGGGAATTCGGGATCGCGAAATCCTCGGGTCATGCGAGACATGAGTGGACCTCATCCATCCGAATCCCATGAATCCGATTCCCCCAGCCCGTCCAGCCCATCCAGTCCGTCCAGCTCGTCCAGCTCGTCCAGCCCATCGAGCCCATCGAGCCCATCGAGCCCATCGAGCCCATCGAGCTCGTCCAGCTCGTCCAGTCCGTTGGGCCCGTCCAGTCCGTCGGGAGAGCCCCGGCTCACCCTGCGCGGGCCGGCCGAACTGGCGGACGCCCTGCCGTACTTGCTGGGTTTCCACCCGACCGACTCGGCGGTCCTGGTCGCGCTGCACGGCGAGAGCGGACGGTTCGGCGGCCGGGTCAGGGTGGGGCTGCCTGCCTCACCGCAGGAATGGCCCGACATCGCCGAGCAGCTCGCCGACTGCCTGGTCACGGGGAGCGAGCAGCGAGGGCCCCGGCCCGACGGCATCGTCGTCTTCCTGTGCCAGGACCCGGATCGGGGCGGCAGCGCGCACGAGGTCATGGAGCGGTTGCGGCCGTTGGCCCAGCGGCTCCGCACCGCGTGCGGCAGCCTCGACGTCCCGGTGCTCGAAGCGCTCTGCATCTCCGACGGCCGTTACTGGTCGTACTGCTGCCCGGACACCCGCTGCTGCCCGCCGGAGGGCAACGTGTTGGCGCTGCCGGGCACGTCCGTCATGGCGGCCGCCGCCACCTACGCGGGAATCCACGTACGCGGGTCCCTGCGGGAGATGGAGGAGCGGTTCGCGCCGTGGCGGACGGCGGCGGCGCAGGACCAGGAGCGGGCGCTGGACGCCGCGGCCGCCGCGATGTTCCCCCGCATTCTCAGCGAGGGCGACCGGCGAGGCGTGGCCGACGAGACGCTTGACCTGGCGGCCCGGCTGATGCGGCGCATCGGCAAGACGCAGCAGGCACCGGCCCGCGATACGGAGGCGCGCGCCGCGGCAGGCCGGGGCGCGGGCACCCTCCTCCTCGGCAAGAACGCGTCGGACGAGCTGGACGACGGGCTCATCTCCCACGACGAGGCGGCGGCCGTGATCCTCGGCCTCCAGGACCGCACGACCCGCGACTGGGCCGCCGAGTGGATGGAGGGCGCCGAGGCGCAGCTCGCCCTGCGGCTGTGGCGGGCGCTGGCCCGCCGCTGTGTCGGGCCGTACCGCGATCACGCGGCCGCGCTGCTCACCCTGGCGGGCTGGGTCTCCTGGTCGACCGGTGACGACCCGCACGCCCGGGTGGCGTTCGGCCTCGCCCTGCGGGCCGACCCGGACTACCGGTTCGCCTACTTGCTCCACCAGGCCTGCAACCAGGGCCTCGACCCGGAAGAACTGCGCATCTGCCTGCGGGAGGAACGCGCGGCCCGGCTGGCGGGCCCTGGCGCGGTGAATGCAACGGGCGCTCCGGCGCCGGAGGGCGGCCTCGCGCCGGGGAGCGTTCCCGCGCCGGACGGCGCCGGCAAGGGGCAGTCGGGCGGCCTCGCACCGGGGAGCGTTCCCGCGCCGGACGGCGCCGGCAAGGGGCAGTCGGGCGGCCCGGCCCGGCCCACACCCGCCGGGCCTCCGTCGGCAGGCCCCAGGGCGCGGAAGCCACGTGTCCGGACCCGCCGCAGGAGCGGGGACAGGGTGAAGGGGGAGGGGTGACACGTGTGGTGCCGCAGGTGCCGAAGGGGCTGGGGCGGAGTGTGGCGGAAGGGAGGGGCGGGGCGCGGGGAAAGGCCTGTGAGGTAGGGGGAAGGCCCACCCGGCTCCGGGGCGGCTCGCGTGGCCGAACCGTCCGTGACCCGGTCGAGCCCCGCGGCGTTCACCTGGGAGCAGCGCGGTAGCGAGCGCCGCGCCCTGCGGGCGACACGGTCCGCCCGGCCGGGCGCCTTCGTCGTCTAGAACGCGCAGAAGGGTACGCATGTGTCCAGCACACCTCTCCGCGCCGGCATCGGGAGCGCGCCGGGGCCGGTCCCGCCGAGGCCGCCCGGCCCGGCGCCCGGCGAACTCCCGGCGGTGCACGCGGCCGTCGTCTGCGTGGCCCTGCCCGGCCTCGTGGTGTCGCCGGAGCACGGCCAGCTGACCGGGTACGGCCTCGAAGGCTTCTATCAGCACGGCCGACGTCTGCTCTCACGCTGCCAGTTGAGGGTGGCGGGCCGTGACCCGATCGCCGTGCAGGGCAGGTCGATATCGGCCGGCCGCGCCCGGTTCCTCGCCGTGGTGCGCACCGCCGCGGACGGCGGGCCCGACCCCGGGATCTCTGTCGAGCGGCTGCGCCACGCGGACGGCACCGAGCGGATCACTCTGACCAGTTCCGCGGGCCGCCCCATGAGGTTCCCGGTGGAGATCGCCCTGGGCACCGACCTGGCGGACCTGGGAGCCGTGGCCGCGGGGCGCGCCGGACCCGAACTGCCCGCCACCGTCCACGATTCGGGAATGCGCTGGACCTCGGGCGGTGCCCACTGCGCGGTGACCGCGCAGCCCCCGCCGACCGACGCGCTCGCCTCCGCCGGGGTGCTGCGCTGGGCCGTGGAACTGCCCCCGGGCGGCTCGTGCACGATCCAGCTGCACATCAGGACCGGCCGGCCCGTGCGGCCGCCGGGCCCTGGCGCGAGCCCGCTGCCCTCGGCCCAGGAAGCCAGGGCGGAGGGGGACGATCCCCGGGTGGCGGCGCTGCTGGCGTGCAGCATCGACGACCTGCGGGCGCTGCTGATCCGGGACCCGGCGTACCCGGCCGATCTGTACGCGGCGGCCGGCGTCCCGTGGCGGTGCGGGATGGCGCCCGCCGAAGCGCTCTGGGCGGCACGGATGGCGCTGCCGCTGTCCACCCGGCTCGCGGCAACCACGCTGCGCGCTCTGGCCAGAACCCAACTGGCCGGTCCCGGCGCCGAGTCGGGGCGCATTCCGGGGCCGCTGAGGGACGCCGGGCCCTTCCTTCCGCCGGGCTGTACGGGGGTGGAGGCCACGCTGGCCTTTCCCGTCGTGCTTGCCGAGGCCCGGCGCTGGGGCCTGCCCGAGCCGGAGGTGTCCGAGCTGCTGCCCGCCGCCGAGCGCTGTCTGAGCTGGCTGGCGGCGGCCCTTGGCGCGGACGGTTACCTTGCCGAGAGCGGCCCTGGGGCCGGGCTCGTCCGCGCCGAGACGCAGGCCCACGCGCACCGGGCCGCGGTGCTCGGCGCCGACCTGCTGCGGGAGTGCGGCCGTCCCGGAGCGGATGCCTGGCTCACGCGGGCCGGGGCCCTGCGGGACCGGTTCCGGGCGGAGTTCTGGGTGGACGACGTCGGCGGGGGCCGCCCCGCGGCGGCCCGTACCGCCGACGGGCGGCCGATGCCGCTGCTGGGCGGGGGCGCCGCCCATCTCCTGGACACGGGACTGCTCGGCGGCGGCCGTCTCGCACCCGGCCTGCTCGACAAGGTACGGACCGAGCAGCTGGCCCGGCTGCTGAGCGGACCCGCGCTGGATTCGGGCTGGGGGCTGCGCGGGCTCGCCGTCAAGGAGCCCGGGTACAACCCGTTCGGGCACCGGGCCGGCGCGGTACGGGTCCACGAGAGCGCGGTGGCCGTCGCGGGCCTGGCGGGCGCCGGGTACCAGAAGGAAGCCGTCGCCCTGCTGCGGGGTGTGCTGGCCGCCGCTGAGGCGTTCGGGCACCGGTTGCCGGAGATGTACGCGGGGGAGCAGCGCACCGCGGGGGGTGCGCCCGTGCCGCACCCCGCCGCATGCCGCCCCGCCGCGGTGGCGGCCGCCGCCGGGATCCAGCTGCTCACGACCCTGGCCGGGGTCCGTCCGGACGTACCGGCCGGGTCGGTCGCCCTGCACCCGCTGCGCTCGGCCCCGCTGGGCGAGGTACGGCTCGCCGGTCTGAGCGTCGGGGGAGAGCCGTTCACGGTTCGGGTCAGCAGGCTCGGGGTCGGGATGGTCGAGCAGGCCGCCGCATGGCTCCAGTTGGGAGGTTGAGCGCACGGGACGCGCCGGGAGGTGACACGGGAGAAGAAGGGGCGGAGGGTGTCGAAGGGAGTGTTTATCGTCAGGCAGACGACTATGATCGCCGCATGTCGCCCTACGACCCGTCGGCCTTTCCGCCCTTCGCCGTGACCGTCGACCTGGTCGTGCTGACCGTGCGCCGCCACGCGCTCTGCGCGCTCGTGGTGCGCCGCGGTGAGCCACCCTTCCAGGGGCGCTGGGCGCTGCCCGGCGGATTCGTCCGCGACGACGAGGACCTGTCCACCGCGGCGGCCAGGGAGCTCGGCGAGGAAACCGGGCTCTGTGCCTCGGACCCCTCGGCTCCGGCGCTCGCCAACGGCGCCCACCTCGAACAGCTCGCGACCTACGGCGACCCCCGGCGGGACCCCCGGATGCGGGTGGTCAGCGTGGCGCACCTCGCCCTGGCCCCGGACCTGCCGGCGCCGCGCGCGGGAGGCGACGCGCACAGCGCGCGCTGGGCGCCCGTGGAGGATCTGCTCGGGCAGGACGGCGGGTTCGGCCGGGACGGCGAGCAGCCGGCGCCGCTCGCCTTCGACCACGCCCGGATCCTCGCGGACGGGGTGGAGCGAGCCCGCTCGAAGATCGAGTACTCCTCGCTGGCGACGGCGTTCTGCCCGGCCGAGTTCACCGTCGGCGAGTTGCGCCGGGTGTACGAGGCGGTGTGGGGCGTCGCCCTCGACCCGCGCAACTTCCACCGCAAGGTGACCGGCACGCCCGGCTTCCTGGTCCCGGCCGGCGGCACCACGACCCGCCAGGGCGGCCGTCCCGCCCAGCTGTTCAGGGCCGGCGGCGCGACGCTCCTCAACCCGCCGATGCTGCGGCCCGAGGTCTGAGGTGGGGTGAGCCGCAGCCGCTGAGGGTCGGCACGCGGGCGGGCCACGGCCTGCGGGGAGAGGCCCGTGGTGACGCGGCCGAAGGGCCGACAGCGGCGCGGCCGAAGGGCCGACATTCGGGAGCCCCGCACCCCGACCCTGCATGAAAAGTCCGAAATGTCGCGTTATCTTGCTGCGGTACCCGCCCAGTCGGCCGAGCGGTCTCACCTACCGCGGGAGAAGCGATGCTCCAGGCAATCGGACTCACCAGCGCCCCCCGCCCCGACCTTCCCCCCGCCGTGGACGATCTCACCTTCGAGGCGAGACCCGGGCAGCTCACCGCGCTCCTCGGCGCACCGGGCTCGGGCCGGACGACGGCCCTGCGCCTGATGCTCGAACTCGAACCCGGCCGGGGCGTGACCTACTTCCGGGGCCGCCCCCTGCACGCGCTCGCCCACCCCGCGCACGAAGTGGGCACCCTCCTCGGTGATGTGCCCGGCCATCCGGCCCGCACCGTCAGGGGCCAGCTCAAGCTGATGTGCGCCGTGGCCGGCGTCCCGGTGTCGCGCGCCGAGGAGATGCTGGAGGTCGTCGGGCTCTCGGGCCTCGCCGACGAGCGCCTTGGCATCCTTTCGCTCGGTATGGACCGGCGCCTCGGCCTCGCCGCCGCCCTGCTCGGCGACCCGCACACCCTCCTTCTCGACGAGCCCGCCGAAGGCCTCTCGCCCCGTGAGAACGCCTGGCTCCACGGCCTGTTGCGCGGTCACGCCGAGCACGGCGGAACCGTTCTGTGCACCTTCGCCGACCCCAAGGAGGCGGCCCGGGTCGCGGACCGCGTGGTCACCATCGACGGCGGCCGGCTCGTCGCCGACCAGGACGCCACCGAATTCGCCCGCACCCGGCTGCGCCCACGCGTCGCCGTCGCCACCCCGCACGCCGCCCGCCTCGGCGCCCTGGTCGGCCGCGAGGCACGCGCCGCCCGGCGCTCCGTCGAAGTGGTCGCCGAGGACGGCAGTCATCTGTCCGTGTACGGCAGCAGTTGCGCGGAGGTCGGGGAGACCGCCTTCCGCAACGGCGTGCTGCTCCACCGGCTCGCCGACGAGGTCGCAGACGCCGGCCCGAGCGTCCACGTCCCACCCCAGGAACGCCCCGCGCAGCCCCGGAGTTCCCACCCGCTGCCCCTCACCCGCAGGCCCCCCCGCACGCCGCTGCGCCCCCTGCGCTACGAACTGCGCAGGCTCCTCGGCGTACGGACAACTTTCCTGCTGGCTGCGGCAGTTCTGGCCCTCTCGGCGGTCCTCGCGGTCCTGCTCGCCCGGGGCGGGCACACCCCGCCGGCGCGTCTGCTCGCGGCCTGGCCCGGGCTGCTCCCGCTGCCTCCCGCGGCGCTCGGCGCGGGCCTGTTCGGCGCGCTCGCCTTCGGCGACGAATACCGCTACCCGGCACTCGCCGCCGACCGGGGCACCGTGCCGCGCCGGCTCGGCCTGCTCCTGGCCAAACTCGTCGTGACCGCGACGATGGCCCTGGTCGTCGCGGCCCTCGCCGTCGCCGTCGACCACCAGGTCCTGCGCCTGGTGTACGGAGGGGGCGTGGTGGGCCCGCTCCGGGAATGGCCCGCCCTGAGCGCGAGTTGGGCCGGGCTCGCCGTCGGCTGCGCCTGGGCGGGACTGCTCGCCGCCGGGATCTTCCGGGCCACCAGCGCCGGCCTCGCCGCGGTGCTCGCCGTGCCCGTCGTCGTCGTACCGCTCCTGCGCAAGGCCGTGGCCGGACGCTCGGTGCACTCCGTCGCCGGACTTCCCGACCGGCTGCGCGAGCTGGCCTGGGTGCGCTGGCCCCATGCACTGGACCATGTGCTCGTCGCCGTGTTGCACCTGGTCGCCACACCGGTCGGAGCCGCCCTCGCGCTCTCGCTCACCGTTCTGGTCTGCGCCTACCTGCTCACCAACCTTCGGGCGAGGGCCCGTTGGTGAGTCGCTGGTGCACGGGGAGCGAGGATCTGCCCACAACTCCCAGGGGAATGCCCGCTTCTTTCCGATAAAGCGTCAATTGCGGGGGTGGCGGTGATCACCCTTTCGTGTGCTTTTCACCAAAGACCTCAAGGGGCGCGGGAGTCCCGCCGACAAAGGGTGCATGAGCACCCTTGCGCACACCATGATGACCGCCCGCACCGCCGAAGCCGGCCTCTCCGCCGCGGGCGAACTCGACCGCTACCCCTACGGCGAGGCGCGCCCGGCCGGCCGGCTCGGGGCCCCCTCCTGGGACAGCGGTGACACGGAGCTGGGCCGGGTGGGCCGAAGGTCGACGGGCAGCCGCGGCCGTGGTCTGCACGGTCAACTCGTCCAGCAGCTCGGCCAGATGATCGTCTCCGGGGACCTCGGCGCGGACCGCCCGCTGGTCCCCGAGGAGATCGGCCAGCGCTTCGAGGTCTCCCGCACGGTCGTCCGCGAGTCCCTGCGCGTCCTGGAGGCCAAGGGTCTCGTCAGCGCCCGCCCCAACGTGGGCACCCGGGTCCGTCCGGTCAGCGACTGGAACCTGCTGGACCCCGACATCATCGAGTGGCGCGCCTTCGGCCCCCAGCGTGACGACCAGCGCCGCGAGCTGGCCGAGCTGCGCTGGACCATCGAACCGCTCGCCGCGCGCCTGGCCGCGGGTCACGGCCGCGAGGACGTCCAGCAGCGACTCGGCGACATGGTGGAGATCATGGGCCACGCCCTCGCCCAGGGTGACGCGCTCACGTTCTCGCGGGCCGACGCCGAGTTCCACTCCCTGCTGATCCAGCTCGCGGGCAACCGGATGCTTGAGCACCTGTCCGGCATCGTCTCGGCCGCCCTCCAGGTCTCCGGCGCCCCGGCCACGGGCTGTGACCGGCCATCGGACGGCTCTCTCGCGCACCACGGCCGGATCGTGGACGCCCTGGCCAACGGCGACGCCCTGGCCGCCGAGGCGGCCGTGCGGCAACTGCTCACGGTCCACCCGGAGGTGGAGCGCGTCGTTCCCGCGCCGCGCGAGCACTGACCGGAGCCCCGCAGGACACGCGGTGCCGCCGGATCCCCCGAAGGGGTCCGGCGGGCTCGAATACGGGGTATTGGTCCCCTGTGGGCCCTTGGTCGCTTTTGGGGTGTGACTCGGGCCACGAAGATTGCGCGTAACACTCCTCGGAACCATGCGATGACTTAAGAGGTAACAGCCGAGGAGGGAATACAGCGGCCAAGCGTGGCGCTGTGCAGCTCCGAGGTTCAGCCCGCGCCCCCGGCACATCCCCAGCCGGTGGTCGTCGGCTCCGGCCCGATCCTGGGCGGGGCCGGAAGCCGTTTTCCATCGTTTCGAGAGGTTGTTCGTGTCGGCCAGCACATCCCGTACGCTCCCGCCGGAGATCGCCGAGTCCGAGTCTGTGATGGCGCTCATCGAGCGAGGAAAGGCTGATGGACAGATCGCCGGCGATGACGTGCGTCGGGCCTTCGAAGCCGACCAGATTCCGCCGACCCAGTGGAAGAATGTTCTGCGCAGCCTCAACCAGATCCTCGAGGAAGAGGGTGTGACGCTGATGGTCAGTGCCGCGGAATCACCGAAGCGCACACGCAAGAGCGTCGCAGCGAAGAGCCCGGCGAAGCGCACCGCCACCAAGACGGTCGCGGCCAAGACGACCGTGACCACCACCAGGACCGTCGCCGCCTCCGCGACCCCGTCCGAGACCGTGGGCGTACCGGCCGACGAGGCCGAGGACGCCCCCAAGAAGGCCGTGGCCAAGAAGGCGGCCGTCAAGAAGACCGCTGCCAAGAAGACGGCGGCCAAGAAGACCGCGACGAAGAAGAGCGCCGCCAAGAAGGGCGACGACGAAGAGGCCGTCGAGGGCGACGAGCTCCTTGAGGACGCCGCTCCCGGCAAGGGCGACGACGAGGAGCCCGAGGGCGAGAGCAAGGGCTTCGTCCTGTCCGACGAGGACGAGGACGACGCGCCCGCCCAGCAGGTCGCCGTCGCCGGAGCCACCGCGGACCCGGTCAAGGACTACCTGAAGCAGATCGGCAAGGTCCCGCTGCTCAACGCCGAGCAGGAGGTCGAGCTCGCCAAGCGCATCGAGGCCGGCCTGTTCGCCGAGGACAAGCTGGCCAACGCCGACAAGCTGGCGCCGAAGCTCAAGCGCGAGCTGGAGATCATCGCCGAGGACGGCCGCCGCGCCAAGAACCACCTCCTGGAGGCCAACCTCCGTCTGGTGGTCTCCCTGGCCAAGCGCTACACCGGCCGCGGCATGCTCTTCCTCGACCTGATCCAGGAGGGCAACCTCGGTCTGATCCGCGCGGTCGAGAAGTTCGACTACACCAAGGGCTACAAGTTCTCCACGTACGCCACCTGGTGGATCCGTCAGGCGATCACCCGCGCCATGGCCGACCAGGCCCGCACCATCCGTATCCCGGTGCACATGGTCGAGGTCATCAACAAGCTCGCGCGCGTCCAGCGCCAGATGCTCCAGGACCTGGGCCGTGAGCCCACCCCGGAGGAGCTGGCCAAGGAGCTCGACATGACCCCCGAGAAGGTCATCGAGGTCCAGAAGTACGGCCGTGAGCCGATCTCGCTGCACACCCCCCTGGGTGAGGACGGCGACAGCGAGTTCGGTGACCTCATCGAGGACTCCGAGGCGGTCGTCCCGGCCGACGCGGTCAGCTTCACGCTCCTCCAGGAGCAGCTGCACTCGGTGCTCGACACCCTGTCGGAGCGTGAGGCGGGCGTGGTCTCCATGCGCTTCGGCCTCACCGACGGCCAGCCCAAGACCCTGGACGAGATCGGCAAGGTCTACGGCGTGACCCGCGAGCGGATCCGCCAGATCGAGTCCAAGACCATGTCGAAGCTGCGCCACCCGTCGCGTTCGCAGGTGCTGCGCGACTACCTCGACTAGGTCGCGGTCCCACCCCGGCGAGGGCCCGGTCTTCCCAACGGAGACCGGGCCCTCCCGCGTGTCCGGGGGTGCGATGCGGCAGTCCCTGAATGACGCTGGGTGTGCCTGTGTCACCGAGAGTCAGGAGACCGTATGCGCCCCTCCATCGCCCGCGCCGTCACGGGGACGGCCGTCCTCGCGGTCACCGCCCTGGGGGCGCCGTCACCCGCGGCCGCCGACGAGATCGTCATCGGCGGTCAACAGGTCCAGATCACGGACAGCCCCTGGGCCGTGGCGCTGTCCAGCCGTGACCGGTTCGGACGTACGCGGGCGGGCCAGTTCTGCGGGGGCGCGGTGGTCTCGCCCACCACCGTCCTCACCGCCGCCCACTGCCTGCGCAGCGACGTGCTGGGCATGGACGTCTCCAAGGTGCGCGACCTCAAGGTGATCGCGGGCCGCACCGAACTGCGCTCGGCCACCGGCCAGGAGATCCCGGTGAAGACCACCTGGGTGAACCCCGGCTACGACCCGGGCACCAACGCGGGCGACCTGGCGATGCTGACCCTGGCCCAGCCGCTGCCGGCCTCGTACGTGATCCCGACGGCCGCGGCCGCGGACCCGGGCTACCAGCCGGGCGCACGGGCCACGGTGTACGGCTGGGGCGACACGACGGGCAGTGGCAGCTATCCGACGGCCCTGCGCGCGGCCCAGGTCTCGGTCCTGACCGACGCGGCCTGTGAGGCCCCCTACCCGCCGAACTCGGACGGCACGTACCTGCGGGCCACCATGCTGTGCGCAGGCGATCCCGAGGGCGGTCACGACGCGTGTCAGGGCGACAGCGGGGGCCCGCTGGTGGCCGGAGGCAAGCTCATCGGCCTGGTGTCCTGGGGGAACGGCTGCGGGCAGCGCGGCTACCCCGGGGTCTACACCCGGGTGTCGGCCGTGCCCTGGCCATCGGCCCCGGCCGTGTGACGCGCACCGCCGTGTGAAGCGGACATGAGAACGGGCGGCATTCCCCCTGCACGGGGAGTGCCGCCCGTCGCCGGTCCTGGACCGGCCCTGGCTCGTCGTGGTGCGAGGTCTCAGCGATCCTCGTCGCCCGTGGACTCGGGCACCGCCGTGAGGCGGTCCGTCTCGTCCTGTATGTCAGCGGCGATCTTCTTCAGTTCCGGCTCGAACTTACGTCCGTGATGAGCGCAGAAGAGCAGCTCGCCGCCGCTGGTGAGGACTACGCGAAGGTAGGCCTGTGCGCCGCAGCGGTCGCAACGGTCGGCGGCCGTCAGGGGGCTCGCGGGGGTCAGAACAGTAGTCACGTCGCCTCTTCTCTAGCTCGACGAGCTGTCGTACCAGGGTCAACATCCAACCAGGCCGAAAACGTTCCCGCTCGTGGCTTTTCCTCGAAACTTCTTGGTCAAGGTGGCTGTCTGCTGCCGGTTGGCGGCGAATGAGCCGTATTGCGGAGCTTTACGGGTTTCGCGTTGCTTGTCTTGTTTGGCCCTCCCGGCGGGGTTGCCGGTTGTTCATGAGGACGTGCCCGGAGCCTAAATGGTTCATGCCTGATTGGGAACGTGATATCCGCATCACCCCAACGAGGGATCGAACATGCTTGCGACGCTGGACTAGCATGAGGTTTCGCGAGGGTGGCGTTACAACGGCTCTACCAGGCCTCGGTACCCTCTCACCGGCGACCGACGCCGGCCCCTTACCCATCGGGGCGCCATTGAAATTCAGCGAGGAGCGAACTGCGTGACCGCCGAGACGTCCGTTCCGTCCACTGCGCTGCTGAGCGGGGCAGACCGCGACGGCTCCAACTACACCGCTCGGCATCTGCTCGTACTCGAAGGCCTCGAAGCGGTCCGCAAGCGACCCGGCATGTACATCGGGTCCACGGACAGCCGCGGCCTGATGCACTGCCTCTGGGAAATCATCGACAACTCCGTCGACGAGGCCCTGGGCGGCCACTGCGACCACATCGAAGTGATCCTGCACGACGACGCCTCCGTCGAGGTGCGCGACAACGGCCGGGGCATCCCCGTCGACGTCGAGCCCAAGACCGGGCTCTCCGGCGTCGAGGTCGTGATGACCAAGCTGCACGCCGGCGGCAAGTTCGGCGGCGGCTCCTACGCCGCGTCCGGCGGCCTGCACGGCGTGGGCGCCTCCGTGGTCAACGCGCTCTCCGCCCGCCTCGACGTCGAGGTGGACCGGGGCACCACGCACACGATCAGCTTCCGGCGCGGCGTCCCCGGCATCTTCACCGAGCAGGGCCCCGACGCGCCCTTCGACCCGGGCAACGGGCTGCTCAAGGGCAAGCGCGTGCCCAAGGGCCGCACCGGCACCCGCATCCGGTACTGGGCCGACCGCCAGATCTTCCTCAAGGACGCCAAGCTCTCCCTGGACACGCTCTACCAGCGGGCCCGCCAGACGGCCTTCCTGGTGCCCGGCCTGACCATCGTCGTACGGGACGAGCGCGGTCTCGACGGCGAGGGCAAGACCGAGGAGACGTTCCGCTTCGACGGCGGAATCAGCGAGTTCTGCGAGTACCTGGCGCAGGACAAGGCCGTCAACGACGTCCTGCGCCTCACCGGCTCGGGCACCTTCAAGGAGACCGTCCCGGTCCTGGACGACCGCGGTCACATGACACCCACCGAGGTCACCCGGGAACTGGGCGTGGACATCGCGCTGCGCTGGGGCACCGGGTACGACACCAACCTCAAGTCCTTCGTGAACATCATCGCCACCCCCAAGGGCGGCACCCACGTCAGCGGCTTCGAGCGCGCGGTCACCAAGACCGTCAACGAGGTGCTGCGCTCCACCAAGATGCTGAGGGTCGCCGAGGACGACGTCGTCAAGGACGACGCGCTCGAAGGGCTCACCGCGGTCGTCACCGTGCGGCTCGCCGAGCCGCAGTTCGAGGGCCAGACCAAGGAAGTCCTCGGCACGTCCGCGGCCAACCGGATCGTCGCGGCCGTGGTCGCCAAGGAGCTCAAGGAGTTCCTGACCTCCACCAAGCGGGATGCCAAGGCCCAGGCACGGGCCGTCCTCGACAAGATCGTCGCGGCCGCCCGCACCCGCATCGCGGCCCGCCAGCACAAGGAGGCGCAGCGCCGTAAGACCGCGCTGGAGTCCTCGTCGCTGCCGGCCAAGCTGGCCGACTGCCGCAGTGACGACGTGGAGCGCAGCGAACTGTTCATCGTCGAGGGCGACTCGGCGCTGGGCACCGCCAAGCTGGCGCGGAACTCCGAGTTCCAGGCGCTCCTGCCGATCCGCGGCAAGATCCTCAACGTTCAGAAGGCGTCGGTCTCCGACATGCTGAAGAACGCGGAGTGCGGCGCGATCATCCAGGTCATAGGGGCGGGCTCGGGCCGGACCTTCGACATCGACGCCGCGCGGTACGGCAAGATCGTGCTCCTCGTCGACGCCGATGTCGACGGCGCGCACATCCGCATCCTGCTGCTGACTCTCTTCCAGCGCTACATGCGCCCGATGGTCGAGGCCGGCCGGGTCTTCGCCGCGGTCCCGCCACTGCACCGGATCGAGCTGGTCCAGCCCAAGAAGGGCCAGGACAAGTACGTCTACACGTACTCGGACAACGAGCTGCGCACCACGCTGCTCGAATTCCAGCGCAAGAACGTCCGCTACAAGGACACCATCCAGCGCTACAAGGGCCTCGGAGAGATGGACGCCGACCAGCTGGCCGAGACCACCATGGACCCGCGGTTCCGCACCCTGCGCCGGATCAACATCGGCGATCTGGAAGCCTCCGAGCAGGTCTTCGATCTGCTGATGGGCAACGAGGTGGCGCCGCGCAAGGAGTTCATCACCAGCTCCGCCGCCACCCTGGACCGCTCGCGCATCGACGCGTGACGGGCTCGACGCCTGCCTGACCCGGTCCTGACGAACGCCGGTCCGCGAACCTTTCGCGGGCCGGCGTTCGCCGTCTCCACCCCTGGGTGGAGAGCGAACGTCCATCCGCGCTCCACCCCTGCTCCGATGCCTGTGACCACCCGGTTTCCGTAGCGTTCTGGACGTACCGACCGTTCCGTCCGTCCCATCGTCCGGAGGCTTCGATGTCCGCGCTCCTCAATGTGTTGGTGGCCGTCGCCGTGGTGGCGTTGATCCTGGCCCGCCAGTTCAAGCCGCAGCGGCTGGACGGCTCCCGGCGCTGGTGGCTCGTCCCCGCGATCCTGCTGTTCTTCTCGGTCAAGAACGGCGACCTGGTCGATCACCACCATCCGACGGCGTCGGTCGCGCTGCTCGCCGCGGAGACCCTGATCGGGGTACTGATGGGCGTGGGCTGGGCCTGGACGTCGAAGACATGGACCGAGGCGGACGGCACGATGTGGTCCCGCGGCACCAAAGCCACGGCCGGGACATGGGTCCTCGGCATCGTCCTTCGGCTGGGGCTCGCCGGCCTCGGCGCCCTCGCCGGGATCCACCTGGGCACCGGCGCCATCCTGCTGGCCCTGGCCGCCTCCCTGCTCGTCCGCGGCGGCATCCTGATGTGGCGGGCCGGCCCGGCCGCCACGCCGTACGGCGGCGCAGCCCGAAGCAGCGTGCCGCAGATGGGGAAGGACCGCGTGTGACCCCGCGGACCCGGCTCGGCCGGCCCCGGCGGGAAGACCGCGGTCGGGGCCGGGCACGTGGGCCATGTGCCGCGACTCGACGCCGAGGCTACCGCCCGGGCCGTGCGGTACGCCTACCGGCCCGGGCCGTGCGGTACGCCTACCGCAATGGGCTGACCCGGCCGTCCGGCAGCTCACTCTCCTGACGCCTTTTCCGTCACCTAATGGGGTGAAGGGGCCGTCCCGGGTGGCCCGGGTCCGGCCGCCTCTGCCCATCCTTGGGCACGTGGCCGAACGGGGCCGTGGGCAAGGAGAGTTGTTCGGTGGAGAAGCAGGAAGGGCGTGATCCCGCGGCGGCGCGGATCGACGACCCTTGGTATGACGTCCTCGCCTCCGGGTGGGGCGAGCTGGACGGCGAGGCGGCGGCCGCGACCGTGCCCGCGCAGCAACGGGGCGACGAGGACGAACGCCTCAGCCCGGCCGAGATCTATCTCGAAGTGCACCGGAGCCCCGCCTTCCAGGAAGTGCGGCGCCGCTACCGCCGGTTCGTGGTCCCGGCCACGCTCGCCTTCTTCGCCTGGTACCTGGCCTATGTGATCACCGCGGTCGGCGCTCCCGACCTCATGGCACGCCCGGTGGCGGGCGCGGTGAACGTCGCGATGGTCGCCGGTGTGGCCCAGTTCCTCACCACGTTCCTGCTGACCTGGGCGTACGCACGCCATGCCCGGCTGCGCCGGGACCGGGCCGCGCTCGAACTGCGCTGGGTGGTGTTCGAGCAGAACCACCAGAACCGGAACAACCAGCAGCGCCGGCAGCACCAGCAGCACCTGCGGAGTCAGGAATATCTGCACAGCGGCCAACTCCCGCACAGCGAGCACCCCGTGGCCGGTTACCAGCGCCCGAGCAGCCCGCAGGACCAGCAGGACCAGCAGGACCAGCAGGACGAGCGTGACCGCTACGACCAGCGCGACCGCCAGAGCGCGCGCCACCGGCAGGCCGGGCAGGAACCGCGCCACCGGCTCGGCCGGCAGGCCGCACCGGCCGAGACGGGCCGGCAGGGCGACGGACAGGGAACGACACGAGGGACCAACAGATGAACGTCGGCGGGGACCACCAGACTCTGGCGCTGCTGCTGTTCAGCGCGTTCGTGGCGGCGACGCTCGCCATCACCACCTGGGTGAGCCGCAACCGGCACGGCTCGGCCGAGGAGTTCTACACGGGCGGGCGACTGTTCTCACCCATGGAAAACGGTTTTGCCATCGCGGGCGACTACATGTCGGCGGCGTCCTTCCTCGGCATCTCCGGACTGATCGCGCTCTTCGGCTACGACGGCATGCTGTACAGCGTCGGCTTCCTTGTCGCCTGGCTCGTGGTGCTGCTCCTGGTCGCCGAACTGGTCCGCAACTGCGGCAAGTTCACCCTCGCCGACGTGGTCGCCGCCAGGATGAGCGAGCGCCCGGTGCGGATCGCGGCGGGAACGTCCTCGGTCACCGTGTCCGTTCTCTATCTGGTGGCGCAGATGGTCGGCGCGGGCAGCCTGGTCGCCCTGCTGCTCGGCGGCACCAGCGGCGCCGCGCGGAACTGGACGGTCATCGGGGTCGGCGCCCTGATGGTGGTCTATGTGTCGCTCGGCGGGATGCGGGCCACCACCTGGATCCAGATCGTGAAGGCCGTCCTGCTCATGGCCGGCACGATCACGCTCACCGTGCTGGTGCTGCTGCGCTTCCACGGCGACATCAACCTGCTGCTCAACTCGGCGGCCGAACACAGCGGCCACGGGCAGAAGTTCCTGGCACCCGGCCTCAAGTACGGCGGCGACTGGACGGCGCGGCTCGACTTCATCAGCCTGGGCCTCGCCCTGGTGCTCGGCACGGCCGGGCTGCCGCACATCCTCTCGCGCTTCTACACCGTGCCGACCGCCCGGGCGGCACGCCGCTCGGTGATCTGGTCCATCGGCCTCATCGGCGGTTTCTATCTGATGACGATCGTGCTCGGCTTCGGCGCGGCCGCGCTGGTCGGCTCGGCCGAGGTCAAGGCGTCGAACCCGGCAGGCAACACCGCTGTCGCGCTGCTCGCCTACAACCTCGGAGGCGGAGCGGGTTCCACCGGGGGAACGGTCCTCTTCGCGGTGGTGGCCGCCGTCGCCTTCGCCACGATCCTCGCGGTGGTCGCGGGCATCACCCTCGCGTCCTCGGCCTCCGTCGCCCACGATCTGTACGCCTCTCTCCGACGCCGGCACGCCAAGCAGCGCAGCGAGGTCGCGGTCGCGCGGGTCGCCGCGGTGGGGATCGGGGCGGTGGCCATCGCGCTCGGCCTGCTGGCCCGGGACCTGAACGTGGCCTTCCTGGTCGGTCTCGCCTTCGCGGTGGCCGCCTCCGCGAACCTGCCGGTGCTGCTCTTCTCCCTGTTCTGGCGGAACTTCACGACGCGGGGCGCGGTGTGGTCGGTGTACGGGGGGCTCGTTCCGGCGCTGGTCCTGGTCCTGGTCTCGCCCGTGGTGTCCGGCAGCCCCGATTCACTTTTCCCCGGCGTGGACTTCCAGTTCTTCCCGCTGCAGAACCCGGGGCTGCTCTCCATCCCGCTGGGATTCCTGGCGGGCTGGCTCGGCACGGTGACCTCACACGAGGTGCCGGACGAGGAGAAGCACGCGGAGGCGGAGGTACGGGCCCTGACCGGGGCCGGAGCGGTATAGCCGAGCGGGCCGCCCCGGTCTCACACCGCCCAGGCGTAGCGGTGTTCCGGGCGGCCCGTTTCGCCGTAGCGCAGGGTGAGCCGCAGACGGCCGGACTGTTCGAGAAGGCGCAGATAGCGCTGTGCGGTGGAGCGGCTGAGGCCCGTGCGCCCGGCGACCTCGTGGGCGGACAGCGGACCGTCGGCGTCGTGCAGGACATCACGGATCAGCTCGGCCGTCGGCACCGAGTGACGGGTCGGCAGCCCGGTGCGCAGGGCCGCGAAGATCCGGTCGACCTGCTCCTGGTCCTGCGCGCAGGGCTCGGCGCCATACGCCCCCGCCGCCCGCTCGACCGTGCGCCGCAGGGTGGCGTACGCGTCGAGTTTGGCCCGCAGCCCCGCGAAGGTGAACGGCTTCACCAGATAGTGCAGCGCGCCGTGCCGCATCGCGGCCTGGACGGTCGCCACGTCGTTCGCCGAGGTCACCATGATCACGTCGGTGTGGTGGCCGTGCTGGCGCATCCGGCGGACCAGGCTGAGCCCGGTCTCGTCGGGCAGGAAGTGGTCGAGCAGGACGAGGTCGATCCGGTGGTGTTCCAGGGCGGCCAGCGCCTGCGCGGCGCTGTGCGCACGCGCCGCGACCCGGAACCCGGGAACCTTCCCGACGTAGGCCGCGTTGATCTCCGCGACACGGAAGTCGTCGTCCACGACCAGGACGTCGATCAAGACGCTTTCCTCTCCGAGGCCGACACGGCGTCCCCCGCGCTGCGAGCCCCACGCCGTTGGCTCCGTGCTGTGCCCCACGCCGTGAGCTCCGCGCCGGGGGCTCCGCGCCGTGAGCCCCCACGCTGTGACCTCGCGCTGCGAAGTCCGCCGCGTGAAGGGCGCCGCTGTGAACTCCGCAGTTGTATCGCGCGCAAAACGAGCACAACAGGGGTTTGCGCGCACAAGTGCGTCCAGTGCCCACAAGGCTGACGCCAAGGCGGGCGCCGCGCCTACGGTCCCGCTCCATGAACACAGACACCAGCCCCGCCATCGAGCTCAGGGGCGCGGGCAAGTCGTTCCGTACGCCGTCGGGGGCGCTGCACACCGCCGTGCGGGACCTCGATCTGACCGTGCGCCAGGGCGAGTTCGTGGCCGTCGTCGGCCCCACCGGCTGCGGAAAATCGACCACGCTGACCCTGGTCAGCGGCTTGGAGGAGCCCACCGAAGGCGAGGTCCTGGTGGCCGGGCAGCCCGTGGAGGGCATCGGCGACCAGGTCGGTTTTGTCTTCCAGCAGGATGCCGTCTTCCCTTGGCGTACGGTGCTCTCCAACGTCATGGCGGGTCCGCGCTTTCGGGGCGTACCGAAGGCCGAGGCGAAGGAGATGGCCCGCAGCTGGCTCGCCAGGGTCGGCCTGACGGCCTTCGAGGACCGCTATCCCCACCAGCTCTCGGGTGGCCAGCGCAAACGCGTCGCCCTCGCCGCGACCTTCGTCAACGACCCCCGCATCCTGCTGATGGACGAGCCGTTCTCGGCCCTGGACGTGCAGACCAGGGCCCTGATGTCGGACGAGCTTTTGGACCTGTGGTCCGGCACCGGGGCTTCCATCGTGTTCGTCACCCACGACCTGGAGGAGTCGATCGCCCTGGCCGACCGGGTGGTGGTGATGACCGCGGGCCCGGCCACCGTGAAGCGGATCTTCGACATCGACCTGCCGCGCCCGCGCAAGGTGGAGGCGGTGCGCCTGGAGCCCCGTTTCATCGAGATGTACCGGGAGATCTGGCAGTCGCTCGGCGAAGAGGTCCGCATCACCAGGGAGCGGGGCGCCGCCGATGCAGCATGACACCGACGCCCGCGCGGTACCGCCGATGCCGTCCGGCACGAGTGCTCCGGCAGGGACCAGCGCTCCGGGCGGCACCAGTGGCCCGGCCGATACCGCGACCGGGGCCCGCACCCTGACCCGCGCCAGGGCCGCGCGCAACCGCAGGTTCCTGGTCCACGGCAGCCGCGTCCTGCTCCTGGCCCTGGTCTTCGGGGCATGGGAGATCCTGGCCCGCGCCGAGGTGATCGACCCCTTCAACTTCTCGATGCCGTCGGCCATTTGGGCCCAGGTGCGGGACTGGGCCCTGAACGGCACCGCGCAGGGGCCGCTCTGGGAACAGATCTGGTACACGCTCTACGAGGCGCTGCTCGGCTGGGTCGTCGGGGTGGCGGCCGGTGTCGTCCTCGGCATCGCGCTTGGCCGGATCCGCTTCCTCGCCGATGTCCTCGGCCCGTACATCAAGGTGCTCAACGCCATCCCGCGCATCGTGCTCGCGCCCGTCTTCCTGATCTGGTTCGGGCTCGGGCCGGCTTCGAAGATCGCTTCCGCCGTCGTCCTCGTCTTCTTCCCGGTCTTCTTCAACGCCTTCCAGGGGGCGCGGGAGGTCGACCGGAACCTGGTGAACAACGCCCGCATCCTGGGCGCGAGCAACCGCCGGGTCACCCTTCAGGTCGTCATCCCCTGCGCGACCTCCTGGATCTTCACCAGCCTCCATGTCAGCTTCGGGTTCGCGCTGATCGGGGCGATCGTCGGCGAGTACATCGGCGCGACCAAGGGCCTGGGGCTCCTGGTGGCCGCCTCGCAGGGGACCTTCAACGCCGCCGGGGTGTATGCGGCGATGGCCATCCTCGCGGTCGTCGCCCTGCTCACCGAGGGATTGCTCACCTTCGCCGAACGACGGCTCTTCCGCTGGCGCCCGGCGGAGCCCGGCTCCGAACGCTGACGAGCCCCGGCACCGCTGGCCCCGACGCCACGGCCGGCCCCCGACGCCACAGCTGGACCCGTACGCCCCCTCCCGTACCGACCCTTGCCCACACGGACGTGATGATCATGCGAAGCAACCCCAAGCCCAACGCCAACGCCAACCCCAACCACCGCACCCCCCAAGCCGGTTGGCGCCGACCCGCCACACGCGGCCCCCGCAGACTGCCGTCGCCGTCGGCCCTTCTCGCGGGCGGGCTCTCCGTCGCCCTGCTCATGACGCTCTCCGGATGCGGGGGCGACTCCGCCTCGGATGCCAAGAGCGCGTCGGGGCAGGCCAGGATCAAGGTGATGGTCGGCGGCCTCGACAAGGTCATCTACCTGCCCGCGATGCTGACCCAGCGGCTCGGCTACTTCAAAACCGAGGGCCTGGACGTGGAGTTGCTGACCGAGCCTGCCGGGGTGCAGGCCGAGACCGCGCTGATCTCCGGCGACGTCCAGGGCGCGGTCGGCTTCTACGACCACACCCTCGACCTCCAGGTCAAGGGCAAGAAGGTGGAGTCGGTGGTGCAGTTCTCGCACGCGCCGGGCGAGGTGGAGATCGTCTCCAACCAGGCCGCCGCGACCATCAGGTCGCCCAAGGACTTCAAGGGCAAGAAGCTGGGAGTCACCGGGCTCGGTTCGTCGACGGACTTCCTCACCAAGTACCTCGCCGTACGGGACGGCGTGGCCACGAGCGAGTTCACGCCCGTGGCGGTGGGCGCGGGACAGACGTTCATCGCCGCGCTGAAGCAGGGCTCCGTCCAGGCCGGCATGACCACCGACCCGACCGTGGCCGCGCTCGTGGACCAGAAGCTCGGCCAGGTCCTGATCGACATGCGCACGCCGGAAGGTTCGCAGCAGGCCCTCGGCGGGCCGTATCCCTCCTCCAGTCTGTACATGAACACGCAGTGGGTGAACCGCCATCGGCAGACGGCGCAGAAGCTGGTGAACGCCCTGGTGAAGACCCTGCGTTGGATGTCCACGCACAGCGCGGAAGAGATCGCGGCGACGATGCCGGCGGACTACGGGCAGGGCGGCAAGGCGCTCTACGCGCAGGCGATCAAGAGCACGCTGCCGATGTTCACCAAGGACGGCGTCATGCCCGCGAACGGTCCCGAGACGGTCGAGCGGGTGCTCAAGGCGTTCAACCCCAATCTCAAATCGGCGAAGGTCGATCTGTCGCAGACCTTCACGACGGAGTTTGTGAAGAAGGCGCCCCAGGCCTGACCCGCCGCCCCGGGGGACGGCGAGGTACGAGCCCGTCTTCTACAGCGAGGCCGCCCACTCGTAGCGGTGCTCGGGGCGGCCGGTCTCGCCGTAGCGCAGGCCGAGCCGCACCCGTCCGGCCCGTTCGAGCAGCTTCAGATAGCGCTGGGCGGTCTGGCGGCTCACCCCGGCCCGCTCCGCGATCTCCTGCGCCGAGAGCGGGCCTTCGGCCGCCTTCAGAACCCTGCGCAGCAGGTCGGCGGTGGTGGGGGAGTGGCCCTTGGGAAGGTCGGGCTCGGCGGAGACGGACAGCGCCCCGAAGATCCGGTCCACTTCCGCCTGCTCGGCCTCGCCCCCGCCGTCCAGGGTGCGGCGCAGCACGGCGTACGCCTCCAGCTTGGTGCGCAGCCCCGCGAAGTTGAAGGGTTTGACCAGGTACTGGAGCGCGCCCTGGCGCATCGCCGCCTGGACGGTGGTGACATCGCGGGCCGCCGTCACCATGATCACGTCCGTGTGGTGGCCGAGCCTGCGCAGCTCCCGCACGAAGGCGAGGCCGTTGTCGTCCGGGAGATAGTGGTCGAGCAGCACCAGATCCACCGGCTGCTCGACGATCCGGGCGAGTGCCTGCGCGGCGGAATGCGCCTGCGCCACCACCCGGAAGCCGGGAACCTTCGCGGTGTACGCGGCATTGATGTCGGCGACCCGGGGATCGTCGTCCACGACCAGTACGTCGATCATCGCGCCTCCTCCACGGCCCTGCGCCGGTGCGGATCATCCTCGGCGCCGGGGTCGGTTTTCCCGCCCGGCGCCCCGGCCGGGTCCCCGTGCCCGCCCTGGGCGGAGCCAGGCGCCTCGCTCAACGCATCGGGCAGGACGACGGTGAACTCGGCCCCGCCGTCCGGCCCCGTATCGACCCGCGCATGGCCGCCCATCCGTTCCGCGAAGCGCCCGACCAGCGCGAGCCCCAGCCCCCGCTTGCCGTGCGCGGGCGGTTCCTTGGTCGTCCAGCCTTCGGTGAAGACCAGCTCACGCAGCTCCCCGGGGATGCCGGGGCCGTTGTCACGGACCCGTACGACGACGGTACGTCCCTCGGCGCGCAGCTCCACCTCCACCGCGGCGCCGGGCGAGCCGGCTGTCGCGTCGAGCGCGTTGTCGACGAGGTTGCCGGTGACCGTGACCAGGCCGCGCGGGTCGACGAGCCGGTCCGGCAGGAGCGTGGCCGGGGACAGGCTCAGGGCCACCGCGCGTTCGGCGGCGACCGTCGCCTTTCCGACCAGGACGGCGGCGAGCAGCGGGTCCCTGACCTTCTCGGTGACCTGCTCGGCGGTGGCCCGGCGCACCCCGACCACCTCGGTGATGAACTCGACGGCCTCCTCGTACAGCTCCAGTTCGAGCAGGCCGAGCAGGGTGTGCAGCCGGTTGGCGTGCTCATGGTCCTGGGCGCGCAGGGCGTCGATCAGACCGCGCGTCGAGTCGAGCTCGCGCCCCAGACGCTCCAGCTCGGTGCGGTCACGCAGCGTGGCCACGGCGCCGCCGTCCTCGGTCGGCATCCGGTTGGCGACCAGGACACGGTGGCCGCGCACCGTCAGGAGGTCGGTTCCTTCGACCCGGCCGGTCAGCACCTCGGTCGTACGGCCCGCGCCCAGCACGTCGTCAAGTGCCCGGCCCGTGGCCTCCGGTCCGACGCCCAGCAGCCGCTGCGCCTCGTCGTTGAGGAGTCTGATCCGGCCGCCCCGGTCGAGTGCGACCACCCCTTCACGGATGGAGTGGAGCATGGCCTCGCGCTCGGCGAGCAGCCCGGAGATGTCGGAGAAGGCCAGGTCGCGGGTCTGGCGCTGGATGCGCCGCGCGATGAGGAACGCGGCGAGCGCGCCCACCGCGAGCGCGCCGCCCGCGTAGGCGAGCAGGCCCGGGATCGCGTGCAGGAGCCTGGCCCGCACGCTGTCGTACTCGATGCCCACCGAGACGGCGCCGACGATCCGGCCGCCCGCGTCGCGCAGCGGGACCTTGCCCCGGGCCGAGCGGCCCAGGGTGCCGCTGTCGATCTCCATGACGTCGTGGCCCGCGAGGGCATCCTCGGGGTCGGTGGAGACGACCTGGCCGATCTCGCCGGGTTCGGGGTGCGACCAGCGCACCCCCCGGGTGTCCATGACGACCACGTACTCGGCGTGCGTCGCCAGCCTGACGCGTTCCGCCTCCGCCTGCACCGGTCCGTCGGCGGACGGCCGGGAGGCCACCAGGTCGCCGGCGAGGTGCGGCTCGGCAGCGGTGGCCGCGGCGATCGCGAGCGCGCGGCGCATGGCCTGGTCGTCGAGCTGGGCGCCGAGCGGAGCGAGGAAGAGGCCCGTCGCGAGCACGGCGACGCCCGCCGCGATGGCCAGCTGCATGAGCAGGACCTGGGAGAAGACCCGCCGTGGCCAGCCCAGCCTGCGACGCCGGGGAGCGGTCCGGGTCGGTGGGGCGGTCATGGATAGGCACGTTAGACGGCCGAAGTCGCTTCCCGAAATCCCCGTGGGATCACAGTGCGGTCTCCGTGAAAGCCCCCGGCGCCCGACACAGGACCGGAGCGATCGACGAAAAGGCCCGGAACGAACGATGAAATTCGCTTGCGTTGTTTGCGGATAACTTGCGGGCGTCTGTCGTGCTGCCGGGAAAGCCGCAGCACGCGCCGGTGACGGGGAAGAAAGCGATCGTTCCGGTCCACCGCACGGCGCCCGGCGCCATGGTGACGGGGCCGCAGGAGGGATGGACGCCTCGCCACATCTCTGCAACTCTCTCACCGCTCGACGCAAAATTCTTTGATTCTCCCCGCAAATCCATCCGGTAGCACTCCGTCGCGCAGATCGGGGACCCATGAGAACGCACCGTTGGAGATGGCGCACGCGGATGAGGGTGCTCGCCGCGGTTCTCGCCACCAGCCTGTTCATGATCGGTTGGCCCGCCCTCACCGCCACCGCCTCCGCGGCGGCCGCCCCCGACCTCGCCGCGGGGAAGCCCGCCTCGGCATCCGGGGCGAACGGACCGTACGCGGCCAAGAACGTCACGGACGGCGACCAGTCCACCTACTGGGAGAGCGCGGGCAGCGCGTTCCCGCAGTGGGTCCAGACCGATCTGGGCGCCACCCGCACGATCGGCGAGGTCGTCCTGAGGCTCCCCGCCTCCTGGGACGACCGCAAGGAGACCCTGTCCGTGCAGGGCAGCGCGGACGGCACGGCCTTCAGCACGCTGGTGGGCTCCGCCGCGTACGGCTTCGCGCAGGGCTCGGACAACACGGTGCGGATAGGGTTCGCCGCCTCGCGGACCCGCTTCGTACGGATCGAGATCACCGCGAACACCGGCTGGCCTGCGGCCCAGCTCTCCGCGCTCGAAGTGCACGCGGCCGACGGATCGGGCAGCGCCAACCTCGCCCTCGGCAAGACCCTGACCGCGAGCAGCCACACCCAGACCTACACCGCCGACCACGCCAACGACGGGGACAGGGCGAGCTACTGGGAGAGCGCCAACAACGCCTTCCCGCAGTGGATCCAGGCCGACCTCGGCGCCACCGTGCCCGTCGACAAGGTGGTGCTCGAACTGCCCGACGGCTGGGGAGCCCGCACCCAGACCCTCACGATCCAGGGCAGCACCAACGGGAGCGACTTCACGGATCTGACCGCGTCCCAGGGGTACGCGTTCACCGCGGCCAACGGCCTCACCGTGCCGATCCCCTTCGACGCGGCCACGACCCGTTTTGTCCGGGTGCTCATCACCAACAACACCGCGCAGCCCGGCGGGCAGCTCTCCGAGCTGGAGATCTACGGCCCGGCGACCGGCGACACCGAGCCGCCGTCCGCGCCGAAAAATGTGGCCTACACCGAGCCCGCCTCCGGCCAGATCCGGCTGACCTGGGACGCGGCCACCGACAACACCGCCGTCACCGGGTACGACGTGTACGCCAATGGTGAGCTGCGCACCAGCGTGGCCGGCAACGTCACCGCGTACACCGACAGCCGGCCCGCCGACGCCACGGTCGCCTACTACGTGCGGGCCAAGGACGCCGCCGGCAACCAGTCGCCCAACAGCAACACCGTGACACGCAAGGGCAGTTCGGGTGACACCCAGGCGCCCACCGCGCCCGCGAACCTGACCTGCACCGAGCCGGCCGCCGGGCAGATCGAGCTGACCTGGGCGGCTTCCACCGACAACGTGGGCGTCAGTGGGTACGACATCTACGCCGACCAGCAGCTGCTCAGGAGTGTGGGCGGCGATGTCACCACCTACACCGACAGCCGGCCGGTCACGGCGACCGTCTCCTACTACGTGCGGGCCAAGGACGCGGCGGGCAACCAGTCGCCCAACAGCAACACCGTGACACGCAACGGCAGTTCGGGCGGCAACGGATCCAACCTGGCCGTGGGCAAGGCCATCACGGCGTCCTCCTCCACGTTCACCTTCGTCGCCGCGAACGCCAACGACAACGACACGGCGACCTATTGGGAGAGCGCGGCGGGCGGCTATCCGAGCACCCTCACCGTCAAGCTCGGCGCCAACGCGGACACCAGCGCCGTGATCCTCAAGCTCAACCCGTCGGGCGGCTGGGGCACCCGTACCCAGAACATCGCGGTGCTCGGGCGTGAGCAGAGCGCTTCCTCGTACACCCCCCTGATCGCGGCGAAGGACTACACCTTCGACCCGGCGAACGGGAACACGGTGTCGATCCCGCTCGCGGCGCGCGTCGCCGACGTCCAGCTGAAGTTCACCTCCAACACCGGTGCGACGGGCGGCCAGATCGCCGAGTTCCAGGTCGTCGGGGTGCCCGCGCCCAACCCCGACCTGGAGGTCACCGCCCTTTCGGCGGCCCCGTCGACGCCGGTCGAGTCGGATGCCGTCAGCCTCACGGCGACCGTGCACAACAAGGGGAACAGTGCCGCGCCGGCCACCACCGTCGCTTTCCAGCTCGGCGGCTCCAAGGCGGCCACCGCCACCGTCCCCGCCCTCGCGGCCGGGGCCACCCAGGCGGTGAGCGCGTCGATCGGCACCCACGACGCGGGAACCTATCCGCTCGGCGCGGTCGTTGATCCGGACAACACCGTCATCGAACAGAACGACACCAACAACAGCTTCACGGGCAGCCCGCTGGTCATCAAGCCGGTCGACTCCTGCGACCTGATCGCCTCCAGGATCGCCTGGTCGCCGAGCGCCCCCTCGGCCGGCCAGAGCGTCACCTTCTCCGTGACGCTGAAGAACCAGGGCACCGTGGCCTCGGCCGGCGGCAGCCACGGCATCACGCTGACCCTGCTCGACGACAAGGGCGCCACGGTGAAGACCCTCACCGGGGCCTACAGCGGGACGCTCGACGCGGGCGCCACCGCACCCCCGGTGAACCTCGGCAGCTGGACGGCGGCCAACGGCAAGTACACGGCGAAGGTGGTGATAGCGGACGACGCCAACGAACTCCCGGTCAAGCGCGCCAACAACACGAGCCGGCAGGCGTTCTACGTCGGGCGCGGCGCCAACATGCCGTACGACACCTATGAGGCGGAGGACGGTGTGACGGGCGGCGGCGCCCAGGTCGTCGGGCCCAACCGGACCATCGGCGACCTCGCGGGCGAGGCCTCCGGCCGCAAGGCCGTCACGCTCAACTCCACCGGAAACTATGTGCAGTTCACCACGCGCGCCGACGCCAACAGCCTGGTGACGCGCTTCTCCATACCGGACGCGGCAGGCGGCGGCGGCACCAGCGCGAGCCTGGACATCTATGTCGACGGTGTCTTGCGCAAAGCCATCGACCTGAGCTCGAAGTACATGTGGCAGTACGGCGCCGAGGCGAGCCCCAACAACTCGCCGGGCTCCGGCGGACCGCGTCACATCTACGACGAGGCCAACGTCCTGCTCGGCGACACCGTGAAGGCAGGCAGCACCATCCGCCTCCAGAAGGACACCGCGAACACCTCCACGTACGCCATCGACTTCATCGACCTGGAACAGGTCGGCCAGCTCCCCAACCCCGACCCTGCGGCCTACGTCGTGCCCGCCGGCACCGCGCAGCAGGACGTGCAGAACGCCCTGGACACCGTCCGGATGGACACCACCGGCAAGCTCGTCGGCGTCTATCTGCCGCCCGGCACCTACACCACGAGCAACAAATTCCAGGTCTACGGCAAGGCCGTGAAGCTGGTCGGCGCGGGCCCCTGGTTCAGCCGCTTCGTCACGCCGCCCGACCAGGAGAACACCGACGCCGGCTTCGACGTACAGGCCTCCGCCAACGGCTCCTCCTTCACCGGATTCGGCTTCTTCGGCAACTACACCTCGCGCAACGACGGCCCCGGCAAGGTCTTCAACTTCGCGAACGTCGCCGACATGACGATCGACAACGTGTGGGTCGAGCACATGATGTGCCTGTACTGGGGCACCAACACCGACCACATCACCATCAAGAACTCCCGGGTCCGCGACCTGTACGCGGACGGGATCAACCTGACCCACGGCAGCAGCGACAACACCATCAGCAATGTGGAGGCCCGCTCCACCGGGGACGACAGCTTCGCGCTGTTCCCGGCGACCGACATCACCGACGCCGACGAGACCGGCAACGTCTTCGAGAACCTGAGCGCGCTGCTGACCTGGCGAGCCGCCGGATTCGCCGTGTACGGGGGCACCGCCAACACCTTCCGGAACCTGTACGCGGCCGACATGCTGACGTATCCCGGACTGACCATCGGCACGCTGAAGTTCGGCGCGATCCCCGCCCTCGGCTTCGGGACGGATCCCACGGACTTCCAGGGCATCTCCCTGGTGCGCTCCGGCGGCCACTTCTGGGGCGCGCAGGCGTTCGGCGCGCTGTGGATGTACTCGGCCGAGTACGTGTTCCAGGGGATCCGGATCAGCGACCTCGACATCACCGATCCGACGTACTCCGGGATCATGTTCCAGACGAAGTACAACGGCAGCACGCCGCTGAATCCGATCAAGGACAGCGTGCTCACCAACGTGAGCATCAGCGGGGCGAAGAAGAGCGGGGACGCGTTCGACGCCAAGTCCGGCATCGGCATCTGGGCCAATGAGCTGCCCGAGCCCGGGCAGGGTCCGGCCGTCGGCGAGGTCACCTTCAACAACCTCAAGCTGAGCGGCAACGCCCAGGACATCAGGAACACCACCTCCACCTTCACGATCGACACCAGCTCGTAGCCGACACCATCCACTAGCCGACAGCACCCCGTAGCCGACAGCACCCCGTAGCAGGGAGCCGCGCGACGCCGCCCCGGGTCTCCCCGGGGCGGCGTCCGCACGTCCGCGTGGGAGCGCCCCAGCAACGCAAGCGGCTTGCGCAAGCGGCTTGCATGGCTTGCGCTAGTCTTGCGCTCATGACGCGACGACTTGCTCAGGTGGCGAAGAAGGTTGGAGTCAGCGAGGCCACGGTCAGCCGGGTGCTCAACGGCAAACCGGGAGTCTCCCCGTCCACCCGGCAGGCCGTGCTCACGGCGCTCGACGTGCTCGGCTACGAGCGCCCGACCCAGCTGCGCGGCGAACGGGCCCGCCTGGTCGGCCTGGTCCTGCCCGAGCTCCAGAACCCCATCTTCCCGGCGTTCGCCGAGGTCATCGGCGGGGCGCTCGCCCAGCAGGGGCTCACCCCCGTCCTGTGCACACAGACCAAGGGCGGCGTCTCGGAGGCCGACTACGTCGATCTGCTCCTTCAGCAGCAGGTCTCCGGGGTGGTCTTCGCGGGCGGCCTCTTCGCGCAGAGGGAGGCTCCGCACGGGCATTACCAGCAGCTCGCGGACCGCAAGGTCCCGGTCGTGCTCATCAACGCCGCCATCGACCACCTCGACTTCCCCGTCGTCGCCTGCGACGACGCGGTGGCGATGGAACAGGCCTGGCGCCACCTGGCATCGCTCGGTCACCGGCGCATCGGCCTGGTGCTCGGGCCGCCCGACCACGTGCCCTCGCTGCGCAAGCTGGAGGCGGCCCGCGCCCTGGCCGCGGCGGCCGGCGCCGACTTCGCCGAGGACCGTGTCGAGCGCGCGATGTTCTCCCTTGAGGGCGGTCAGGCCGCCACCTCGCGCCTGCTGGAGCGCGGCGTCACCGGCATCATCTGCGCCAGCGACCCGCTCGCACTCGGCGCCGTGCGGGCCGCCCGCAGGCGGGGTCTCGACGTGCCGCGCGACGTCTCCGTCGTGGGCTATGACGACTCCGCCTTCATGAACTGCACCGAGCCCCCGCTGACCACCGTGCGCCAGCCCATTGAAGCGATGGGCCGCGCCGCGGTCGAGCTCCTTTCCGCACAGATCCAGGGTGGCGTCGTGCCCCCCGGCGAACTCCTCTTCGAACCGGAGCTCGTGGTGCGGGGGTCGACCGCGCAAGTCCCGCGCTGACCACGTGCGGGGGTACGCCATCCAGCGCGCCGGGCAATTCCGCCCGGCGCGCTGTTGTGTGCATGGGCCGCGATCCCCACGTACAGCACTCTGTCGAAGTTTTACGAAGTCTGCGTGAGATATTGCGCGGTGGCGTCACCGGTGATTGAGTGTGCCGCGCCCCGCTGCCGTCAGCGACGGGCTTCCCCGCTCCTCCCGAAGGGGTCCTTCGATGAGACGCACCTGGTTCCGCCCCGCACGACACGCACACCGCACCGCCGCCACCGCCCTGGCCGGCGCCCTCGCCCTCACCGCCCTCGCCGCCTGCGGAACCAGCAGCAGCGACACGGGAGGCGGCGACAGCAGGCCCGGCGCCGGATCGAGTGACCCCGCGGCCCCGCCCGACCCGAAGACGACGGTGAACCTCACCATCGACTGCATGCCGCCGGCCGCGAAGGCCGCCGAGCTCAAGGAGTGGAAGCAGGACGTCGCCACGTTCAACAAGACGTATCCGAACGTGCACATCCTCGGGAAGTCCACGCCCGGGCAGTGCGAGGAGCCGCCCCGCTTCACCGCCGCCCTGAAGGCGAAGTCCCAACCCGACGTCTTCTACTCCTACTTCACCGACCTCCAGCAGGTCCTGGACAACAACGGCGCCGCCGACATCTCGGCCTACGTCACCGACAGGTCCGTACCGGCGCTGAAGAGCATCGACCCGGCCGTGATGGGGGTGTACAAGAAGGACGGCAAGATGTACGGCCTGCCCACCAGCAATTACCAGATGGGCATCATGATCAACCGGAAGCTGTTCCAGCAGGCCGGGCTCGACCCCGACAAGCCGCCGGCCACCTGGGACGAGGTCCGCGCCGACTCCCGGGCGATAGCCAAGCTCGGCAACGGCACCTACGGCTACGGCGAGTACAGCGCCGAGAACACCGGCGGCTGGCACTTCACCGCCGCGATGTACAGCCTCGGCGGCGACGTGGTGGGCGCCGACGGCAAGGCCGCCTTCGACAACGCCACCGGCCGGCAGGTCCTCCAGCAGCTGCACGACATGCGCTGGAGCGACCAGAGCATGAGCAAGACCCAGCTCCTGAAGTGGGGCGACCTCCAGAAGCAGATCACCGCCGACAAGCTCGGCATGTTCCTGGCCGCGCCCGACGACATCGCGTACATGGTCCAGCAACTGGGCGCGACGTACGAGAACTTCGGCATGGGCCCGATCCCCGGCGCCAAGGCCACCCTCACCGGCGGCAACGGCTACATGATCAAGCAGGGCAGCTCGCCCGACAAGATCAAGGCCGCGATCGCCTGGCTCAACTTCAAGAATCTCTCGCCGGGCAAGGGCCAGTTCGACTGGGCCCGCACCAAGGCCGACCAGCTCCCGGTCGGTGTGCCGCAGCCCAACTTCTTCACCGGTGACGTGAAGGCCGCCGACCTGAAGTCCCGTACCGACAACGCCACCATGCCGGTCGCCAACTTCGCGCCGTACCTCGCGAACCCAGTCCCGGGCAAGGCCGAGCCGCCGAAGGCGCAGGAGGTCTACAAGGTCCTCGACAACGCCATGTCCGCGGTGCTCACCAACAAGGACGCCGACATCACGAAGCTGCTGTCGAGTGCCCAGACGCAGGTCGACCAGGTCCTGGCGAACCAGTAGCGCCTACGGCGGCAGGGGCCGGATCCGCCGGCCCCCTGGCCCCGCCCGCCCCGGAATCAGGAGTGACGATGTCGGCCTCCACACTGCCCCCACGGGAAACGACCCGGCCGCGCCAGGACGCCGTACCGCCCCGGCCGAGCGGATCATTCACCCGGGCGCTGCGGCGCAACCTCACCGCCCACGGCTTCCTCATCGGCGCCGTGCTCTGCTTCGCCTTCTTCTCCTGGTACCCCATGGTCAGGGAGTTCGTGCTCGCCTTCCAGAAGACGAAGGACGGGCGCACCACCTGGGCCGGCTGGTCCAACCTCAGCTACGTCTTCCACGACCCGGCGTTCTGGCAGGCCTGGCGCAACACCCTGCTCTTCACCGGCCTCGCCCTGGTCCTCGGCTTCGTGCTGCCGTTCCTCGTCGCCGTCCTGCTCAACGAACTCCGGCACGGCCAGGGCTACTTGAGGCTCCTCGTCTACCTGCCGGTGATGCTCCCGCCGGTCGCATCGGTGCTGCTCTTCAAGTATTTCTACGACCCCGGACACGGCCTGTTCAACCGGATCTTCGAGCTGTTCGGGCTGCCCGCGCAGCAGTGGCTCCAGTCCACCGACACCGCGATGCTCTCGGTGGTGATCGCGGCGACCTGGATGAACATGGGCAGCGCCACCCTCGTCTACCTCGCCGCCCTCCAGGGCATCCCCGGCGAGCTGTACGAGGCGGCCGAACTCGACGGCGCGGGCCTGCTGCGCAAGATCTGGCATGTCACCGTGCCGCAGACCCGGCTCGTGCTCTCGCTGATGTTCCTGATGCAGATCATCGCGACCATGCAGGTCTTCACCGAGCCGTTCCTGCTCACCAACGGCGCGGGACCCGAGGGCTCCACGACGACCGTGGTCTACCTGATCTACCAGTACGCCTTCAACTTCAACAACTACGGCGGCGCCGCGGCCCTCGGCCTGTGCCTGCTGGTGCTGCTCGCCGGGTTCTCGGCGGCGTACGTGCGCCTGAGCCGAGACAGCGACCAGTAGACCCGGACGGTGGGAAACCCATGTCGACCCGCACACTCATCTCGCCGGCCACCCTCGGCCGCACCCGGGGCAAGGTCGTCTACTGGACCGTGTTCGCCCTCGTGATGGTCCTGTTCACGCTCGTCTTCATCGGGCCGCTGTACTGGATGGCCGTCAACGGGCTGAAATCCACCGAGGAGTTCACCCGGATCCCGCCCACCCTGGTCCCGCACGGCGTGCACACCGAGAACTTCACCCATGCCTGGCGGGTGATGGACTTCGCCAAACTCCTGCTCAACACCCTCTGGTACGCGTTCGGCGCGCTCGCCTTCCAGCTCGTCCTGGACGTGGCCGCCGCCTACTCGCTGTCCAAGCTGCGCCCCGTGTTCGGCAAGGCCGTCCTCGCGATGATGCTGGCCACCCTCATGATCCCGGCCGCCGTGCTCGTCGTGCCGCAGTACCTGACCGTGCTCGACGTGCCGATCTTCCGGCGGAACCTGCTGAACACACCGTGGGCGATCTGGCTGCCGTCCGTCACCAACGCCTTCAACATCTTCCTGCTCAAGCGGTTCTTCGACTCGATCCCGCGTGAGCTCCTGGACGCCGCGTCCATCGACGGCGCCTCACCGCTGCGCACCTTGCGCTCGGTGGTGCTGCCCATCTCCCGGCCGATCCTCGGCGTCGTCTCCATCTTCGCGGTCATCGGCGTCTGGAAGGACTTCCTCTGGCCGATGCTCACGCTGCCCGATCCCAGCAAGCAGACCCTCAACGTGGGCATCTACTCGCTCGCCCAGGGCGTGCCGGAGAACTGGCTCACGGCCGCCCTCGCCATGGCGTCGATTCCCACCCTTCTCATCTTCATCGTGTTCCAGCGCAACATCATGAGCGGCCTCACCGCGGGCGGCCTCAAGGGCTGACGCCTCGCTCCCCGCTCTCCCGCACTCCGCCGCCGGCCCCACCCACCATGCCCCCGCTGATCGACGGGGCCGGCGGCGGAAACCCCCCTGCCCGAAAGGAATCTCACGTGGCAGCCCACGAAAGCGACGACTGGTGGCGCTCGGCCGCCATCTACCAGGTGTACGTACGCAGCTTCGCCGACGGTGACGGCGACGGCACCGGCGACCTCGCGGGCGTCCGGGCCAAGCTGCCCTACCTCGCCGAACTGGGCGTCGACGCCCTGTGGTTCACGCCCTGGTACCTGTCGCCGCTCGCCGACGGCGGCTACGACGTGGCCGACTACCGCGCCATCGACCCGGCGTTCGGCACGATGTCCGAGGCCGAGAAACTGATCGTCGAGGCCCGCGAGCTCGGCATCCGCACCATCGTCGACATCGTGCCGAACCACCTGTCGGACCAGCACACATGGTTCCAGGCGGCTCTGGCGGCCGGCCCCGGCAGCCCCGAACGGAAGCTCTTCCACTTCCGGCCCGGGCGCGGTGAGCACGGCGAACTGCCGCCGAACGCCTGGCCGTCGCAGTTCGCGGGACAGACCTGGACCCGGGTCGAGGACGGCGAGTGGTACCTCCACCTGTTCACCCCCCAACAGCCCGACCTCAACTGGGCCCACCCCCAGGTGCGCAAGGAACACGAGGACGTACTGCGGTTCTGGTTCGAGCGGGGCGTGGCCGGCGTACGCATCGACTCGGCGGCGCTGCTCGCCAAGGACCCCGGGCTGCCCGAATTCGCCGAAGGCGTGGACCCGCACCCGCACCCGTACATCGACCGCGACGAACTCCACGACATCTACCGCTCATGGCGCACGATCGCCGACGAGTACGGGGCGGTGTTCGTGGGCGAGGTGTGGCTGCCCGACAGCGAGCGCTTCGCCCGCTATCTGCGTCCCGACGAACTGCACACCGCCTTCAACTTCACCTTCCTGGCCTGCCCGTGGGACGCCACGCGCCTGCGCGCCGCCATCGACGACACCCTCGCCGAACACGCCCCGGTCGGCGCGCCCGCCACCTGGGTCCTGTGCAACCACGACGTGACCCGCACGGTCACCCGCTACGGCCGCGCGGACACCGGCTTCGACTTCGCCAAGAAGCGCTTCGGCACCCCCACCGACCTGGCGCTCGGCACCCGCAGGGCACGCGCCGCCGCCCTGCTCTCCCTCGCCCTGCCCGGCTCGGTCTACCTCTACCAGGGCGAGGAGCTGGGCCTGCCCGAGGCCGGCATCCCGCTCGACCGCATCGAGGACCCCATGCACTTCCGCTCCGGCGGAGTGGACCCCGGCCGTGACGGCTGCCGCGTCCCGCTGCCCTGGACGGCCGAGCCGTGGGCCACGCCCTGGCTCCCGCAGCCCGCCGACTGGGCCACGTACGCAGCCGACCGCCAAGGCGGCGACCCCTCCTCCATGCTCGCCCTCTACCGCCGTGCCCTGCTGCTGCGCCGCACCCAACCCGGCTTCGGCGACGGCGCGTTGACATGGCTCGAAGCGCCCGAGGGTGTCCTCGCCTTCGCCCGTGAGGGGGGCCTGTGCTGTGTGGTCAACCTCGGGGACGCGCCGGTCCCGCTCCCCACCCATCGCGCGCTCCTGCTCGCGAGTGGCCCCCTCGCCGGCGGGCTGCTCCCCAAGGACACGGCGGTCTGGCTGCGCGCCTGACCCCGTCCGCACCATCCCGCTCCTCCCTCCCATCCCCGCTCCCCCCACGAAAGAGGGTCCCTCATGCGCATGATGAGAGCCGCCCGCGACGCCGTACGCCAGGAGCCACCGCCCCCACCCCCGGACAAGAACGCGTCGGAACACCCCGCTGGGTGTGCGCGCACCGCACCGGCCGGGCGCACCCTGCCCGCCGGGCGGGCCGCCGCCGCGGTCGCCGCGCTCGCCTGTGTCGTCGCGCTCGGCGCGGTGGGGCTCGGCTCCGGCGCCTCGGCGTCGGCCGCCGAATCCGTCCCGCTCTCCCCGCTCGCCGTGGCGGGGCGCGGCGCCGACGTGCCGTTCACCGAGCTGGAGGCGGAGGCCGCCACCACCAACGGCACGGTGATCGGCCCCGACCGCACGTACACCTCGCTGCCCTCCGAGGCGTCGGGCCGCAGCGCGGTGAAGCTGAGCGCGGCTGGACAGTACGTCGAGTTCACCCTCACCCAACCCGCCAACGCCGTGGACATCCGCTACAGCGTCCCGGACAACGCGGCCGGCACCGGCATCAGCGCGCCCGTCGAGCTGAGTTCCGCCGGAGCCAAGCTGAAGGACCTCACCTTCACCTCCAAGTACGGCTGGTTCTACGGCAGTTATCCCTTCCAGAACCAGCCGGGCGACAAGCCGCACCACTTCTACGACGAGACCCGCACCCTCCTGGGCAAGACCCTGCCCGCCGGGTCCAAGGTCCGTGTCACCCTGCCGTCGACCAGTGCGACCCCGTGGGCGGTCGTCGACCTCGCCGACTTCGAGCTGGTCCCGGACCCGGTGGCCCGCCCCGCCGGCTCGCTCTCGGTGGCGGACTACGGCGCCGACGCGAGCGGCGCGGCCGACTCGACCTCCGCCTTCCAGCAGGCCGTCGACGCCGGCAAGGCGCAGGGCAAGGAGGTCTACATCCCCTCGGGCACCTTCAAGCTCACCGACCATGTGGTGGTCGACCAGGTGACGCTGCGCGGAGCCGGCCCCTGGTACTCGGTGCTCACCGGCCGCAGCTCCACCGACCGCACCCGGGCCGCCGGGATCTACGGCAAGTACGTGAGCGGCGGCGGCTACAAGGGCGGGATCCGGCCCTACGAGGCGGGCGGCCCCAGCCGCAAGGTGACCCTCAAGGACTTCGCGCTGATCGGCGAGATCACCGAGCGTGTCGACGAGGACCAGGTCAACGGGATCGGCGGGGCGCTCAGCAACTCCACCGTCGACAACATATGGCTTCAGCACACCAAGGTCGGGGCGTGGATGGACGGCCCCATGGACGACTTCCACATCAAGAACAGCCGGATCCTGGACCAGACGGCCGACGGCGTCAACTTCCACTGGGGGGTGACCCATTCGTCGGTCGAGAACACCTTCCTGCGCAACACCGGCGACGACGGACTCGCCATGTGGTCGGACACCGTGACCGACGCCGACAACACGTTCAAGAACAACACCGTGGTGGCGCCGGTCCTCGCCAACAACATCGCCCTGTACGGAGGCACGGACAACGCGGCGACCGACAACGTGGTCGCGGACACCGTCACCAACGGCGGCGGCCTGCACGTCGGCAACCGGTTCGACGGCGTCAACCCCGGCAGCGGCACCGACGTCAGGGGCACCATCACCCTGGCCCGCAACACCACGATCCGGGCGGGCAACGCCGACCTCGGCTGGCCGTTCCCGATCGGCGCGGTCTGGTTCGACTCCCGCAACAGCACCATGGACAAGGCGACGGTCAACGTCACCGACACCGACATCCTGGACAGCTCCTACGCAGCCATCCACTTCGTGTCCGGCACCACCAAGGGCGTCCACTTCAACAACGTCACCATTGACGGGACCGGCACCTTCGCCCTCCAGTTCAACGACCCCGCCCAGCTCACCATGGCCGGGGTCACCGCGAAGAACCTCGGCTTCTCCGAGCCGGTCTACAGCTGCCTCGGCGGCAACCTCAATCTCACCCAGGGCGCCGGAAACTCCGGCTGGAACAGCAAGCTGCCCGCCACCTACTGCGGCGAGTGGCCCAAGCCCAACTACGACCACGGCGGCGCCACCACACCCCCGAGCAGCCCGCCGCCCACCGGGCCCGGCTCGCCGCCCCCGAGCAGCCCGCCGCCCGCCGACCCCGACCTCGCCAAGGGCCGCCCGGTCACCGAGACCTCGCACACCCAGGTCTACGACGCGGCGAAGGCAGTCGACGGTGACGCCAACACCTACTGGGAGAGCGCCAACAACGCCTTCCCGCAGTCGATCGCCGTGGACCTCGGCTCGGTGCGGGCCGTGGGCACGCTGGTTCTGAAGCTGCCGCCCGCCACCGCGTGGGGCGCCCGCACCCAGACCCTGTCGGTGCTCGGCAGCACCGACAACGGCTCCTACGGGCAGCTCGTGGCGAGCCACGGCTACACCTTCGACCCGGCCACCGGCAACAAGGCGACCATCCCCCTGCCGGCCGGCACCAGCACCCGCCATCTGCGGCTCACGGTCACCGCCAACACGGGCTGGCCGGCCGCGCAGGTCAGCGAGTTCGAGGCGTACGCCCCCTGACGACCTCTGACGAACCCTGACGGCCCTGACCGCCTCTGACGGCGCCTGAGCGTTCCTGACTGCCCGTGCGACCACCCGGCCCGTAGCCGTCGCGCGTACCCGCGCGGCGGTCCGGGCCCTCGCGTTCCGGCGCGGGCCCGGTACGTCAGGCGGGCAGCGGGCGCGGCGGGCGTGGGCCGGTGTAGTGGCCGCTGGGGCGCATGCGCAGCGGCCGCTCGGCGTACTCCTCCAGGGCGTGCGCGAGCCAGCCCGCCGTGCGGGCCACCGCGAACACCGTCTCGCCGGCTTCGGCGGGCATGCCGAACGCGACGCTCATGACGGCGAGCGCCAGGTCGACGTTGGCGTGCAGCGCGGTGTGCCGGGCGGTCGTGTCGACCACGTCGCGCGCCGCGGCCAGCGCGTCCGCCGCCTGCGGGATCGCCCCAAGGAGCGCGAACAGCGCCGTGGCGCGCGGGTCCTCGCCCGGATACAGCCGGTGCCCGAGGCCCGGCACGCGCCGTCCCGAGCGCAGATGGTCGGCGACGACCGGGGCCGCGCCGCCGCGTTCCAGCACCTCCGCCAGGGTGCGGTGGGCCAGGCCGCTGGCGGCGCCGTGCAGCGGCCCCTCCAGGACGCCGAGCCCGGCCGATACGACGGCGTACGGATGGGCGCGCGCGGAGGCGGCGATGCGGGCGGCGAGCGTGGAGGCGGCCAGATCGTGGTCGATGAGCAGCGCGAGTGCCGTGTCCAGCAAGCGAATTGACGCCTCGTCAGGCAGCTGGGACGTCAGGCGCTGCCACAGCTGCCGGGCGAGCCGGCCCTCGCCGCTGCGGTGTTGGCCCACCGTCGGCAGGGCCCCGACCAGCGTCGGGATCAGCATGCGGCCGCAGGCAAGGACCGCGGACGGATCGAGGTCGAAGCGCAGCGGGTCGGCGGCCGCCGTCGCGACCGCGGCGACCCGCAGCCGGTCCATGGAGCTGCTGTGCACGGGCAGCGCGTCCACGGCGAGCCGCGCCGCGTCCAGGAACTGCTGCGGCGCGGTGAAGCGCGAGCCGTGAGCCGGCTCCCCGGTCCACACCCACTCTGCGACGTCCTCGAAGCCGTACGCGGTGGCGAGCTCGACCGCGTCGACGCCACGGAAGTAGTAGCGGTCCTTGTCGATCAGGGTGATGCCGGTACGGAAGCTCAACTCGCCGCTCGCGCCGCTCGCGCCGCCGGTGCCCGGCTCGCGCCGACTGCCGCGCCCGGCCAGCGCGTCGACCTCCCGCGCGTCGAAGGTGGAGCCCCGCCCGCCGGGCGCGCGCTCACTGCTCAGCTGGCCGCGGCTGACGTACGCGTAGACCGTCTCGGGCTTCACGCCGAGCCGCTGCGCCGCCTCGCGGGTGGTGAGCCGTGGTTGTTCCGTCATGGGGTCACCGTATCCATATTGATTGAATCAATGTTGACAGGCCTGACGTCAATCATAGACAGTCAAGTCAACATGAAGATCTGAAGGAGGCAGTCACATGGCCGGCACCACCACCGCCCCCGTCGCGGTACCCCGCGGGCTCGCGGGCGTCGTCGTCACGGACACCGGGCTCGGCGACGTCCGTGGCCGCGAGGGCTTCTACCACTACCGCCAGTACTCGGCCGTCGAGCTCGCCCAGAGCCGTACCTTCGAGGACGTCTGGCACCTGATGTTCCACGGCGAACTGCCCGACGCGGCCGCCCGCGCCGCCTTCACCGCCCGCACCGCACGGCTGCGCCACCTGCCCGACGGCGTACGCGAGGCACTGCCCGGCATCGCCCGCACCGGCGCCCTGTCGGGTCCGCTCGCCGGGCTGCGCACCGCGCTCTCCCTGCTCGGCGCGGCCAAGGGATTGCGGCCGGTGTACGACCTGGACGCCTCGCAGCGCGCCGAGGACGCCCTCGCCGCCTGCGCCGCCGTGCCCACCCTGCTGACCGCCCTGCACCGGCTCGGCCAGGGACTCGACCCGGTGGAGCCGCGCGACGACCTGCCGTACGCCGCCAACTACCTCTACATGCTGACCGGTTCGGAGGCCGAGCCCGAGCGTGTACGGGCCGTCGAGCAGTACCTCATCTCCACCATCGACCACGGCTTCAACGCGTCCACCTTCACCGCCCGCGTCGTCGCCTCCACCGGGGCCGATGTCGCGGCGAGCCTGGTCGCCGCCGTCGGCGCGCTCTCCGGGCCCCTGCACGGGGGCGCCCCCAGCCGCGCCCTGGACACCCTCGACGCGATCGGAACGCCCGACCGTATCGACGGCTGGATCCGCGAACGCGTCCTGGCCGGCGAGCGGATCATGGGGTTCGGACACCCCGTCTACCGCACCGAGGACCCCCGCTCCCGCATGCTGCGCGGCATCGCCCAGGGCTTCGGCGGGCCGCTCGTGGACTTCGCCGTCGAAGTCGAGCGCCAGGTCGAGGCGATCCTGGCCGAGCTCAAGCCGGGCCGCGAACTGCACACCAACGTGGAGTTCTACGCCGGTGTGGTCATGGAGCTGTGCGGCCTGCCCCGCGAGATGTTCACGCCCACGTTCTGCGCCGCCCGGGTGGTGGGCTGGAGCGCCAATGTCCTGGAGCAGTCGGCGGACTCGAAGATCATTCGCCCGGCGGCCCGCTACGTGGGCCCGCCCCCGCCGCAGCCGGTCCCCGCGGCCTGAGCCGGCTCGTCGCGGCCAGGCCCGGCCGCGGTCGCAGCTGCGGTCGCGTTCTCGCAGCTCAGCTGCCGCAGAAGGGCAAGGGCCGCCTCGTCGGACGAACCGGCGGCGGTGGTGCACACGATGAGCATCTGCTCCGGTGACCGGGCGATCGACAGGGTCTGCTGCGTCACCGTCACCGGCCCGACGGCCGGATGGCGCAGCTCGTAGGACGCGGCGTCGCACGGCGTCACCCGGTGATCGCGCCACAGCGCGACGAACTCCGGGCTCTTCATGGTCAGTTCGCCGACCAGCTCCGCGAGCAGCGCGTCCTCGGGATGCCGGCCGACGGCCACGCGCAGATTGCCGACGACCGCGCGCGCCTTGCGCCTCCAGTCGGCGTACAGCTCCCGGCAGTGCGGGTCGAGGAACAGCATCCGGGTCATGTTGGGACGCCGCGCCGCGTCGGCGGGGGAGAGGCGGTCCAGGTGGCCGGCCAGCAGCGCGTGCCCGAGGGCGTTCCAGGCCAGCACATCGGTACGGCGGCCCAGCACGAGCGCGGGGACGCCCTCGACGGCGCGCAGCAGGTCGCGCGTCTCGGGGGACAGCTTCTCCGGCCGCGGACGGCGCATCCGGGGAGTGTGACGGGTGGCGTGCGCGAGCCGGCCCAGGTGCTCACGCTCCTGGTCGTCGAGCAGCAGGGCGCGGCCGATCGCATCGAGCACTTCGGCCGATGCGCCCCGGGACAGGCCCTGTTCGAGGCGGGCGTAGTAGGAGACGCTGACCCCCGCCAACTGGGCCAGCTCCTCACGCCTGAGCCCGGCCACCCGTCTGCGGGGGCCGAGGTCGCGCAGGCCGACGTCCTCGGGCCGCAGCCGCGTACGCCGGACATGGAGGAAGGTGCCGAGCGGGCCGGGTCCGTTCACCGCTCCAGTATTCGCGTCCCGGCCGCCCCCAGCCACACCCTGCCGGGGGGAGGCAAGGCCGGGAGTGGCACGCGCCGTCCCACGTGTCCAGGCTCGGTCCCGTTCGACGACCTGCCCGACCCGAGGACGGACCCGATGGACCCGATGAATGCGCCGCACCCGATGGACCCGATGGATGTGCTGGACCCGATGAATGCGCCGCACCCGATGGACCCCATGGATGCGCCGGACCCAATGGATGCGCCGGACCCGATTCCCGAACAGCTCACGCTCGGCGACGTCACCGTCACCCGCGTCAAGGAGTTCTACGGCTCCGCCGAGCTGTCGCCCGGCCGGTTCTTCCCGGACAGCCCCCACGGTTCCTGGGACGAGCACCGCTCCTGGCTCGCGCCCGACTTCTGGGACCCGGGGACGGACGAGTGCCGCACGGCCATCCAGACCTGGCTGCTGCGCAGCGAGGGCCGCACCATCCTGGTGGACACCGGCGTCGGCAATGACAAGGACCGGCCCTACGCGCCGGTGTGGAACCGCCTCGACACCGACTACCTCGACCGCCTCGCCGCCGCCGGGGTGGCGCCCGAGGACGTCGACATCGTGATCAACACGCATCTGCACGTCGACCACGTCGGCTGGAACACCCGCCTGGACGGCCGGAGTTGGGTGCCCACCTTCCCCAACGCCACGTATCTGATGAACCGGCGCGACGTCGACTTCTGGGATCCGGCCAACGACAACCGAAGCGTTCTGGGGCGCGGGAACCAGAACGTCTTCGAGGACAGCGTCACGCCGGTACGCCAGGCGGGACTCACCCGCCTGTGGGAGGACACGTACCGCATCGACAAGAACCTGCGTCTTGACCTGGCGGCGGGACACACGCCGGGCTCGTCCGTGCTGACCCTGCGATCGGGCGGCGAGCGGGCCCTGTTCGTCGGCGATCTGATGCACACCGCGCTCCAGATCGCGGAGCCCGAGGTCAACTCCTGCTTCTGCGAGGATCCGGTGCGCTCCCGCGCGACCCGGCGCGCGCTGCTCGGCCGCGCCGCCGACGACACCATGCTCGTCTTCCCCGCGCACTTCGGCGGCCGGGGCGCGGCCGAAATCACCCGCGAAGGGTCGAGGTTCGCGGTCAAGCAGTGGGCGCCCTTCTCACGGCTCAGGTGAGGCCCCCGCACGACCGCGCGCACTCCACCGCCCGGCGTGCGACGCCGCACAGCGCCCCCATCGCCGTACAGAAGGAGCTCTCCGTGCCCGCACAGGCATACCCCGTGGCGCACACCCCGGCCGGCGCCGTGCGCGGCGTCCGGGACGGATCCGGCGAGCGCTACCGCGCCCTGCCCTACGCGGCGGCGCCCACCGGAGCCGGCCGCTTCGCGCCGCCCGCACCGCATCCGGGCTGGTCCGGTCTCCGCGACGGCACACGGCCCGGGCCCACCGCGCCCCAGCCGGCCCGCGACTTCGGCCGGCTCGACATGACCCCCTACTTCGGGCCGGGCTGGGTGCCCGGCGAGGAGTACCTGACCGTCGATGTCCACACGCCCGCCGCCGACAACGGCGCGCGCCCCGTCATGGTGTTCGTGCACGGCGGCGGATTCGTCACCGGGTCGAGCCGCGCCGCGCTCTACGACGGCAGTGCCTTCGCCCGCGACGGTGTCGTGCTCGTGTCGGTCGACTACCGCCTGGGCATACCCGGTTTCCTCGCCCTGGCGGGCGCCCCGGACAACCGGGGACTGCTGGACGTGCTCGCCGCGCTGACCTGGGTGCGGGAGTCCGTCGCGGCCTTCGGCGGCGACCCCGGCAACGTCACGCTCTTCGGGCAGTCGGCGGGTGCCACGCTTGTCGGCGCGCTGCTCGCCACGCCGGGGGCCGGCGGCCTGTTCCGGCGCGCGATCATCCAAAGCGGCAACGGGACGGGCGCGTTCACCCCGGAGCAGGGAGAGCGCGTCACCGCTGCCGCGGCCGCGGCGCTGGGCGTCGAACCCACCGTGCGGGCCTTCGCCCCCGTCCCTGACGAACAGTTCCTCGCGATCCTGCCCGCCCTGGCCGGCCTCGATCTGCGGACCGGTACCGCCACGGACCCGTTGGCCGGGCTCAGCCCGTTCGGCCTCGTCCTGCCCGTCCAGCCGGCCGACGCCCTGGCCGAGGGCCCGGCCGCCGACGTCGACCTGCTCATCGGCGCCACCACCGAGGAGGGGAACCTCTACGTCGTGCCCGGTGGCGGCCTGGAGTCCACCACCGACGCCGACCTCCTGGACCTGGCCGCGCGCGTCCACGCCGACCCCCGAGGCGCACTCGCCGCGCACCGCTCGGCACGGCCGGACGCGACACCCGGCGAGCTGCGCTCCGCCGTGCTCGGGCAGGCCCTGTTCACGGCGGGCACGACGCGCCTCACGCAGGCGCACGCCCGGATTTCGGGCGGCCGCACCCATTGCTACTCGTTCGGGTACCGCTCGACGGCCCTGGGCGGGCGGCTCGGCGCGGCCCACACGGTGGACCTGCCGTTCGTGTTCGACACCGCCGACGAGCCCTGGCTGCACGGCGACACCGGCCTGCTGGGCCCCGACCCCGCCCCGGACGGGCTTGCGGCCCACGTCCATGGCGCGTGGGTCGCGTTCGCCCGCACCGGGAACCCGGGCTGGTCGCCCTACGACCCCCGGCGGCCCACCGCCCGGATCCTCGGCGGCTGATCGGGCCCACGCGGAGGGCACTCCGGCATCGGGGCACACCGGTACCGGGGGCGGGCGGATCCGGGGCGGGCGGATCCCGGGGATCCTGGCAGCCCCCCGCTGGTACGGCGTCGTGCGCGGACGCGGTGCGGGACAATCGCACTCCGTGGCACATGGGGTGACGGCGCGGGCGGAAGCCCGGCCGGCCCCGTGTCCCCGGGCAACCAGCAAGCTGACAGGCCGTGTCCGACCGCCCGCCCGCCCGGGCGGTGCCAAGGGGGCGCGGCGCGCGGAAGGTCCCAAGTGAACGAGTCCGGCCGGCAGATCCCCGTCATCGTCCTCGCGGGCTTCCTCGGCTCGGGCAAGACGACGCTGCTCAACCATCTGCTCCGGGCCTGCCGCGGCACCCGCATCGGCGCCATCGTCAACGACTTCGGCTCCATCGAGATCGACGCCATGACGGTGGCGGGCCGGCTCGGCGACTCCACCGTCTCGCTCGGCAACGGCTGCCTGTGCTGCGCCGTCGACGCGAGCGAACTCGACGTCTACCTCGACCGGCTCACCCGGCCCGCGGCCCGTCTCGACGTCATCGTCATCGAGGCGAGCGGCCTGGCCGAACCCCAGGAACTCGTCAAGATGCTGCTCGCCAGCGAGAACCCGCGAATCGTGTACGGGGGCCTGGTCGAGGTCGTCGACGCGGCCGAGTACGAGACGACCCGCGAGAAGCACCCCGAGATCGAGCGGCACTGTGCCATCGCCGACCTGGTGGTCCTGAACAAGACGGACCGGGTAGGCCCCGCGGACCTGGCCCGGCTGCGGGCCTCGCTAGCGGGAGCGGCCGTGGTGGTGGAGTCCGCGTACGGCAGGGTCGACCCGGAGCTCTTCTTCGACGCGCGGCCCGTCACCGAACGGGTCGGCCAGCTGGCCTTCGACGACCTCCTGGACGACGAGGCGCCCGGCGGCTGCGCCGAGGACCACGACCATCACGCCGGATGCCATGGCCGGGGCGCGCATCTGCACGCCGGATACGAATCCGTGGCCTTCACCTCGCCGACGCCCCTGGACCCGCGCCGTCTGATGGCCTTTCTCGACACCCGGCCCGACGGCCTGTACCGCATGAAGGGCTTCATCGACTTCGGCGCCGCCGACCCCCGCAACCGGTACGGCCTGCACGCGGTCGGACGGTTCCTGCGCTTCCACCCCGAGCCCTGGCCCGGCGGCCAGGAGCGCCGCACCGAACTCGTCCTCATCGGCGCGGGCATCGACGCGCCCGCCCTGGAGGCGCAGCTCGCCGGGTGTGTGGCCCTCGCCCTGGACGAGGCCCCCGCCGAGCACGCGATGTGGGGTGTCCTGCGCTACGTACCCGAGCCGGAGCAGGAGCAGGAACAGGAGGGCGAGGGCGAGGGCGCCCGAGGGCTCCGGGAACCGCAGGGGGCCGGGGAGTTCGATGAACTCCCCGGCCCCCTGCGCTAGTTGGCGACCGACGTCCCGCTACGAGAACGGGCCCGCCAGGACCGCCACGGGGGAGGGCAGCGGTGTGCCGGAGCCGTCACGGCGCGGGTCGGGCTCGGGGAGCTGGGCCGGGGCGCCGTTGGCCTGGGCCGCGCGCACCGGAGCCGGACCGGCCCAGGCCAGCACCAGCTTGTCCTCACCCTTCAGGAACCGCTGACAGCGCACCCCGCCGGTGGCCCGGCCCTTGCGCGGATACTGGTCGAACGGTGTCAGCTTCGCGGACACCGCGGCGTCACCCAGCAGGGTGGCGCCCGAGCCGGCCACCGAGAACACCGCCGCGTCGCCCGCCGGGTCGACCGCCGTGAACGAGATGACCTTCGCGCCGTCGGTCAGCTTGATGCCGGCCATGCCGCCCGCAGGCCGCCCCTGCGGGCGGACCTGGCTCGCCTGGTAGCGCAGGAGCTGGGCGTCGTCCGTGATGAAGACCAGGTCCTCCTCGCCGGTGCGCAGCTCGGCCGCGCCCACGATCCGGTCACCGTCCTTGAGGGTGATGACCTCCAACTCGTCCTTGTTGGCCGGATAGTCGGGCACGACGCGCTTCACGATGCCCTGCTGGGTGCCGATCGCGAGGCCCGGCGACGATTCGTCGAGCGTGGTGAGACAGACCACCGACTCGTCCGGCTCCAGGGCGGACAGGAACTCCGAGATCGGGGCGCCGCCCGACAGATTCGGCGCGGACGCGGTGTCCGGCAGCTGCGGCAGGTCGATCACCGCGAGCCGCAGCAGCCGCCCGCCGGACGTCACCACACCCACATCGCCCCGCTGGGTCGCAGGCACCGCCGAGACGATCACATCGTGCTTGACGCGCTTGTCGTCCTCGCCCGGCACGAACGGCTCACCATGGGCGGTACGCGCCAGCAGGCCGGTGGAGGAGAGCAGCACCCGGCACGGGTCGTCCGCGACTTCGAGGGCGACGGACGCGACGGGCGAGCCCGCCGATTCGAGCAGGACGGTGCGCCGGTCGGTGCTGAACTTCTTGGCCACCGCGGCCAGTTCGGCCGAGACCAGCTTGCGCAGCTCGTTGTCCGAGTCCAGGATCCCGGTCAGCTCGTCGATCTCGCCGGTCAGCCGGTCGCGCTCGCTCTCCAGCTCGATCCGGTCGAACTTGGTGAGCCGGCGCAGCGGGGTGTCCAGAATGTACTGGGTCTGGATCTCGCTCAGCGAGAAGTGCTCGATGAGCCGCTGCTTCGCCTGCGCCGAGTTGTCACTCGACCGGATGATCCTGATGACCTCGTCGATGTCGACCAGGGCGACGAGCAGACCCTCGACCAGGTGCAGCCGGTCCCGGCGCTTGGTGCGGCGGAACTCGCTGCGCCGGCGCACCACCGTGAAGCGGTGGTCGAGGTAGACCTCAAGCAGCTCCTTGAGCCCCAGGGTGAGCGGCTGGCCGTCCACCAGGGCCACGTTGTTGATGCCGAAGGACTCCTCCATCGGCGTCAGCTTGTACAGCTGCTCAAGGACGGCCTCGGGCACGAAGCCGTTCTTGACCTCGATGACCAGACGCAGGCCGTGCGAACGGTCGGTGAGGTCCTTCACATCGGCGATGCCCTGGAGCTTCTTCGAACCGACCAGGTCCTTGATCTTGGAGATGACCTTCTCCGGGCCGACCGTGAAGGGCAGCTCGGTGACGACCAGGCCCTTGCGGCGCGCCGTCACGTTCTCCACCGAGGCGGTGGCCCGGATCTTGAAGGTGCCGCGGCCCGACTCGTATGCGTCCTTGATGCCCGTCAGACCCACGATCCGGCCGCCGGTCGGCAGGTCGGGGCCCGGCACGAAGCGCATCAGCGCCTCCAGGTCCGCCTCGGGGTGCCGGATCAGATGACGGGCAGCGGCGATGACCTCGCCCAGGTTGTGCGGCGGCATATTGGTTGCCATGCCGACCGCGATCCCGGACGAGCCGTTGACCAGCAGGTTCGGATAGGCGGCCGGCAGCGCGACCGGCTCCTGCTCCTGGCCGTCGTAGTTGGAGGCGAAGTCGACGGTGTCCTCGTCGATCGACTCCGTCATCAGCGACGTGGCGTCCGCCATCTTGCACTCGGTGTACCGCATCGCGGCCGGCGGGTCGTCATTGCCGAGCGAGCCGAAGTTGCCGTGGCCGTTGACCAGCGGCAGGCGCATGGAGAACGGCTGCGCCATGCGCACCAGCGCGTCGTAGATGGAGGCGTCGCCGTGCGGATGCAGCTTGCCCATCACCTCGCCGACGACGCGGGCGCACTTCACATAGCCGCGGTCGGGGCGCAGGCCCATCTCGTTCATCTGGTAGACGATGCGGCGCTGGACGGGCTTCATTCCGTCCCGCGCGTCCGGCAGGGCCCGCGAGTAGATCACGGAGTACGCGTACTCGAGGAAGGAGCCCTGCATCTCGTCGACGACGTCGATGTCGAGGATCCGCTCCTCGAAGTCGTCGGGCGGCGGCGGGGTCTTCGTGCTGCGGCGGGCCATCGCGGCTGCTGCTCCTTCACGTACCGGATCGGGTCTGGATCCGACCATTGTGGACCGTCCCACTGACAACGCCGACCGCGACCCGGGAACTTCGCCAGGTGCCCGCGCGCTTGCATACAGTGGCAGGACTTCTCAACTCACGACTTCCTCCGCCAGTACTTCACACTGCGGTACTGCACATCGGATACGAAGGGACGTACATGCCCATGGGTCACACGGCCACAGCGCAAGCCGGCTCCGGCGGCCTGACAGCGACTGAGCACCGGCTGGCCAACGGCCTGCGCGTGGTGCTCTCCGAGGACCACCTGACCCCGGTCGCCGCGGTGTGCCTCTGGTACGACGTGGGCTCACGCCACGAGGTCAAGGGCCGCACCGGTCTCGCCCACCTCTTCGAGCACCTGATGTTCCAGGGCTCCCAGCAGGTGCACGGCAACGGCCACTTCGAGCTGGTGCAGGGCGCCGGCGGCTCGCTGAACGGCACCACCAGCTTCGAGCGCACCAACTACTTCGAGACCATGCCCGCCCACCAGGTGGAGCTCGCGCTCTGGCTGGAGGCCGACCGGATGGGCTCGCTGCTCGCCGCCCTCGACGAGGAGTCGATGGACAACCAGCGCGACGTCGTCAAGAACGAGCGCCGCCAGCGCTACGACAACGTGCCCTACGGCACCGCCTTCGAGAAGCTGACCGCCCTTGCCTACCCCGAGGGCCACCCCTACCACCACACCCCGATCGGCTCGATGGCCGACCTGGACGCGGCCACCCTGGAGGACGCGCGGCAGTTCTTCCGCACGTACTACGCGCCCAACAACGCGGTGCTCTCGGTGGTCGGCGACATCGATCCCGAGCAGACGCTGGCCTGGGTGGAGAAGTACTTCGGCTCCATCCCCTCCCACGACGGCAAGCAGCCGCCGCGCGACGGCGCGCTGCCCGGCACCATCGGCGGGCAGCTGCGCGAGGTCGTCGAGGAGGACGTCCCGGCGCGCGCCCTGATGGCCGCCTACCGGCTGCCCCACGACGGCACCCGCGAGGCCGACGCCGCCGACCTGGCGCTGACCGTACTCGGCGGCGGCGAGTCGTCCCGGCTGCACAACCGCCTGGTCCGCCGCGACCGCAGCGCGGTCGCCGCGGGCTTCGGCCTGCTGCGGCTCGCCGGCGCCCCCTCGCTGGGCTGGCTCGACGTCAAGACGTCCGGCGGCGTCGAGGTCCCCGACATCGAGGCAGCGGTCGACGAGGAGCTGGCCCGGTTCGCCGCCGAGGGCCCCACGGCGGAGGAGATGGAGCGCGCCCAGGCCCAGTTGGAGCGCGAATGGCTGGACCGGCTCGGCACGGTGGCGGGCCGCGCCGACGAACTGTGCCGCTACGCCGTGCTGTTCGGCGACCCGCAGCTCGCCCTGACCGCGGTCGACCGCGTCCTGGAGATCACCGCCGACGAGGTGAAGGCGGTCGCCGCGGCGACCCTGCGCCCCGACAACCGGGCGGTCCTGGTGTACGAGCCCACCGCGGCACCCGAGGCAGGCAACGAAGAGGAAGAGGCGGCCCAGTGACGGACGCTGTCGTGACCATGGAATTCCACCCGCAGCCCACCGCGGGCGCCGCCAAGCCGTGGGCCTTCCCGGCCCCCGAGCGCGGCACGCTCGACAACGGCCTGACCGTGCTGCGCTGCGACCGGCCGGGCCAGCAGGTCGTCGCCGTCGAGATCTTCCTCGCGGCCCCCCTGGACGCCGAGCCGGAGGGCCTGGACGGCGTCGCCACGATCATGGCGCGCGCCCTGACCGAGGGCACCGACAAGCACTCGGCCGAGGAGTTCGCCGCCGAGCTTGAGCGGTGCGGCGCCACCATCGACGCGCACGCCGACCACCCCGGCGTCCGGGTCTCCCTCGAAGTGCCGGTCTCCCGGCTGCCCAAGGCGCTCTCGCTGCTCGCCGACGCGCTGCGGGCCCCGGCGTTCGCCGACTCCGAGATCGAGCGCCTGGTGCGCAACCGGCTCGACGAGATCCCGCACGAGCAGGCCAACCCGGCCCGCCGCGCCGCCAAGCAGCTCTCCAAGGAGCTCTTCCCGGCCACCACGCGCATCTCCCGCCCCCGCCAGGGCACCGAGGAGACCGTCGCCGCGATCGACGCGGCCGCGGTGCGCGCCTTCTACGAGGCGTACGTGCGTCCCGCGACGACCGTCGCCGTCATCGTCGGCGACCTGTCGGGCACCGACCTCGACGCGATCCTCGCGGACACCCTGGGCGCCTGGACCGGCAACACCGCGAAGGCGCGCCCCGTCCCGCCGATCACCGCCGACGACACCGGCCGGGTCGTCATCGTGGACCGGCCCGGTGCCGTGCAGACCCAGCTGCTCATCGGCCGCATCGGTGCCGACCGGCACGACCGGGTCTGGGCGGCCCAAGTGCTCGGCACGTACTGCCTGGGCGGCACCCTGACCTCGCGCCTTGACCGTGTCCTGCGCGAGGAGAAGGGCTACACCTACGGGGTCCGCGCGTTCGGCCAGGTGCTGCGCTCGGGTCCCGACGGCGGCGCCGCGATGCTCGCCATCAGCGGCTCGGTCGACACCCCGAACACCGGGCCCGCGCTCGACGACCTGTGGACGGTGCTGCGCAAGCTCGCCGCGGAGGGTCTCAACGACACCGAGCGGGAGAGCGCCGTACAGAACCTGGTCGGCGTGGCGCCGCTCAAGTACGAGACGGCCGCGGCCGTCGCGGCGACGCTTGCCGACCAGGTCGAGCAGTTCCTGCCGGACGACTACCAGGCCCAGTTGTACGCGCAGCTCGCCGAGACCGGCACCGTGGAGGCGACGGCGGCCGTCGTCAACGCCTTCCCGGCGGACCGGCTCGTCACGGTGCTCGTGGGCGACGCCGCCCGGATCGAGGAGCCCGTCAAGGCACTCGGAATCGGTGAAGTGACCGTCGTCACGGGCTGATTGAGGCACCCGGGCGACCGGGACGAACGGGACCCCGGTGGCCATACGCCACCGGGGTCCCCCCATATGTCCGGTTTATTGGAGAGGTTGCCCGTCTGGCATGTGGCGTGCGCAACAAAAACCGGCGTCTGTTTGGTGATTGAAAGATCAGCCGTCTAGCGTCAGTCGCGCTGTCCGTCACCACCCGTCGCATCCGCGGCACCGGACAGTGATCGCCGAGTCCCCAATGGCGCGAGCCAGGGGAGCCGGGGACCCACTCAGTCCCTGGGGTGAATCGGACGCCTCCGCCCGCGGGGGAGTCCGTAGGAGACCTTCCTGCTCCGAACCCGTCAGCTAACCCGGTAGGCGAGATGGAAGGAAAGGACACCGCCTCTCCATGGCGTTCACCCGTGCCACCGGGAAACACCGCGCGCCCAGCCGGATGACGCGCCGCAGCGCGAACATCGCGGGCATCGCCACCCTCGCCACCGCCGGAGTCGTAGGCACCCTCGCCTCCCCGGCCGTCGCGGCCCCGAGCGCCGTCGCCGACACGGGCCTCAGCCAGGCCATCGTCATCGGCGACACCCTGGCCGACCAGCTGGGCGCCCAGGCCGACGCGCAGAAGGAGGCGGCCGTCAAGGCCCGGGCGAAGGCCGAGGCCGAGGCCGCTGCCCAGCGCAAGGCCGAGCAGCGGGCCCAGGAGGCCCGCGAGGCCAAGGAGCGCGCGGCGCGTGAGGCCGAGCGCAAGCGGCTCAACACCTTCGTCGCGCCCATAGCCAACAGCTATGTGTCCACCGGCTACAAGACCGGCGGATCGCTGTGGTCCTCCGGCAGCCACACCGGCATCGACTTCCACGCCGGCATCGGCACCCCGGTGCACGCGGTGGGTCTTGGCACCGTCGTCGAAGCGGGCCCCGGTGGCGCGTACGGCAACAACATCGTGATCAAGATGCACGACGGCACGTACACCCAGTACGGCCACCTCTCGGTCATCCAGGTCTCCGTGGGCCAGTCCGTGGAGCCGGGCACCCAGATCGCCCTGTCGGGCAACACCGGCAACACCACCGGCCCGCACCTGCACTTCGAGGCCCGCACCGGCCCGGAGTACGGTTCGGACATCGACCCGGTCGCCTACCTGCGCTCGCACGGCGTGAACGTCTGAGACGTCCCGACGCCCGCGGCGCCACCGCGCGCACCCCGAAGGCCCCCGGCACCCGCCGGGGGCCTTCGCCGTCCACCGGGGAGAGCGACTTGCCCCATCCAGGACGCGCGCGACGCCGTCGGCGAAGGGCGTGAGGGAGCCGCGCGGCACCCCCCGATCCGCGCCGCGACGGGACCGCGCGACGTCCCCCGATCCGCGCCGCGATGGGATCGTGCGACGTCCCCCGATCCGCGCCGCGACGGACCGCGCGGCATTTCGCGATTCGCGCCGCGACGGGGCAGCGCGACGTCCTGCGACCGGCGCCCAGGGAACGACGAGGGCCGCTGTCCCGTGTCGTGCGGGATCAGCGGCCCTCGTGCGGGTGGTTCTGCCGGATCAGACGGTCTCGGGAAGCTCTTCCAGGCCGTCGGCGACCAGCTTCGCCAGCCGGTCGAGCGCGGCGTCCGCGCCCTCGGCGTCGGAGGCCAGCACGATCTCCTCGCCGCCCTGCGCACCCAGACCGAGCACCGCGAGCATGGACGCGGCGTTGACCGGGTTGCCGTCGGCCTTGGCGATCGTCATGGGGACTCCGGCGGCCGTGGCGGCACGGACGAAGATGGACGCGGGGCGGGCGTGCAGGCCCTCGGCCCAGCCGACGTTGACGCGGCGCTCAGCCATGGTGTTGCCCTTCGAAATCTCTGACGGTTGTCTAGACCAGTCTCTCATGGGGTGCGCGGTGCTCCTGCCGACCCTCGGCCCCGGTGCGCCGCCGGTCGCTCCTTGCCACCTTGCCCCGCCCCGTACGGGCCCGCGACCCGTACGCTTCCGGTATGACGACGGCGTCCGACCCCGCGTACCCGGCCCACTGGGAGGCCGACGTGGTGCTCCGCGACGGCGGCACCGCGGGCATCAGACCCATCAACCCCGAGGACGCCGACCGGCTCGTCTCCTTCTACGAGCTGGTCTCGGACGAATCGAAGTACTACCGCTTCTTCGCCCCCTATCCGAGGCTGTCCGCCAAGGACGTCCACCGCTTCACCCACCACGACTACGTCGACCGGGTCGGCCTCGCGGCCACCGTCGGCGGCGAGTTCATCGCGACCGTCCGCTACGACCGGATCAACGCACAGGGCCGGCCGTCCTCCGCGCCCGCCGACGAGGCCGAGGTCGCCTTCCTCGTCCAGGACGCCCACCAGGGCCGGGGCGTCGCCTCCACCCTCCTCGAACACATCGCGGCGGTCGCCCGCGAGCGCGGCATCCGGCGGTTCGCCGCCGAAGTGCTCCCGGCGAACAACAAGATGATCAAGGTGTTCACGGACGCCGGCTACCAGCAGAAGCGGTCCTTCGAGGACGGCTCGGTCCATCTCACGCTCGACCTTGAGCCCACCGCCGAATCGCTCGCCGTGCAGCGGGCCAGGGAACACCGCGCCGAAGCGAGGTCCGTGCAGCGCCTGCTCGCGCCCGGCTCGGTCGCGGTCATCGGCGCCGGCCGCGCCCCCGGCGGGGTCGGCCGCACGGTCCTGCGCAACCTCCTGGACGCCGGTTTCACGGGAAGCGCCTACGCGGTGAACCGGGCGCTCGGACCGGAACAGCGCGAACTCGACGGCGTGCCCGCCTTCCCCTCCGTCGGTGCGATCGGCGAACCGGTCGACCTGGCGATCATCGCGGTGCCCGCCGAACGGGTGCCGCAGGCCGTGGCCGACTGCGGCGAACACGGCGTCCAGGGCCTCGTCGTCCTCGCGGCCGACTACGCGGAGAGCGGCCCGTCCGGCAGGGAGCGCCAGCGCGCCCTGGTGCGCCAGGCCCGCTCGTACGGGATGCGCCTGATCGGCCCCAACGCGTTCGGGATCATCAACACCGCGCCCGACGTGCGGCTCAACGCCTCACTCGCGCCCGAGTCGCCGGCCGGGGGCCGGATCGGCCTTTTCACCCAGTCCGGCGCCATCGGCATCGCGCTCCTGTCCGGTCTCTACCGGCGCGGCGCGGGCCTGTCGACGTTCATCTCGTCCGGCAACCGCGCGGACCTCTCCGGCAACGACTTCCTCCAGTACTGGTACGAGGATCCCGAGACCGACGTCGTCCTGCTCTACCTCGAATCCATCGGCAACCCGCGCAAGTTCACCCGCCTGGCCCGGCGTACGGCGGCCGCGAAACCCGTCGTCGTGGTCAAGGGCGCCCGGCACAGCGGTACGACCCCGCCGGGGCACGCCGTCCCGGTGAGCCGGGTGCCGGACGCCACGGTCTCGGCGCTGCTGCGCCAGGCGGGCGTCATCCTGGTGGGCACGGTCACCGAGCTCGTCGACGCGGGTCTGCTGCTCGCCGGCCAGCCGCTGCCCGCCGGGCCGCGCGTCGCGATCCTCGGCAACTCCGAGTCGCTGGGCCTGCTCACGTACGACGCATGCCTGAGCGAGGGGCTGCGTCCGCGCAGGCCCCTGGACCTGACGACCGCGGCGACCCCGGCCGACTTCCGCGCCGCGCTCGCGGCGGCCCTCGCCGACGACGCCTGCGACGCGGTCGTGGTCACCGCCATCCCCTGGGTCGGCGAGAACGGAGCCATGGAGTTCGGCGACGGCCGGGTGCTCGCGGACGCCCTGCGCGAGGCAGCCACGGCGGCCCCCGCGAAGCCGGTGGCGGTGGTCCACGTCGAGATCGGCGGCCTGGCCGAGGCCCTGTCAGCCGCATCCCGAACAGCCCCCCGCCCCCCATCGGCCCACACCTATCCAGCCCCCCCGGCGCCCCCACCGGCGGTCAGCCGGAAAGGAGCCCGGGGCGCACCCCCGGCACCCCCGGCACCCCCACCGGCGGTCAGCCGGAAAGGGGCCCGGGGCGCACCCCCGGCACCCCCACCGGCGGCCAGCCGGAAAGGGGCCCGGGGTGCACTCCTAGCACCCCCACCGGCGGCCGGCCGGAAAGGGACCCGGGGCAGAGTCCCAGCACCCCCACCCCCACCCCGCCCCGTGAGGCAATCCCCGCCTACCCCGCCGCGGAGCGAGCCGTACGGGCCCTCGCCGAAGCCGTCCGCTACGCCCAGTGGCGGCGCGAGGCGGCCGACCCCGGCAAGGTGGGGGAGTACGACGACATCGACGAGGCCGGGGCCGCCGCGCTGATCGAGCGCCTGCTCGGCGCCGACCAGGACCCCCGCGGCATGACCCTGGCCGCCGCGGACGGCGAGGAACTGCTCGGCCGGTACGGCATCGCGGTGCGCCCCACGCTGCCCGCGCCCGACGCAGTCCACGCCGTCGAGGCCGCCCGCCGCCTCGGCTACCCCGTCGCCCTCAAGACCACCGCCCCGCACCTGCGCCACCGCCCCGACCTCGGCGGCGTACGCCTTGACCTGGCCGACGAGCACCAACTCACCCGCGCCTACGCCGAATTGACGGCGACCCTCGGCAAACCGGAGGAGCTGGGTCCGGTCGTGCAGGCCATGGTCCCGCGCGGTGTGGACGCCGTCGTGCGCGCCTCGATCGACGCCGCGGTCGGCGCGGTGCTGTCCTTCGGGCTCGCCGGTGCCGCCTCCGAACTCCTCGGCGACACCTCCCACCGGCTCATCCCCGCCACCGACCGGGACGCCGCCGAGCTGCTGAGGACCATCAGGACGGCGCCCCTCCTGTTCGGCTGGCGCGGCTCGGCGCCCGTGGACACCGCCGCACTCGAAGAGCTGCTGCTGCGGGTGTCGCGGCTGGTCGACGACCACCCCGAGGTGGTCGCCGTCGGCCTGGAGCCCGTGATCGTCGCCCAGCGGGGCCTGTCGGTGCTCGGCGCGACCGTCCGGCTGGCTCCCGCCCCGGCCCGGGGCGATCTCGGTCCCCGGCGACTGCCCAGCTACTGAGAGGCCGCGTCCGGGCTCCATCCGGGCCTCGTCCGGGCTCCCTCCGGGCCACGTCCGGGCCGTGTCCGGGCCGCGTCGGAACCGGACCGGGCCCGGACACGGGCTCTCGGGCCGTCGGCCGCCCGCGGCAGCTTAAGATGGACCCCATGGCGAAGACCGGTACGACGACCCAGGGGCTCCGCGCGGCGATCGAGCGCAGCGGCTATTACCCGGCCCTCGTGGCCGAGGCGGTGGAGGCCGCCGTCGGTGGCGAGCCGATCGCGTCGTACCTGGTGCACCAGGAGACCACGTTCGACGCCAACGAGGTACGCCGTCATGTGACCGTCCTCGTGCTCACGGACAACCGGTTCATCGTCAGCCACACCGACGAGCAGAACGCCGACACCAGCTCCCCGACGCCGTACGCGACCACCTCGACGGAGTCGGTGAAGCTGGGCCGGATCTCCTCGGTCGTGGTGAGCCGGGTCGTGGCCAACCCCGAGTCGTACACGCCCGGCACCCTGCCCCGTGAGGTCGTCCTGACCATCGGCTGGGGTGCGGTGGCCCGCATCGACCTGGAGCCCGCCGCCTGCGGCGACCCCAACTGCGACGCCGACCACGGCTACACCGGCAACTCCACCGCCGACGATCTGAGCCTGCGCGTCAGCGAGGCCGGCGACGGCCCCGACACGGTCCGCCAGACCCTGGCCTTCGCCCAGGCGCTGTCCGAGGCGACCGCGGCGGCCGGCCGCTGATGGCCCAGCCGGCCTGGCAGGATCCGGAACCCCTCGCCCTCGACACCGCCCCCGTCCCCGCATACGGCACCGGATCGCTCGCCGATCTGCTGCCCACCCTCGTGGCCGGCCAGGGCGTACCCGGGTTCGAGCAGCGCATCGCCGAGCTCACCCCCGCCGACCGCAACTGCGTCTTCCTGATCGACGGGCTCGGCTGGGAGCAGATCAAGGCCCACCCGGACGAGGCGCCCTATCTGCACTCCCTGCTCGCCACCTCGCGTGGCGGCACCGGCCGGCCCATAACCGCCGGCTTCCCCGCCACCACGGCGACCTCGCTCGCCTCCGTCGGCACGGGCCTGCCCCCCGGCAGGCACGGCCTCCCCGGCTACACCGTGCGCGACCCGGACGCCGGCGAGCTCATGAACCAGCTGCGCTGGAAGCCCTGGACCGACCCGCACGTCTGGCAGCCGTACCCCACCGTCTTCCACCTCGCCGACCAGGCCGGTGTGCACACCGCGCAGGTGTCCGCGCCGGACTTCCAGCACACCCCGCTCACCAAGATCGCGCTGAGCGGCGGCACCTTCCGCGGCAAGCTCTCCGGCGAGGAGCGCATGGACCTCGCGGCCGCCCAACTGGCCGCAGGTGACCGGTCGTTGGTCTACACGTACTACTCCGAGGTCGACGGCAAGGGCCATCGCTTCGGCGTCGACTCGGACGCGTGGCGCGGCCAGCTGATGTACGTCGACCGGCTCGCCCAGCGCCTGGCCGAACAGCTCCCGCCCCGCGCGGCCCTGTACATCACCGCCGACCACGGCATGATCGACATCCCCTTCGACGAGCAGTCCCGCATCGACTTCGACGAGGACTGGGAACTGCGCGCGGGCGTCGCCCTGCTCGGCGGCGAGGGCCGGGCCCGCCATGTGTACGCCGTGCCGGGCGCGGCCGCCGACGTGCTGACCTGCTGGCGCGAAGTGCTCGGCGAGCAGTTCTGGGTCGCGGGCCGCGACGAGGCGATCGCCGCGGGCTGGTTCGGTCCGCACATCGACGAGCGGGTGTACGGCCGGATCGGCGACGTGGTCGCCGCCGCCCACGACGACGTCGTCATCACCGCCTCGCGGCGCGAGCCGCACGAGTCCCTGATGGTCGGCAACCACGGCTCGATGACCCCGGTGGAACAGCTCGTGCCGCTCCTCGAAGTACGCTCGTAACCACCCTCCCCGCCAAGACCCGAAAGGCCGTCACCTTCCCATGCCCGAGCTGGTGTTCTTCTCCGGAACGATGGACTGCGGAAAGAGCACCCTCGCTCTTCAGATCGAGCACAACCGCTCCGCGCGCGGGCTCCAGGGCATGATCTTCACCCGGGACGACCGGGCCGGCGCGGGCAAGCTGTCGTCCCGGCTCGGCCTGGTGACCGACGCGGTCGAGGCCGCCGACGGCTTCGACTTCTACGCTCATCTCGTGGCCCACCTCTCCCGGGGCGGCCGCTGCGACTACGTCATCGCCGACGAGGCCCAGTTCCTCGCGCCCGGGCAGATCGACCAGCTCGCCCGTATCGTCGACGACCTCGAACTCGACGTCTTCGCCTTCGGCATCACCACCGACTTCCGCTCCAAGCTCTTCCCCGGGTCCCAGCGGCTCGTCGAGCTCGCCGACCGGGTCGAGGTGCTTCAGGTCGAGGCGCTGTGCTGGTGCGGCGCCCGCGCCACCCACAATGCCCGCACCGTCGGCGGCCAGATGGTCGTCGAGGGCGCCCAGGTCGTCGTCGGCGACGTCAACCAGGCCGCGGACGAGGTCGGTTACGAGGTGCTGTGCCGACGCCACCACCGCAGGCGGATGACCAGCGCGTCGGCGCGGGCGGCGGCCCTTTCGCCGGACGTGCTGCCCGTCGCCTCGCACTGACCCTCGCCGGGTCGCCGGGCGGCGGCCCCGTGTGCCGGGCCAACCCGTAGGGGTGAGGCGGGGGTTGCACCAGGGGCGTTCCCCGATGGGGCGGGCGCCGCGTCGCGCGACGATCGGCACATGACCCTTCGCAGGTACGGCCTCGCAGCCCCCGCCCTTCTCGCCGCGTACGGCATCCTCCGGATGTCCGGTGACGCGCAGAGCCCCGGCACCGTATGGGCGGTGGGGCACCTTCTGCTGCTCGGATCGCTCGCGCTGTTCGTGCCGGCGGTCCTGGACCTGCGCCGCCAAGCGTCAGCCGCGACCGCCGCCACGGCAGCGGCCGTGATCGCGGTGCTCGGCCTGGCCGCCGGGATGGCCCAGGCGGCAATCGACCTCGTCGTCGGGCTGCGGGCCACGGACCAGGCCGACATGGACACGCTCTTCCTTGCGGTCAAGGCCCACCCGGCCGTAACACCCGCCGTGTACACCGTCGGGCCGCTGCTCTTCTACGTCGGGCTGCTTGCCCTGCTCGTGGTGCGCTCCGCCGGACGCTCGGCCGGGCGCCCCGTCGGAGCCGCCCGGTGGCTCGTGCCGCTGCTCGCGCTGGCCGGCACCGCGGCGATGGCGGTCGGCCTGGACCTCCTGGTGGTCGGCGCGCTGTGCTACGGGATCGCGCTGGCCTGGGCGCCCCGTACAGCACCAGCATGTGCATAGCTCCGGTGGCCTCCTTCCGGACCCGAGATGAAGGGGCCGCGCGTCCGGAGGGCCGCCACCTGACTGCGGCCGGGCCAGTCGCCCAGTCGCCAGGGCCAGTTCGCCCGGCCGCCAGGGCTAGGGGGTGTCTGGTGGATCATGGCCGGGGGTGCGGCGCCTGGCACGGCACCTCGCGGCGTTGCCGAAACGCCCCGATAGCTCCGCTATCACGACGTTCCGGCGCCTTGCGATGCACCGCACCAGGCGCCGCACCCTGACCGACCCTGATCCACCAGACACCCCCTAGTCGCCCGACCCGGGGCCAGTCGCCCGACCCGGGGCGGCTCGCCCAACCGCCCGCGGGCAGGGACGGGGCCCGCTTCTCGCGGCGTCAACTCCTCTGCGTCGCAGGCGAGTTGGCGCCAGGAAGTATGACTGACCGTCAGGGATGCGATCGTACGAGGGTGAAGACCGCGCCCTCCGGGTCGGCCACCGTCGCGATCCGTCCGCTCGCGCCCTCGTGCGGCTGCGCGAGCACATGCCCCCCCGAGGCCGGCCACCCGGCCGGCCGCCGCGTCGACGTCGGCGGCCTCGAAGTACGTCATCCAGTGCGACCCCTTGTCGCGGGGCAGGGCGTTCCCGGCGCCGTACAGCGAGGCGACCGGACGCCCCTCCAGACGCAGCGTCACCTGATCGGGGTCGGCCGGGACAGCCGGCTCCATGTCGTAGCCGAACACCGCCTGGTAGAACTTGCCGACCGACGACGTCTCGCGCGTGACCAGTTCGTTCCACGCCGGGGTGCCGGGCGCACCCGCGACGGCGGCGCCGGTGTGCGCACCGCCCTGCCAGATTCCGAACACGGCGCCCGACGGGTCGGACGCGATCGCCATCCGGCCCGCCTCGCCGGCGTCGAGCGGGCCGACGCCGACCGTGCCGCCGCAGTGCCGGATGGTCTCGGCCGTGGCGTCCGCGTCGTCGGTCGCCAAGTAGGTCGTCCAGGCGATCGGCAGATGGCGGTCGGGCGGCAGCTGGCCGATCCCGGCGACCTCATTGCCGTCGAGCAGGGCGCGGACATAGGGGCCGAGCTGCTGCGGGCCGGGCCGGAACTCCCAGCCGAACAGGGCACCGTAGAACTCCTGGGTCGCGGCCAGACCGTGCACCATGAGGCTGACCCAGCAGGGCGTGCCAGGTGTGCGCCGGATCTCCGACTGGGTCATCGTCACTCTCTCCTCGACCGTCGCCATACTGCTGCTGCTCACAGGTGCGGCTCGGGAACCCGCGCACCCGGGGCGATGCTTCCACCACCGGCGCCGCCGCGCGCCCCGGCCGCGCCGCATGTGGCGTGTTCCCGCAGGAGGCTGCCCGCTTTGAGGCCTCTCATCCTTTTCCTGAGCTTCCTGGGCTTCCTGGCCTCCCGGGGCGTTACATTGCCGGTGGACTCTGCGCGAGGATGACCCCATGAATCCCCTCATCACCGCATCCGAACTCGCGGCCGGGACGGCGGGTCCCCGGCCGCCGGTCCTGCTCGACGTCCGCTGGCAGCTGACCTTGGCGAAGGCGGCCGGCGCCGCTGCGTTCGACGGGCGGGCCGAGTACGCGGCCGGGCACCTCCCCGGCGCCGTGTTCGTCGACCTCGACGCGGAACTGGCGGGCCCGCCGGGATCCGGCGGCCGGCATCCCCTGCCGGACGTGGCCGAATTCGGCCGGGTCATGCGCAGGGCGGGCGTGTCGGCGGGGCGGCCGGTCGTCGTGTACGACGGCGGCCAGGGCTGGGCGGCGGCCCGCGCCTGGTGGCTGCTGCGCTGGACGGGCCATCGCGACGTGCGGGTGCTCGACGGGGGGCTCGCCGCGTGGACGGGCCCGCTCTCCACCGAAATCCCCGCGCCCGCCGAGGGCGACTTCGCGCCCGAGCCTGGCGCCGTCGAACTCCTCGACGCGGACGGGGCGGCCGCCCTCGCGCGCTCCGGGGTGCTGCTCGATGCCCGGGCGGGGGAGCGGTACCGCGGGGACGTCGAGCCCGTCGACCGGGTGGGCGGGCACATCCCGGGCGCCCTGTCCGCGCCGACCACCGAGAACGTGGGCCCCGACGGACGCCTCCTGCCCGCCGACGAACTGGCGGCCCGCTTCAAGGGCTTGGGCGCCGTTGACGCCGAGGTCGGTGTGTACTGCGGCTCCGGTGTCTCCGGTGCGCACGAGGTGCTGGCGCTCGCCGTGGCGGGCATTCCGGCAGCGCTGTACCCCGGCTCATGGTCGGAGTGGTCCGCGGACAAGTCCCGGCCGATCGCAACGGGCCCCGCCCCGCAGTAACGCCCTTCGCCGTACGGGGCGCGCGGGTGCGAGTGGTGCTCCGGGTGCCCTACCAGGGGCGCGGGGCTGTGCTCTTTGCGTGGCTCCGCCGCGGTGGGCGCGGGTGCGTTTGGCGTTCCGGGTGCCCTACAGGGGCGCGGGGCTGTGCCTTCTGCGCGGCTCTGCCGCGGTGGGCGCGACCGGCGCGGTGCCGGGGGCCCTCCTTGGGACGCGGTGGGCTTGCACCTCGGGTGCCCTACAGGGGCGCGGGGAACTGCGCGGCCAGCCACGCACGGTCCGCACCTGAAGGCGGCGGGGTTGCTGGGGCTTCGCCCCAGACCCCGGGGGGTGCCCCGTCCCGCCCCTTCCCGAAACCCTCCGGTGGCGGGACAGGGGCTGAGGTCCAGGCTCCTGGGGCTCCGCCCCAGACCCCGTTCGCGCCTGAACGGCGCTCGTCCTCAAACGCCGGACAGGCTGAGGTCGCCTCGACCGGGCACCCTGCCAAGGGCCGGGCTCAGTCCTGCTTCTTGCGGCGCGTGCCGAACACGATCTCGTCCCAGCTCGGCACCGCGGCCCGTCGCCCCGGACGGACGCCGTCCGCCTCGGCCTGACGATCCGTGGTGCCGGTGAGCCGGTCGCGGTGACCGGCCACCGTGCGCGGCATCAGGACATCCGCGTACGCGAAGCCCGCGCCCGCCGAAGCGGCCGGAGCGGGCGGCTCCTCCATCTCCGGCTCGGCGTCCAGCTCGGTCTCGGGCGGCTCGGGCGGCGCCGAGGGACGCTCCGGGACGACCAGGTCGCCGCGGAAGCTCGGTACGGCTTCGAGCAGGCTGGTGAGCGAATCGCTCTCCTCGGCCACCATCGGCTCGGGCGGTGGCGGCACCGGGCGCTCCAACTGCCGGTCGAGGGCGCGGTCCAGAGGCCGCTCCAAGGACCGGTCGAGGGCACGGTCGAGCGGCCGGTCCCTGGGCAGCCTGGCGATCCGGGGCACGAACGGGAAGCTCGGTTCGGGCACCGCGGTGATGGTGTCGTCGGACTCGCCGATCAGCGAGCGCGCCTCGTCGTCGACGGCCTGCACGAGCCGGCGCGGCGGGTCGTAGGTCCAGCTCGCGGAGTGCGGCTCGCCCGCGACCAGGTACACGAGCAGGACTTCCCAGGTGCCGTCGTCGCGGCGCCAGGAGTCCCACTGGACGCTGTCCTTGTCGGCGCCGCGCAGCAACAGCCGTTCCTGCACGGCCTCGCCGAGCTGGGGTCCGGTGTTCTCGCCGGGACGCCGCACGGGGGTCTTGCGCGCCCGCTCCGCCATGAAGGCGCGCTCCGCGAGCACGGGGCCCTCGAAGCGGCGTACGCGGTCGACCGGGATGCCGGCGAACTGGGCGACCTCCTCGGCGGAGGCACCGGCTCGTATCCGCGCCTGGATGTCACGCGGCCGGAGGTGGCTCTCCACCTCGATCTCGATCTGGCCGAGACGGGCTCGGTCGTTGCGCACGGCGGCCCGGAGCCGCTCGTCGATCGGAAGCGTGTACTCCGTGCTGTCCGCAGCCTTGAGCACCAGTCGTGTGCCGTCGTTGGAGACGGCCACGACACGCAGTTCGGGCATGGGGACCTCCCGGGTGGTGCCTGCCGACGTCACGTGCGTCGCTGCTTCCGCTAGTCGAGTGTGGCCTGCCCGGGTGCAGCCTGCCACAACATTGCCGAGTTGCCCGGCGTGTCGGGCATGGGCCCTGGAACGCCGTTATGGCACGGTTACCCCTTTGCAACGCAGAGTGACCGAGGTGGTCACCCTGTGCAGCGGGCGTCCGTGCGGTGCCGCGGCGCCGCCGGTTCGAGTGCCGCGTTCGGCCCCCTCCCGTCGTCCCGGGTACCCGTGTGGGACCCGGGGCCCAGGGCTCGCCACAGTACTCCATTCGGGCCACCTGGGTGGACCGGCACGCCGCTGAAGTTCTCCCGGGGTACGGGAGTTGGAGCCGCCGTGACGCGTCCGCGCAAGGGCCGTACGTGTCTTGCTTCACACAATCTCCGGAAACGGAACTAATCCTTTCGCTCAAATGTCCTTTCTTTGTGCAAGACGGACGAGAAGGGCGAACAGAGGCTGGGGATGGGTGACAAGCCGGACACCGGGACCGAAGACAAGAAGCGCATAGACCTGAGCGTGCCCCAAGTTGCGGGAAGTGCACTCGCCGCCGTCAGTGCGGCGGTGCTCGCCTCCCGACTCGGCGTGTACGGGACGTTCCTCGGCGCCGGTGTCGTGAGCGTGGTCGCCACCTGCGGCGGCACCGTCTTCCAGCACGTCTTCAAACGGACCGGCGAGCAGCTGCGCGAAGTCACCGTCCAGGCCAAGTCCGGCGCACGCCAGGTGCCCGTCGTCTCGCCGTACAAGGGTGCGGCGCGGGAGAGCCCGGCGCCGGCGCGGACGGACGCGGAGCGCACCCGGCTCCTCACGACGCTCGACGAGACCCGCGCCCCCTGGCCGGCCGACGAAACCGCGGTCCTGCGGCAGGTTGACGAGACCGCGATGCTGCGCCAGGTCGACGAGACCGCGATGCTGCGCCAGGCCGGCTCGGACCGTACGCGGTTGCTCAAGACGCTGGACGAGAGCCGGGTGCCGGACGCCGGTCCTGCCAAGGAGTTCAACGAGGCGACCGTCCACGGCACCCGGCTGCGCGGCTGGAAGCGGCCGCTGCTCGCGGCGGCCGTCGTCTTCGGGGTGTCGATGGGCGGCATCACGGCGTACGAACTCGCCTCCGGCAGCGAAGTGGGCGGCCACGGGAACGGGACCACTCTCCAGTCCGTGTTCACCGGCGGCGCCGAGAAGCGGGAGCAACCCGCGAACCCCGCGCCCTCGGACGGCGACGACGGGCACAGGCCCACGCCCGGCACCGGTGGTTCGGCGACGCCGACGCCGACACCCAGCACCGACGGCAGCGGGACGGGCGGGGCCGGCTCCACCACGGCGAACCCCTCGCCGTCGCCGGACCCCTCCCGGTCCACCGGCGCGGGCTCGGATTCCGGCTCGGGGCCCGGCTCCGCCTCCGGCGGGACGACGCCGCATCCGACGCCCACGCCGTCCGGTGCGACGGGTTCCGGTGTGACGGGTTCCGGCTCCGGCTCGGGGAGCCTTCCCGGCGGGCCGGGCACGCCGGACACCAAATCCGGTGGGACCCCGGCACCATAGGGAAGAACGGCGTCCGCGTCAGCCGGGAAGGACGGCGTTCGCGTCAGTCGCCCAGCACGCGCCGCAGATAGGCGTTGGCGAACCGGCGGTCCGGGTCGAGCCGGTCGCGCAGCGCGGTGAACTCGGCGAAGCGCGGGTAGACCCGCGCGAAGTACGCCGCGTCGCGCGTGTGCAGCTTGCCCCAGTGCGGCCGGCCCGCGTGCTCGGTCATGATGCGCTCGACCGCGGTGAAGTACGCCTGGTGCGGCGTGCCCTTGTACATGTGCACGGCTATGTACGCGCTCTCGCGGTCCGAGGCGGTGGACAGCGCGATGTCGTCGGCGGGCGCGGTACGGACCTCCACGGGGAAGCTCACGCGCAGCGGTGAGCGGTCCACCAGCGCCCTGACCTCGCGCAGCGCCCCGACGACCGCCTCGCGCGGCAGGGCGTACTCCATCTCCACGAACCGCACCCGGCGCGGACTCGTGAAGACCTTGTACGGGATGTCGGTGTATGTGCGGGCGGAGAGCGCCCGGCTGGAGACCTTGGCGATGGACGGGATGGTCGCGGGCGCCACCCGGCCGAGCGAACACACCGCCTGGAAGAGCCCGTTGGACATGAACTCGTCGTCGATCCACGCCCGCAGCTTCCCGGGCGGGGCGGCCGGCCCCGCGCTGCGGTTGTTGCGCTTGGTGTTGCAGTTGCCGGTGTGCGGGAACCAGTAGAACTCGAAGTGCTCGTTCTCCGTGAACAGTTCATCGAAGTCGGCGGTCACCCGGTCGAAGCTCATCGGCTCCTCGCGGGCCGTCAGCAGGAAGACGGGCTCGACGGCGAAGGTGATCGCGGTGACGACGCCGAGCGCGCCCAGACCGATCCGGGCCGCGGCGAAGACCTCGGGGTTCTCCTTCCGCGAACAGCTCAGGACCGAACCGTCGGCGGTGACCAGCTCAAGTGCCGTGATCTGCGCGGCGATCGAGGCCGAGTCGCGACCGGTGCCGTGCGTGCCGGTGCTCGTGGCCCCCGCCACCGTCTGCTCCATGATGTCGCCCATGTTGGCGAGCGAAAGGCCCTCCCTCGCCAGCACCGTGTTCAGCCGCTTCAGCGAGGTGCCGGCCTCCACCGTGACCGTCATCGCGGCGCGGTCGATCGCGCGGATGCCGGTCAGCAGGTCGGGGCGTATGAGCACGCCGTCGGTCGCGGCGGTCGCGGTGAAGGAGTGGCCCGTGCCGACCGCCTTCACCGCGAGGCCGTCCTCGGCGGCACGGCGCACCGCCTCGGCGAGCTCGGCCGTGGAGGCCGGGGACACTTCCCGCGACGGCCGGGCAATGACGTTGCCCGCCCAGTTACGCCAGGTGCTGCTGCCGTTCGCTCCGCTCATCTGCTTCGAGCCCCTCCCGATGCGGCACCGGCCTGCGAAGCCGGCGGTACCCCAGGAACGCCACCACCGCCGCGAGCGTTCCCGACACGCCGGACACCAGATACCCCGCCCGTGCGCCCGCCGCGTCCACCACCCAGCCGGCGGCGGAGGAGCCGAGCGCCACACCGACCGCGAGCCCGGTACTGGTCCAGGTCATGCCCTCGGTGAGCCTGCTGCGCGGTACATGCTGTTCGACGAGGGCCATCGTCGTCACCATCGTCGGCGCGATGAACAGGCCCGCGGCAAAGAGCGCCACGGCAAGGAACGGCAGGTTCCCGGCCAGTTGGAGCGGGATCATACTCACCGCCATCGCACACACGCCCACCAGCCACCTGGTCGACGCCGCCCCCTTGAGGCGCAGCAGCCCGAACACCGCCCCCGCCAGGCAGGAACCGAGCGCGTACACGGCGAGCACCAGACTGGCCATCGCCTTGTGGCCGCGTTCGTCGGCGAAGGCCACCGTGACCACGTCGACCGAGCCGAACACGGCTCCGGTCGCGACGAACGTGGCGACCAGGACCCGGAGGCCGCGCGAGCTCAGCGCGGAGCGGCCGGTGTGGTGCTCGTGCGGGTGCGGTACGGGTTCGGTGGCGCGCTGGGCGGTCAGACAGAAGACCCCGGCCACCAGGAAGCAGACGGCGATCAGGGGCCCGGCCTCGGCGAACCAGGCAGTGGAGAGGCCGATCGACGCGATCGGCCCCACGATGAAGCACAGCTCGTCGACGATCGACTCCCACGAGTACGCCGTGTGCAGGTTCTGGGCGTCGCCGCGGTAGATCGCGGCCCAGCGGGCCCGGACCATGGAGCCGACGCTCGGCACGCAGCCGACGCCCGCCGCGAAGACGAACAGCGTCCAGTCCGGGGCGCGCTGCTGGGTGCAGACGAGCAGGCCCGTGACGGCGGCGGCGGCGACCATGGTGGCCGGCCGGAGCACCCTGCGCTGGCCGTGCCGGTCCACGAGCCGCGATATCCGGGGGCCGACGACGGCCGCGGACATGGCGAGCGTCGCCGAGAGCGCGCCCGCCAGACCGTAGCGGCCGGTGAGCTGCGACACCATGGTCACGACGCCGATGCCCATCATGGATATCGGCATCCGGCCGAGGAGGCCGGCGGCGGAGAACGCCTTGGTGCCGGGGGCGGCGAAGATCGCACGGTAGGGACTGGGCAACGGGGGCTCCGGGATCCGGCGTGACGCGTGTAATTAATTGCTAAAGCGTACGATGCTGAAGTCGCTCGGCGCATCGCCTTTTCGGGTGCCCACACCGCCGGCGCCGGTTCCCGCCATCCCCGGCGCCGGTTCCAGCCCCCGGTCGCTCCGGCTTGCTCCACGGCTCACCCGGCCCCCGTCATCGGCTCGGTGGGCCGTCTGTCAGAGGCGGATGGCAGGATCGAGTCATGCCCGAACTGCGTGATCCAGCTCCCGGAGCGGCCGCGGCCGCCGCCCCGTACGACGCCCTGCTGCTGCTCTCCTTCGGCGGCCCGGAAGGCCCCGACGACGTGGTCCCGTTCCTGGAGAACGTGACGCGGGGGCGCGGCATCCCGAAGGAGCGCCTGAAGGAGGTGGGCCGGCACTACTTCCTGTTCGGCGGGGTGAGCCCCATCAACGAGCAGAACCGCGCCCTGCTGGACGCCCTGCGCAAGGACTTCGCCCAGCACAGCCTGGACCTGCCCGTCTACTGGGGCAACCGGAACTGGGCGCCCTACCTCACGGACACCCTGCGCGAGATGACCGCCGACGGCCGCCGCCGCATCGCGGTCCTGGCCACCAGCGCGTACGCCTCGTACTCGGGCTGCCGGCAGTACCGCGAAAACCTCGCGGAGGCCCTGGCAACCCTGGCGGCGGAAGGAGTCGACGTGCCGCGGGTCGACAAGCTGCGGCACTACTTCAACCACCCCGGCTTCGTGCGCCCGATGATCGACGGCGTCCTCGCCTCGCTCGCCGAGCTGCCCGAGGACGTCCGTGCGGGCGCCCGCCTCGCCTTCACCACCCACTCCATCCCCGAGGCCGCCGCCGACACCTCGGGGCCGGTCGCGGAACACGGCGACGGCGGCGCCTACGTGCGCGAGCACCTGGACGTGGCGCGGGTGATCGCGGACGCGGTGCGCGCCGAGACCGGCGTGGAGCGTCCCTGGCAGCTCGTCTACCAGTCCCGTTCCGGCGCCCCGCACATCCCCTGGCTCGAACCCGACATCTGCGACCACCTGGAGGCCGTGCACCGCGAGGGCGCCCCGGCCGTCGTCATGGTGCCCATCGGCTTCGTGTCGGACCACATGGAGGTCCTGTACGACCTCGACACGGAGGCCACCGCCAAGGCCGCCGAGCTCGGCCTCCCCGTGGCCCGCTCCGCCACCGTCGGCGCCGACCCCCGCTTCGCCGCGGCCGTGCGCGACCTCGTCCTGGAGCGCGCCGCCACCGAGCGCGGACTGCCCGCCGAGCGGTGCGCGCTGGGCGCGCTCGGCCCCTCGCACGACCTGTGCGCCGTCGGCTGCTGCCCGGCCGCCCGCGGCGCCGTCAAGCCCGCGGCGGCCGGCGCCGACAGCCCGTACGCGTAAGGAGCGACCATGACCGACCCTCTGCACCGCGACCTGCTCGATCTCGCCCTTGAGGCCGCCCGGCGGGCCGGCGCGCTGCTGCGTGACGGACGCCCGGCCGACCTCGCCGTCGCCGCCACCAAGTCCAGCCCCATCGACGTGGTGACCGAGATGGACATCGCGGCCGAGAAGCTGATCACCGGCTACCTCGCCGAGCGCCGCCCGCACGACGGGTTCCTGGGCGAGGAGGGCGCGTCCAGCGAAGGCACCAGCGGAGTGCGCTGGGTCATCGACCCGCTCGACGGCACCGTCAACTACCTGTACGGGCTGCCCACCTGGTCCGTCTCCATCGCCGCCGAGGTCGACGGCGAGCGGGTCGCGGGTGTGGTCGCCGCGCCGATGCGCGGCGAGACCTGTCACGCGGTCCTCGGCGGCGGCGCCTTCGAGGGCGAGCGGCGCCTGCGCTGCCGCCCGCCGGCCCCGCTGTCCCAGTCCCTGGTCTCCACGGGCTTCGCCTACGTCCAGTCCGTACGCGCCCACCAGGCGGACGTGGCCCAGCGGCTGATCCCGCTGTTCCGCGACATCCGCCGCGGGGGCTCCGCCGCGATCGACCTGTGCGACGTGGCGGCCGGCCGGCTCGACGCGTACTACGAGCGCGGCCTGAACCCCTGGGACCTGGCAGCCGGCGACCTGATCGCCCGCGAGGCCGGCGCACGCACCGGCGGGCGGCCCGGCGCGCCCGCCTCGCGCGAGCTGACGATCGCGGCGTCCCCGGAGCTCTTCGGCCCGCTCCAGTCGCTCCTGGAGGAGCACGGGGCCTGGCACGACTGAGGAGCGCCGGGCCTGGCACGACCAGGGGGGTGTCCGGCGGCCCACGGCATGACGAAACCCCGGCGCCGTGGCGGCGCCGGGGTTTCCCGGTGGATGGGGTCAGAGCGCCGCGGCGACCTCGGTGCCGTGCCTGGCTACTTCGACGCCGTGCTCGGCGGCCAGCCGGTGCAGATCGTCCAGCTCCGCCTGCTCGACGTCCGCGAGGAAGTCGTCGCCGGTCTCGCGCGCCCGTGTGAGGTCGGTCTCCGTGGTCCTTATGCGCTGCAGCAGTCCTGCGGTGAAAGCGTCCATGGTGCGCCCCCTCGTCGTGGGTCGGTGGCACGGGGGTGTGCCGACGGTGGGTAGCGACCACGACGTGAAGATGTGGCATGCCACAGCCAGGGCGTGATCGCGGGGTGTGCATTCGTCCTCCCCACACCCACTCGCCGAGAAACCTCAACTGCCGCGCCAATCCTGTTCATTCCCGCGGCGCCCCCCTGCCCTGGCCGGAAATCGCAGGTAGCGGGCGGTCCCGGGCCCGGCATCGTCTTACCGCCGGTTTATGGGCGTAAGGGGCAGGATGGAAGCGCACCGTCACTGGTTCAGTGCACAGAAGTGCCCGCGCACGACGCGGGTCCCTAGGGAAGGAAATGCGCCGTGCGCGTACTCGTCGTCGAGGACGAGCAGCTGCTCGCCGATGCCGTGGCCACCGGACTGCGCCGGGAGGCCATGGCCGTCGACGTCGTGTACGACGGCGCCGCGGCCCTTGAGCGCATCGGCGTGAACGACTACGACGTGGTGGTGCTCGACCGGGACCTTCCGCTCGTGCACGGCGACGACGTGTGCCGCAAGATCGTCGAGCTGGGCATGGCCACCCGTGTCCTGATGCTGACGGCGGCCGGAGACGTGAGCGACCGCGTGGAGGGCCTGGAGATCGGCGCGGACGACTATCTGCCCAAGCCCTTCGCCTTCACCGAGCTGACCGCCCGCGTGCGCGCGCTCGGCCGGCGCACCACCGTGCCGCTCCCGCCGATCCTGGAACGGGCCGGCATCAAGCTGGACCCCAACCGCCGCGAGGTCTTCCGCGAGGGCCGGGAGATCCAGCTCGCGCCCAAGGAGTTCGCCGTCCTGGAGGTCCTGATGCGCAGCGAGGGCGCCGTGGTCTCGGCCGAGCAGCTGCTGGAGAAGGCCTGGGACGAGAACACCGACCCGTTCACGAACGTCGTGCGGGTCACCGTCATGACCCTGCGCCGCAAGCTCGGCGAGCCCCCGGTGATCGTCACCGTGCCGGGCTCGGGTTACCGGATCTGACCGCGATGGCCGCCACCCCCGCGCCGCCCACGGCGCCGCCGAAGCCCACCTGGGCCCCGAAGTCGGCCGAACCACCGTTCCCGTGGCTCAGGCCCACCATCCGCATACGCCTCACCCTGCTCTACGGCGGCATGTTCATGATCGCGGGGATACTGCTCCTCTCGATCATCTACCTGCTCGCCGCCCAGGCCCTGCACGCGGGCAGCGCCCCCTTCAAGATCGTGGGGGGCCAGGGCATCGCGCTGTCCAGCAGCAGCTGCCAGCTGCCCGCATCAGGCACCTTCCAGGAGATCAACGACGCCATCGGCGTCTGCATGGCCCAGCAGCGCCAGCACGCCCTGGACAACCTCCTCAGCCGCTCCCTGCTCGCCCTGGTCGGGCTCAGCGTCATCGCCTTCGCCTTCGGGTACGCCATGGCCGGCCGCGTCCTGTCACCGCTCGGCAGGATCACCCGTACCGCCCGCCGCGTGGCCGGCACGGACCTGACCCGGCGCATCGAGCTCGACGGGCCCGACGACGAGCTCAAGGAGCTCTCCGACACCTTCGACGAGATGCTGGACCGCCTGGAGCGCGCGTTCACCGCACAGCAGCGCTTCGTCGCCAACGCCTCGCACGAGCTGCGCACCCCGCTCGCGATCAACCGCACGCTCCTTGAGGTGCACCTGTCCGACCCCGGCGCCCCGGTGGAGCTCCAGCAGCTCGGCAAGACACTGCTCGCCACCAACGAGCGCAGCGAACAGCTGGTGGAGGGCCTGCTGCTGCTGGCCCGCAGCGACAACGAGATCATCGACCGCAAGCCCGTCGACCTCGCCGAGGTGGCCTCCCGCGCCCTGGACCAGGCCAGGAACGAGGCCGAGGCCAAGGGCGTCGAGATCCGCGGCGAGCGCGACCCCGCGATCGTCCAGGGCAACGGCGTGCTCCTGGAGCGGATCGCCCTGAACCTGGTGCAGAACGCGGTCCGGTACAACACCGTCGAGGACGGCTGGGTCGAGGTGGTCACCGGGCTCAGGGACGGCCACGCGACGCTGCTGGTGACCAACACGGGGCCGGTGGTCCCGGCGTACGAGATCGACAACATCTTCGAGCCGTTCCGGCGGCTGCGCACCGAGCGCACCGGCAGCGACAAGGGCGTCGGGCTCGGCCTGTCCATCGCCCGGTCGGTCGCGCGGGCTCACTCAGGCCGTATCATCGCGGAGCCCCGCGAAGGCGGCGGCCTCGTGATGCGTGTCACCCTTCCGGTCTGAGACGCTGCTCGGAGCTGTAGTGACCGTTCGCTTTGCGCGGAATTTTCTGGAGCTGTTCCTGAGAGTTTCGTGTGCGATCAGTCACAGAGGCAAACATCAGGCCACGTACTCTCCGTGATCGTCGAATCCCCTGGAATCCCGGTAAAAGTCCGGGTTTCCCGGGGGTGCGATCACGGGAAGTACACGAGGTGGCGCTGGTGAAGTGCGACATGAGGACCGTGTACGGTCCCGATCGCCATCCAAGACGAGCACTCATGACGAGTGCGGTTGGGTGTCGATTGAGTAACAGACCTTGATGTGAGGCAAAATCTCCGCCTCAGGTCGGGCACAAGTCCGGCCTCTCACGCGTTACGTGCGCTGAGACACCGCAACCACCCAGAGGGGGAGAGCGACATGGCAACGGACTACGACACCCCACGCAAGACCGATGACGACGTCGATTCGGACAGCCTTGAAGAGCTGAAGTCCCGACGCAACGACAAGTCCACCTCGACCGTCGACGTCGACGAGTTCGAGGCCGCCGAAGGCATGGAACTGCCCGGCGCGGACCTGTCCAACGAAGAACTCGCCGTTCGCGTCCTGCCCAAGCAGGCCGACGAGTTCACCTGCATGAGCTGTTTCCTCGTGCACCACCGCAGCCAGCTGGCCCGCGAGAAGAACGGCCAGCCGATCTGCCGCGACTGCGACTGAGCAGGCCGGCCATGGCAGGCGCGAAACCACCCCGGAAGCGACCGTTCCGGAGAAAGGGCGCCCCGGGTTCCACCGAGGCACCACAGGGCGGCACAGGCCCGGCAGAAGGCGTTGGCGCCCCTGCTGAGCCGGCCCGCCTCCCTGAGGTGAGCGCGGCCGACGGTGCACGTGACGCGGAGCGGGGCCACCAGGCCTCGCTCGAAGCAGCCGTCACGGCACCGGACACGGAGCAGGAGGCGGGGCCCGCGGCCGGGGTCCGACGCCTCGACGCCCTGCGCAGGGGCACTCTGGACAAGGGCATGCCCGCCCTGAAGAAGAGTGTTCCGGTGCTCAAGAAGGGCGTACGCAAGGGCGGCGAGGGCCTGAAGGCCTCGCTCGGCCACCTTGCGGACCGCATCATCGAGGTCGCCCCCCGCATCCCGGTGCGGGACCTGGCGACCCTGCGCGCCCACTTCCCCGGCCTCGGCCCGGAGGAGATCGCCGACAAGCTGATCGCGGGCGCCGCCAACGCCACCTCCACGGTCGGCGCGGGAATCGGCGCGGCCGCGATGCTGCCCGTCCCGCCCGCGATGCCCGCCGAGCTGGCCGCGGAGATCACCGGCGTCGCCGCCATCGAGCTCAAGCTCATCGCGGAGCTGCACGAGGTCTACGGCATGCGCCCGCCCGGCTCGCTCAAGGAGCGCTCACTGGCGTATCTGACGTCGTGGACCGAGGAACGCGGCATCGACGTCACCAAGCCCACGACGCTCAACTTCGCGCTCGGCGGCCAGATGAAGCGCGAGCTGCGCCAGCAGATCATGAAGCGCATGGTGCGCAACCTGCCGAACCTGACGCCGTTCATGGTCGGTGCGGCCGTCGGCGCCGTGCTGAACCGCCGCGACACCAAGAAGCTCGCCGGGCACGTCAGGAAGGACCTGCGCGAACGTCAGGTGCCCTGGGACGCGCTGCCCGAGCTGCCCCCGCTCGAACAGCCGGACAACCCACTGCCCGAGGGCGAGGGCCCCAAGGAGCTCGGCTCCTGAAGAAGCCCGGCTCGCGACCGGCCCCTCAGGCCGTGCGGACCGCGTTCAGGGCCGCCTTCAGCGCCTCGGGGTGGCGGGTCGAGAGGTAGACGTACGGAGTCGGGTCCGCCGGATCCGTGATCTCCACCTTCAGCGCCCCCGGGATGTAGGCCCGCAGCAGCATGAACGCGCGCGGATCGGCCTTGTGCAGCCGCCAGGCCCGCGCCTCCTCGGCGTCCAGGATCTCCGGTTCGCCCAGCGCCTTCACCGGGATCCGGGCCTCGCCCGCGACCAGGGTGTCCGCGAGCACCCGGATCCGGATCGACCCGTACGAACTCACCACCACCCACGACACCGCCGTGCCGCCCACGAAGCCGGCCAGCAGCGGCAGGGTGCCCACGGGCAGCAGCATCAGCGCGCACGCGACGCCGACCAGGACCGAGATGAACCACCACGAGCGGGGCGCGGTCAGGCGTTCTGCGTACTGCGGGGCATTGGGCTGCATGGAAGCTAGCTTGGCACGGCACGACCTGCGCCTTGACCGCGGGTAAGGTCTGCGGCTGTGACTGCTACATCTGCGTCCCTGACACCCCCGGCCGACGCCACGGCGCCGGTGCGGCACCCCGAGGCGCCCGCACCCGGCGAGCTGCTGGGCGCGCACTACGGGCACTGTTTCGGCTGTGGTGACGGGCAGCCCCACGGACTGCACCTGGCGGCGCGGGCCGGCGAGGGCGTGACCGTCACCGCCGAGTTCACCGTGCGCGAGGCCCACCAGGGCGCGCCGGGCCTCGCCCACGGCGGGGTGCTGGCCACCGCGCTCGACGAGACGATCGGCTCCCTGGGCTGGCTGCTCCGGGTCGTCGCGGTGACCGGCCGCCTGGAGACGGACTTCGCGCGCCCGGTCCCGGTCGGCACCGTGCTGCACCTGGAGGCCGAGGTCACCGCGGTGGCCGGCCGCAAGATCTACTCCCGGGCCACCGGCCGCATCGGAGGCCCCGAGGGGCCCGTCGCGGTCCGGGCCCAGGCCCTCTTCATCGAGGTGAAGGTGGACCACTTCATCGACAACGGACGCCCGGCCGAGATCCAGGCCGCGATGTCCGACCCCGACCAGGTCAGGCGCGCCCGCGCCTTCGAGGTGAACCCGTGACGCGTGAACCCGTAGATGTCCTCATCCGCCGTGTCGACCCCGAGGTGCCGATCCCGGCGTACGGGCACCCGGGTGACGCCGGGGCCGATCTGGTGACCACCGAGGCGGCCGAGCTCGCCCCCGGTGAGCGGGCCGTTCTGGCGACCGGTGTTTCCCTTGCCCTGCCGGACGGGTACGCGGCCTTCGTGCACCCCCGTTCGGGGCTCGCCGCCCGGTGCGGTGTCGCCCTGGTGAATGCCCCGGGGACGGTGGATGCCGGGTACCGTGGAGAGATCAAGGTGATCGTGGTCAACCTCGACCCGCGCGAGAGCGTGCGGTTCGAGCGGTTCGACCGCATTGCCCAACTGGTTGTCCAGCAGGTCGAGAAGGTGCGCTTCCACGAGGTGGCGGAGCTTCCCGGCTCGGCGCGGGCCGAGGGGGGCTTCGGGTCCACGGGCGGTCATGCCGCCGTGGGCGGTACGGCCGCCAGTGGCGGCACAACGGGTGGGAATCGATACGCTTCGGCCGTATCCGACCGGGAAGGACAGTGACGTGTTCGGACGTCGCAAGAAGAGTGGATCCGCGGACGACGCGGTGGACGCGGCGGGCGAGGCCGAGCAGGCCGTCGACGGCATGGAGGCCGACGACGTCACCGAGGCCGGCGACCAGGCCGGGGCGCGCAGGGTGAACCTGCCGCCGGCGCCCCGTCCGGACGGGCCCTGGGACGTCTCCGAGGTGACCGAGCCCGGCGAGGGCCGGGTGGACCTCGGCGGGCTCTTCGTCCCCGGGGTCGAGGGCATGGAGCTGCGGGTCGAGGTCGCGGGCGACGCGATCGTCGCCGCCACGGTCGTGCTCAACGACAGCGCGGTCCAGCTTCAGGCCTTCGCGGCACCGAAGAAGGAAGGCATCTGGGGCGAGGTCCGCGAGGAGATCGCCTCCGGCATCACCCAGCAGGGCGGCATCATCGACGAGGTCGAGGGCCCCCTCGGCTGGGAGCTGCGCGCGCAGGTCCCCGTCCAGCTGCCGGACGGCACCAACGGCGTCCAGCTGGTCCGCTTCGTCGGAGTGGACGGACCGCGCTGGTTCCTGCGCGGTGTCATCTCCGGCCAGGGCGCGGTGCAGCCGCAGGCCGCCGGGCTCCTGGAGACGATCTTCCGTGACACCGTCGTGGTGCGCGGCGAGGGCCCGATGGCGCCCCGCGACCCGATCGTCCTGAAGCTGCCCAACGACGCGCAGATGGTGCCCGAGGGCGTACAGCAGGAGGACCAGGAGGGCTCGCGCTTCTCCGGCGGCATGGGCCAGCTCCAGCGCGGCCCCGAGGTCACCGAGATCCGCTGACCGCTCAGCCGTCCGCCCGACGGGCCGCGTTCCCGCAGTATCAGGGAGCGCGGCCCGTCGGCGTTCCCGGGCGCGCGGACCCGGACACCGGCCCAACGGGCCGTTCCCGTACGGACCTTGCGGGGCGCCGCGGCCGGACGGGCGCCCCGAACGGCCCGGCCTTGCCCGAAAGGCCCCCTCGCGCGCGGCCGCCCGGGCAGAGGGCCCGCGGCGCATTGCCCGTCCGGGCGCGATCTGCCCATACTGGCGCCCGGCCGCGCACGCGAACGTACGGGGGAGACAGGCATGACCCAGGACGCCACTGGACAGGGCGGCACGGCCGTCGCGGCCGAGCGGCCGGCCGGCCCCATGGTCAGGGTCGACAACCTGCACCGCTCGTACGGCAGCGGCGCCCGGGCCGTGCACGCGCTGCGCGGCGTCTCCTTCGACGTGCCGCGCGGCGAACTCGTCGCCCTGAAGGGGCGCTCGGGCTCCGGCAAGACCACCCTGCTCAACCTGCTCGGCGGGCTCGACAGACCCGACGAGGGCACCATCACCGTCGACGGCACCGACGTCGGGAGCCTGGGGGAGCAGGACCTGCTGGAGCTGCGCCGCGACCGTGTCGGCTTCATCTTCCAGTCCTTCGGCCTCATCCCCATCCTCAGCGCCGCCGAGAACGTGGGCGTGCCCATGCGGCTCAAGAAGACCGACCCCCGCGAACGCGAGGCACGCGCCGCGCTGCTGCTCTCCCTCGTCGGCCTCGGCGATCACGCGGCGCAGCGTCCCGGTGAGCTCTCCGGCGGCCAGCAGCAGCGCGTCGCCATCGCCCGGGCCCTGGCCAACCGGCCCGCCCTGCTCATCGCGGACGAGCCCACCGGCCAGCTGGACGCGGACACCGGTCTCGCCGTGATGGAGCTGCTGCGCGCCGTCGTACGGAGCGAGGGCGTCACCGCGCTGGTCGCGACCCACGACAGCCAGCTGCTCGGCCTCGCCGACCGCGTCCTGGAACTCAACGACGGGCAGATCACCGACCACGGCTGAGCCGCCCCCGGCCGCCCCCCTCAGGGGCGACCGGCGCCGGGCGTCAGAATCGCGTCAATATGCGACCCCCGCCCCACCCCCACCCCATATGCCGGGATTGTTGGCCGTAAGGTCGACGCAGCGTACGCAACCGCCCGCGTACCCAGCCGAATCCTGAAAGACAATGGGGCCATGGCACGCGGCAAGCTACGGATCTACCTCGGCGCGGCGCCGGGCGTCGGCAAGACGTACGCCATGCTCTCCGAGGCACACCGCCGGGTCGAACGCGGCACCGACTGCGTCGTCGCCGTCGTCGAGCACCACGGCAGGCCGCGCACCGAGGTGATGCTGCACGGCCTGGAACAGATCCAGCAGCGCACGATCGACCACCGCGGGGCCGCCTTCACCGAGATGGACGTCGACGCCGTCCTGGAGCGCCGTCCCGCCGTCGCCCTGGTCGACGAACTGGCGCACACCAATGTCCCCGGCGCCCGCAACACCAAGCGCTGGCAGGACGTCGAGGACCTGCTCGCGGCCGGCATCGACGTCGTGTCCACCGTCAACATCCAGCACCTGGAATCCCTCGGCGACGTCGTCGAGTCGATCACCGGGGTGCGGCAGCGCGAGACGGTGCCCGACGAGATGGTGCGCCGGGCCGACCAGATCGAACTCATCGACATGTCGCCCCAGGCGCTGCGCCGCCGCATGGCGCACGGCAACGTCTACCAGTCCGACAAGGTCGACGCCGCCCTCTCCAACTACTTCCGGCCCGGCAACCTCACCGCGCTGCGCGAACTCGCGCTGCTGTGGGTCGCCGACCGGGTCGACGAATACCTCCAGGAGTACCGCGGCGAGCACGGCATCCAGTCGACCTGGCAGGCCCGCGAGCGCATCGTGGTGGGCCTGACCGGCGGACCCGAGGGCCGCACCCTGATCCGCCGGGCCGCCCGGATGGCAGCCAAGGGCTCCGGCAGCGAGGTCCTTGCCGTGTACGTGGCACGGAGCGACGGCCTGACCTCGGCGTCCCCCAAGGAACTCGCCGTACAGCGCACTCTCGTCGAGGACCTGGGCGGCAGCTTCCACCACGTCATAGGCGACGACGTCCCGGCCTCGCTGCTCGCCTTCGCCCGCGGCGTCAACGCCACCCAGATCGTCCTCGGATCGAGCCGCCGCAAGACCTGGCAGTACATCCTGGGGCCCGGCGTCGGACAGACCGTGGCGCGCGACTCCGGGACCGACCTCGACGTCCACATCGTCACCCACGAGGAGGTCGCCAAGGGCCGCGGCCTGCCGGTGGCGCGCGGGGCCCGGCTCGGCCGCGTCCGCATCGGGTGGGGCTGGGGGGCCGGCGTGATCGGCCCCGCCCTGCTGACCGTGCTGCTCACCAACGTCGAGGCGGACCTCGGGCTCGCCAACGACATGCTGCTCTTCCTGACGCTGACGGTGGCCGCGGCGCTGCTCGGCGGCCTGCTGCCGGCGCTGGCCTCCGCCGCGTTCGGCTCGTTCCTCCTGAACTACTTCTTCACGCCGCCCGTCCACCGGGTCACGATCGCCGACCCGAAGAACATCGTCGCCATCGTCATCTTCGTCCTGGTGGCGGTCTCGGTCGCCTCCGTCGTCGACGTCGCGGCCCGCCGCACCCACCAGGCCGCCCGGCTGCGCGCCGAATCGGAGATCCTCTCGTTCCTCGCGGGCAGCGTCCTGCGCGGCGAGACCAGCCTCGACGCCCTCCTGGAGACGGTCCGCGAGACCTTCGCCATGGAGTCGGTCGCCCTCCTGGAACGCGCGGGAGACGTCGAACCCTGGACGCGCGCGGGCAGCGTCGGCCCCCGCCCCGCCGCCCGTCCCGAGGACGCCGACGTCGACATGCCGGTCGGCGACCACATGGCGCTCGCCCTGTCCGGACGGGTGCTGCCCGCCGAGGACCGCCGCGTGCTGGGCGCCTTCGCCGCCCAGGCGGCCGTCGTCCTGGACCGCAGGCGTCTGGTCGGCGAGGCCGAGGAGGCCCGCAAGCTCGCCGAGGGCAACCGCATCCGCACCGCGCTGCTCGCCGCCGTCAGCCACGACCTGCGTACCCCGCTCGCCTCCATCAAGGCCGCGGTGAGTTCGCTGCGCTCCGACGACGTCGCCTGGTCCGAGGAGGACCGCGCCGAACTCCTCGAAGGCATCGAGGACGGCGCCGACCGCCTCGACCACCTCGTCGGCAACCTCCTCGACATGTCCCGCCTCCAGACCGGCACCGTCACCCCGCTCATCCGCGAGATCGACCTCGACGAGGTCGTGCCGATGGCGCTCGGCGGCGTCCCCGAGGACAGCGTCGTCCTGGACATCCCCGAGACGCTGCCCATGGTCGAGGTCGACCCGGGCCTCCTTGAGCGGGCCGTCGCCAACGTCGTCGAGAACGCCGTCAAGTACAGCCCGCCAGGCCGCCCCGTCACCGTCGCCGCCAGCGTCCTTGCCCAACGCGTCGAGATACGCGTCACCGACCGCGGCCCCGGCGTCCCCGACGCCGCCAAGGACCGCATCTTCGCGCCGTTCCAGCGCCACGGCGACGCCCCGCGCGGCGCCGGGGTCGGCCTCGGCCTCGCCGTCGCCCGGGGCTTCGCCGAAGCCATGGGCGGCACGCTCACCGCCGAGGACACACCCGGCGGCGGCCTCACCATGGTGCTCACCGTCCGCGCCGCGCCCGGCCCCGGCCGCGACCCGGCCGCCCTCGGCGCCCACGCCGCCGCATGAAACCGACCGCTCAGCCGCAACCGCAGACAGGCAGGGATCCCAGATGACCAGGGTGCTCGTGGTCGAGGACGAGCCGCAGATCGTGCGCGCGCTCGTGATCAACCTCAAGGCACGCACATACGACGTGGACGCGGCGCCCGACGGCGCGACCGCGCTGCGTCTGGCCGCCGCCCGCCACCCCGACGTGGTCGTCCTCGACCTCGGCCTGCCCGACATGGACGGCGTCGATGTGATCCGCGGCCTGCGCGGCTGGACCCGCGTCCCCATCCTGGTGCTCTCCGCCCGCCACACCTCCGACGAGAAGGTCGAGGCGCTGGACGCGGGCGCCGACGACTACGTCACCAAGCCCTTCGGCATGGACGAACTGCTGGCCCGGCTGCGCGCCGCCGTACGCCGCGCCGAGCCCGTCGCGGGCGCGGACGGCGCGGAGGGCACGGTGCGGGTGGAGACCGGGGGCTTCACCGTCGACCTGGCCGCCAAGAAGGCCCACCGCGACGGCCGCGACGTACGCCTGACACCGACCGAGTGGCATCTGCTCGAAGTCCTCGTACGCAACACCGGCCGCCTGGTCAGCCAGAAACAGCTGCTCCAGGAGGTGTGGGGGCCCTCGTACGGCACCGAGACCAACTACCTGCGGGTCTACATGGCCCAGCTGCGCCGCAAACTGGAGCCCGACCCCTCGCACCCGCGCCACTTCATCACCGAGCCGGGCATGGGCTACCGCTTCGAACGCTGATCCGGGGATGCGCCCGTCGTGGACCGGCCCGGGGTGCCCGTGCACGGCGATGTCCGTGCCCGGCACACTCTTTGATCGGGCGGGGGAGTACCCCGGTACCCTTTGTGTATGAGTGCTGACCTTCGTACGCAGAAGCCCGCGGGGCGCTTGCGCCGGATGCTCGACCGGCTGTCCACCTCGCAGGAGGATCTGCACTCCGCGGAACTGCAGGAGGACACGCAGGCCACGGGGTGCACGCGCATCTCCGAGTGCAGCGACCGCCAGATAGTGAAAGTCACTGGTACCTTGCGGACGGTCACCCTGCGTCCACGGGCGGGTGTGCCGGCGCTTGAGGCAGAGCTCTTCGACGGCACCGCCCCGCTGGACGTGGTGTGGCTGGGACGGCGCTCGATCGTGGGCATCGAGCCGGGCCGCAAGCTCATCGCTTCGGGCCGGATCTCCATGAGCCACGGCCGGCGGGTCCTGTTCAACCCCAAATACGAACTCCGACCGCTCGGACAGGAGTAGCCGGTGACGTCAGTCGACAAGCCGACCACCGCCCCAGCCCCGCCCGCCGACGCGAAGGCCGTGACCGAAGCCGCCCTCTTCGAGGCGTTCGGCGGGGTGCGCGGCATGGTGGAGACGGTCCTTCCGGGACTGCTCTTCGTCACGATCTTCACGGTCAACAAGGACCTGCACACCTCGGCGATCGCCGCCCTCGCGGTGTCGCTGGCGCTGGTCGCGGTCCGCCTGGTCCGCAAGGACACCATGAAGCACGCCTTCAGCGGCGTCTTCGGCGTGGCCTTCGGTGTGGTCTTCGCCATGGTGACGGGCAACGCCAAGGACTTCTACCTGCCGGGCATGCTCTACACCCTGGGCCTGGCGCTGGCGTACATCGTCACGACCCTGTGCGGCGTGCCGCTGATCGGGCTCATCCTCGGCCCGGTCTTCAAGGAGAACCTGTCCTGGCGCACCCGCAACCCGGGCCGCAAGAAGGCGTACGCGAAGGCGAGTTGGGCCTGGGGGCTGATCCTGCTCGCCAAGTGCGCGATCCTCTTCCCGCTGTACTGGTGGGCCAACACCTCCCAGCTCGGCTGGGTCCTGATCGCCCTGAAGATCCCGCCGTTCCTGCTGGCCGTCTGGCTCACCTGGGTCTTCCTCGCGAAGGCCCCGGCGCCGATCGACGTCTTCGCCGAGATGGAGGCGGAGGAAGCGGCCGAGAAGGCCCGCAAGGCCGCGGCGTCGCACGGCGAGGCGGGGGCGTAACGCCGCATCCGGGGGCCGGGGCGCTCGCAGCTCGTGTGCCCGAAGCCCGTGTGCCCGAAGCTCGTGCGCCCGGGGCCGGCCCTGCGCTCGCGCACCGCATGGCGCCCGGGCCGGACCTCGCGCCCCGTACACGACACGGCGAAGGGGCCGCGACCATCACGGTCGCGGCCCCTTCGCTCGTACCGGCGGAGGATCAGCTCCGGCGGGTTCGCTCGTACCGGCGGAGGATCAGCTCCGGCGGGTTCGCTCGTACCGGCGGAGGATCAGCTCTCGCGGCGCACCGACAGCAGGTCCTCCAGCTGCTCCTCACGCGCCTGCGCGGCCACGAACAACAGCTCGTCGCCCGCCTCCAGGGTCTCCTCCTGGCTCGGCGTGAGCACCCGCGTGCCCCGGATGATCGTGACGAGCGAGGTGTCCTCGGGCCAGGCCACGTCCCCGACCTGCGTGCCCGCGATCGCCGACTCCGGCGGCAGCGTCAGCTCGACCAGGTTGGCGTCGCCGTGGCTGAAGCGCAGCAGGCGTACGAGATCGCCGACGCTCACCGCCTCCTCGACCAGGGCCGACATCAGACGCGGCGTCGAGACGGCCACGTCCACGCCCCACGACTCGTTGAACAGCCACTCGTTCTTCGGGTTGTTGACCCGGGCCACCACCCGCGGCACCCCGTACTCGGTCTTCGCGAGCAGCGAGACGACCAGGTTGACCTTGTCGTCGCCGGTGGCCGCGATCACCACGTTGCAGCGCTGCAAGGCCGCCTCGTCGAGCGAGGTGATCTCACAGGCGTCCGCGAGCAGCCATTCGGCCAGCGGCACCCGCTCCACCGAGATGGCCGTGGGCGCCTTGTCGACGAGGAGCACCTCGTGCCCGTTCTCCAGGAGCTCGCCCGCGATGGAACGGCCCACCGCGCCGGCCCCGGCAATCGCCACACGCATCAGTGACCGCCCTCCTCGGGGCCCTGGGCGAACGCCGCCTCGACCTTTTCGACCTCGTCGGTACGCATCATCACGTGCACCAGATCGCCCTCCTGGAGCACCGTCTGGGACGTCGGAAGCACCGCTTCGCCCAGCCGGGTGAGGAACGCGACCCGTACGCCGGTCTCCTCCTGCAACTTGCTGACCTTGTGCCCGATCCACGCCGCCGAGGTGTGCACCTCGGCCAGCTGCACACCACCGCTCGGGTCGCGCCACAGCGGCTCCGCGCCGGACGGCAGCAGCCGCCGCAGCATCTGGTCGGCGGTCCAGCTGACCGTGGCGACGGTCGGGATGCCCAGGCGCTGGTAGACCTCGGCGCGCCGCGGGTCGTAGATCCGGGCCGCCACGTTCTCGATGCCGAACATCTCACGCGCCACCCGGGCCGCGATGATGTTGGAGTTGTCGCCGCTGGAGACCGCCGCGAACGCGCCGGCCTCCTCGATGCCCGCCTCGCGCAGCGTGTCCTGGTCGAAGCCGACGCCGGTCACCCGACGCCCGCCGAAGCCCGAACCCAGCCGGCGGAAGGCCGTGGGGTCCTGATCGACCACGGCGACGGTGTGCCCCTGCTGTTCCAAGGCCTGCGCGAGAGCGGCTCCCACTCGCCCGCAGCCCATGATGACGATGTGCACGTCCCCTTACCCCGCACTCCTGGTCGCCCCGATGACCTGCGCAAACACCCTGCTCACTACTTCCTTCTCGGCTAGCCGGGCAACAGCGTGGCAACAGAAATCCACGTTGCCGCCTGATGAGCTTATGCGGCATGCCCGGGGATGCACTCACTCAGTGCCCGTATCGCGGACACGGCCCGGGGGAGGCGGGTGCGCCTTATTCAGACAGAGCGCTTACGATCCTCTGCGTGTCCAAACTGACCGACGTGCCCAAACGGATCCTGATCGGCCGGGCGCTGCGCAGCGACAAGCTGGGAGAAACGCTCCTCCCCAAGCGCATCGCACTTCCCGTCTTTGCCTCCGACCCGCTCTCGTCCGTTGCGTACGCGCCTGGAGAAGTACTCCTGGTGCTGTCCGTGGCGGGTGTGTCGGCGTACCACTTCAGCCCCTGGATCGCGGTCGCGGTCGTGGTGCTGATGTTCACCGTGGTCGCCTCCTACCGGCAGAACGTGCACGCCTATCCGAGCGGTGGCGGCGACTACGAGGTCGCCAACACCAACCTCGGGCCGAAGGCCGGGCTCACCGTCGCCTCCGCCCTGCTCGTCGACTACGTACTGACCGTGGCCGTCTCGATCGCCTCCGGCATCGAGAACCTGGGCTCCGCGATCCCGTTCATCGTCGAGCACAAGGTGATGTGCGCGGTCGCCGTCATCGTCCTGCTGACGCTCCTGAACCTGCGCGGCATGAAGGAATCGGGCAAGCTCTTCGCCATCCCGACGTACGTCTTCGTCGCCGGCGTCTTCATCATGATCGCCTGGGGCGCCTTCCGGGGTCTCGTCCTCGACCAGACGATGAAGGCACCGACGGCGGACTACACGATCAAGGCGGAACACCAGGGCCTCGCGGGCTTCGCGCTGGTCTTCCTGCTCCTGCGCGCCTTCTCCTCCGGCTGTGCCGCGCTCACCGGCGTCGAGGCCATCAGCAACGGCGTCCCCGCCTTCCGCAAGCCGAAGTCGAAGAACGCCGCCACCACGCTGGCCCTGATGGGCGGCCTGGCCGTCACCATGTTCTGCGGCATCATCGCGCTGGCCATGAGCACCCACGTACGGATGGCCGAGAAGCCGACCACGGACCTGCTGCACAACGGCACCCCGCTCGGCTCCGGATATGTCCAGAACCCGGTCATCTCGCAGGTCGCCGAGGCCGTTTTCGGCCACGGCAGCTTCCTGTTCGTCGTGCTCGCCGCGGCCACCGCGCTGGTCCTGTTCCTCGCCGCGAACACGGCGTACAACGGCTTCCCGCTGCTCGGCTCGATCCTCGCCCAGGACCGCTACCTGCCCCGCCAGCTGCACACCCGCGGCGACCGCCTCGCGTTCTCCAACGGCATCGTGCTGCTGGCAGGCGCCGCGGTCCTGCTCGTCGTGATCTACGGCGCGGACTCGACCCGCCTGATCCAGCTCTACATCGTCGGCGTGTTCGTGTCGTTCACGCTCAGCCAGACCGGCATGGTCCGTCACTGGAACCGCCACCTGGCCGCCGAGACCGACCCGGCCAAGCGCCGCCGCATGGTCCGCTCCCGCGCGATCAACGCGTTCGGCGCGTTCTTCACCGGCCTGGTCCTCGTGGTCGTCCTCGCGACGAAGTTCACCCACGGCGCCTGGGTCGCGCTGCTCGGCATGGTGATCTTCTACGGAACGATGACCGCGATCCGCAAGCACTACGACCGCGTCGCCGCCGAGATCGCCGCCCCCGACGAGCCCTCCGACGACAGCCTGCGGCCCTCCCGGGTGCACTCGATCGTCCTGGTCTCCAAGGTCCACCGGCCCACCCTGCGCGCCCTGGCCTACGCCAAGCTGATGCGCTCGGACCAGCTGGAGGCGCTGTCGATCTCGGTCGACCCGGCCGAGACGAAGGCCCTCAAGGAGGAGTGGGAGCGGCGCGGCATCAATGTGCCGCTGAAGATCCTCGACTCGCCCTACCGCGAGATCACCCGGCCGATCATCGAGTACGTACGGGGCCTGCGCCGCGAGAGCCCGCGCGACGCGATCAGCGTGTTCATCCCCGAGTACGTCGTCGGCCACTGGTACGAGCACCTGCTGCACAACCAGAGCGCGCTGCGGCTCAAGGGCCGCCTCCTGTTCACGCCCGGCGTCATGGTGACCTCCGTCCCCTACCAGCTGGAGTCCTCCGAGGCCGCCAAGAAGCGGGCCCGCAGGCGCGCGGACTGGAACGCCCCCGGCGCGGTGCGGCGCGGCCCGGTGACCCGGCCCAAGGAGCACAGCAACAAGGGCTGAGCGCCGGCCCCGGTACCGGGGCGGTGCGCTGCGGCGCGGCGTGGCGTGGCGTGCGGTGTGCCGTGGCACGCCGTGCGGTGCGCCGAGCCGCCCCGCGCCGCGCTGCGGGCCGAGCGGCGCGCCGCGCTGCGGGCCGAGCGGCGCACCGAGCTGTGCCGAGTCGCGCGGGTTGAGCCGTACGCGGTGAGCCGCGCCGAGCCGCGCGCCGAGCCGTGCCTGTGGCGGGCGGCCGGGCGACACCCACGTAGACTGGTGGGCTGTTCACCCGGCCGCCCGCCGTCTTCGCTTCTCCCCTCACCCCTGACCCCTCACCTCTCACCCCTCACCTCTGGAGTCACCCACCCATGCAGCAGAACGCATCCGAGCCGTCGCAGGCGTCGCTGGTCGGGGAGGAGTACGAGGTCGAGGTCGGCCCCGTCGCGCACGGCGGCCACTGCATCGCCCGCACTGCCGAGGGCCGCGTCCTGTTCGTGCGCCACACCCTGCCCGGCGAGAAGATCGTGGCCCGCGTGACGGAGGGCGAGGAGGACTCCCGCTTCCTGCGCGCCGACGCCGTACGGATCGTCGAGGCGTCCAAGGACCGCGTCGAGGCCCCCTGCCCCTACGCGGGCCCCGGCAAGTGCGGCGGCTGCGACTGGCAGCACGCCAAGCCGGGCGCCCAGCGCCGCCTCAAGGGCGAGGTCATCGCCGAACAGCTCCAGCGGCTCGCCGGCCTCACCCCGGAGGAGGCCGGCTGGGACGGCACGGTCATGCCGGCCGAGGGTGACAAGCTGCCCGCCGGACAGGTCCCCGCATGGCGTACGCGCGTCCAGTACGCCGTGGACGACGAGGGCCGCGCAGGCCTGCGCAAGCACCGCTCGCACGACGTGGAACCCATCGACCACTGCATGATCGCGGCGCCGGGCGTGACGGAACTGGGCATCGAGAAGCGGGAGTGGCCGCAGCTGGCGTCGGTCGAGGCGATCGCGTCATCGGGCTCGCACGACCGCCAGGTCGTCCTGACCCCGAACCCCGGCGGCCGACTCCCCCTGGTCGAGCTGGACAAGCCCGTCTCGGTCCTGCGGGTCGAGGAGAAGGACGGCGGAGTCCACCGCGTGCACGGCCGCGCCTTCGTCCGCGAGCGGGCCGACGGCCGCACCTACCGTGTCGGCATGGGCGGCTTCTGGCAGGTCCACCCGCAGGCCCCCGACACCCTGGTGAAGGCCGTCATGCAGGGCCTGATGCCGCGCAAGGGCGAGATGGCGCTCGACCTGTACTGCGGCGTCGGCCTGTTCGCCGGCGCGATCGCGGAGCGGGTCGGCGAGACGGGCGCGGTGCTCGGCATCGAGTCCTCCAAGCGCGCGGTGGAGGACGCCCGCCACAACCTGGCCGACATGCCGCGGGTCCGCATCGAACAGGGCAAGGTCGAGCAGGTCCTGCCCCGCACGAAGATCACCGAAGCGGACCTGATCGTCCTGGACCCGCCCCGCGCGGGCGCCGGCAAGCAGACGGTCAAGCAACTCGCAGCCCTGGGCGCCCGCCGCATCGCCTACGTCGCCTGCGACCCGGCCGCCCTGGCCCGCGACCTGGCGTACTTCGCAGAGGCGGGCTACAAGGCGCGGACGCTGCGGGCGTTCGACCTGTTCCCGATGACCCATCATGTGGAGTGCGTGGCGATTTTGGAGCCGGTCGCGAAGGGTGCCTGACCTGCGGTTTTGTCGATGTGCATTATGTGCGGTGTGGGCGTTACGGGCGATATCTTGACGCTGAAATGACGCTCGTGACGCTCATTTGACGCTCGTTCTGATGAGGCGTCAGGTGGTCTGCTGTGCAGGCCAGAAGGATTGCAAGGAGGCTGATTCCGGTTCGGGTTTACCGAATCTTTTGCCTGGCTGGAGCCGTCAGGCTCAGCGAGGCGAACGCGGAAGGGGTTGCTCTCAGTACGAGTTGGGGCCGTAAGGTGCCAATCGTGAAGGAAGGACCTCAGGTCGTCGGTGTTGGTGTTCGAGACGTCGGGCAAGCCGGGGTGGTGTGTTCAGTGGGTGCGGGCCCTTCAAGTGCATCTGGGCCCGGCTGGCATGTCTCGGCCCCGGTCTTGGCCGGCCCGGCTGGCAGAGCGTCCACCTGTGAGCGGACCGTGTTGCATGTCCCTCAACCAAGATCGAGAACAAGTTCAAAGAAGCGTGCGCTAAACACCCTTTAGACCGTGTCCTATGTGGTGAGGCGGACGTATCGCTTGTAGCAGCAGGGCTGCGGCGAGTCCGAGGAAGGCCAGGTAGTTGCGGGGATGGCGCTCGTAGCGAGGGCTGAGCCTGCGGTAGCCGGACAGCCACGACACCGTGCGTTCGATCACCCACCTCCGGCGCCCTAATCGCTCGCTCGATTCAATGCCTTTGCGGGCGATGCGCACTCCGATCCGCTTGCCGCGCAGCCATTTCCGCAGGTCGGCACGGTCGTAAGCTTTGTCGGCGTGGAGGCGCTGGGGCTTGAAGTACCGGCCGCGGTGGGGGTCGTGTCTCGTTTGGTGACCCTCGATCATGGGCTTCAGCCCTTCGCTGTCGTGGGGGTTGCCGGCCGAGACGCCGACGAGAAGCGGCAGTCCGTTCGCATCCGACAGGACGTGCATCTTGGAGCCCGGCTTGCCTCGGTCCACGGGGCTCGGACCTGTGTGTTCGTCCCCTTTTTTAGCCCTGTCGTGGGCGGTGTCGAGGACGACACGGGTGACATCGATGAGTCCGGCGTCGTCGAGGCGGTGCAGGACCGCTTCGTGCAGGCGGCCCCAGACGCCTGCTCTGGACCAGATCATGAACCGCCGGTGGGCGGTCGACTTCGAAATGCCGAAGCAGGGCGGCAGGTGGCGCCAGGCGCAGCCGCTGACCAGGACGTAGATGATGGCCGCGAACAGCGTCTCATCAGGCGTGTCCTGCGTTCCGCCACCCTGCGGCCGCACCCTCGAAGGTGGGATCAGCGGCTCCGCGATCTCCCACAGCCCGTCCGGAACAATCCAACTCCACACACCCCGCCCCATGAACAGACCAACGTCCGCCTCACCACATAGGACACGGTCTTAGTGAAATGGTCGATGCAGCTCGATCCGGTCGGGGTGATCGGCGAGCCGGGCGCGGACCTTGCGGGAGCGGTGGGCGGAGTGGCCGTCCAGGACAAGGTGGACCTTGTGCGTGAAGTGTCCGGCGAGGCGGTCCGGGAAGCGGCACATCATGTCGGCGTCGAAGGTCTCGGTGAAGACCATGAAGTGCATGCGGCCCTTGGTGCTGATCGCCGACGTAGCGTTGACGGAGAACCGGTTGCCTGTGCGGCGCACGATCGGGGTGCGTCCCTTCTCGCCCCAGGTTCGGCCGGTGACCTGGTCGGAGCGGATTCCGACCTGGTCGGCGAAGAGCGCCTCGCTCCCCTCGGTCTTCGCCTTGGCGCGGATCGCCAGCCACGTCTCTTCCTCCCACACCCGCACCGCCTCGGGACTCTTCTCGATGGCCCGCTTGTCCGGGCGCTGGAACGAGAGACCCCAGCGGCGCAGGTACTTGCCCACGCCCTGCTCGGTCGTTGCCGATGCATGGCATCGGCTTGACTCTCCCTTGGGGCCGGGTCTCTAGGGTTGCTGCCGCATACGTATGCGACGGGGGAGTGTTTGCATGGGCGAGGGCGGCGGGGGCGGCAAGGTCCCCGAGATGGTGCTGCAGATCAGGACCGCGGATATCAAGAGCGCCGCGCCGGTGTTCCAGGAGCAGGCCAAGAATTTGAGCAAGGCGTTGACCACGCTGATCGCGACGTTGGACGGTCTGGGTAAGCCCTGGGGTGAGGACAAGCAGGGCAAGGAGTTCGAGGACGTCTACGCGCCGGTGCAGAAGAAGATCGAGAGCGCGGCGGGCATCCTTGTCCTGGGTCTCACGAGCATCCATGAGGCGTTGGTCGACCTGTCCGACGGCCATGTCGACAACGACAAACTGATCGAGGGCATGTTCACCAAGGTGAAAGTTCCCCACCAGGACAGCGGCGACAGTGCGGGTGAACGTTGAGCGTCGAGGACACAGCCAAGCACATCCTTCTGAAGATGGGCCTGTGGTGGCCCGACGCCAACTCCGGGACACTGCGCACTGCGGCATCGGCTTGGCGGACGTTCGCCGACTCGGTCGATGACGTACGCGGTCCGACGAACTCGACGGCTCGCTCGCTCATCCACCACAACAAGGGCGAATCGATCGAGGCGTTCGACACGTTCTGGTCCCAGTACGCCAAGGACAAGGACGCCGGCTGGTTGGGCGATCTGGCTGTCTCGGCCCGGGCAATGGCCAAGTTTCTGGACAAGTTCGCCGACGCCATCGACGACGCGATCCACAAGCTCTGGGAACACATCGCCATCGACGCGGTCGTGATCGCCGCCGGCGTCACCGCCGCGTTCCTCACTGCCGGTCTCGCCTCCGGGGCGGCAGCGGCGGCCGCGGATGCCGTCATCGAGCTCGGCGCCACGCTTGGTGTCGCCGTCTCCGCCACGGTCGCCGAGATCGTCGCGGAGACCGTGGTCACGGCCGCGTTCGCCGGCGTCGAGAACGTGACCATCGACGCCGCGGTGGCCCAGCCCTTGAACATGGCGGCGGGTTTCCAGCACGGCTTCAACCTGGACGAGGTCAACCGGGCCGCCGAGGACGGCATGCTCTACGGTGGCGCGCTCGGCGCGGGCAGCGGCGTGCTGCGGGCCGGGGCGAGCCCCTCCATGGCGGATCAGCTGATGCGCGTGCCTTCGCTGCGCCCCGACCTGGTGGATCTTGGGCCGGCCGCCCGGAACAGCGATCGCATCCCCTGTGTGGGCGAGCCGATCGATGTGGCCACCGGTGCGATGCTGATGACGGCCACCGACCTCACCCTGCCCGCCTCCCTGCCGCTCATCTTCCAGCGCACTCACCTGTCCTCCTACCGCGGCGGCATCTGTTTCGGACCCACCTGGATATCCACGCTGGACGAATGCGTCCAGATCGACGGGGAGGGCGTGGTGTTCGCCGCCGCCGACGGCATGCGCCTGGTCTACCCCGTCCCCAAACCGGGCGTGCCCACCCTGCCGGTGACCGGCCCCCGCTGGCCTCTCGAATGGGACGGCAAACCGGACGGCGTCATGACAGTCACCGATCCGGACACCGGCATCACCCGCACCTTCACCACTCCCTTCCCGTCGGGATCGTTCGGCACCTTCCATCTCCCGGTAGACGCCTGGTCCGACCGCAACGGCATGCGCATCGACGTGGAGCGCACCACCGACGGCATCCCCATGGGCCTGCGCCACTCGGGCGGCTACTACGTCGCCGTCGACACCGACGGCCCCCGCATCACCGCCCTGCGCCTGCTCGACCAGGCGCCGAACGCCTACACCTCGAACGCGACCCGCGAGGGCGGCACCGTCGTGATGCGCTACGGCTACGATGAAGCGGGCAACCTCAGCGAAGTCATCAACTCCAGTGGCCGACCACTCACCTTCGCCTACGACGACGTCGGCCGCATGACCAAGTGGACCGACCGCAACGGCACCTGGTTCACCTACGTCTATGACGAGCGCGGCCGCGTCACCCGTACCGAGGGCATCGACGGCATTCTCTCGGGTTCGCTGACGTACGACGAGACGGCCCGCACCGCGACCTACACAGACTCCTTGGGCCGCCGCTCGACCCACCGCTGCAACGCCGAGGGAATGGTCGTCGAGGAAACCGGCCCGCTCGGTCACACCACCCGCACCGATTGGGACGATCGCGGCGACAAGCCGCTGACGATCACGGACCCACTGGGACGGACCACGCGGTACACCTATGACGAAGCCGGCGCCCTCATCGAACTCACCCTGCCCGACCGGTCCGTCGCGCGGGCCGCGTACAACGCCCTGGGACAGCCGGTCGAGGTCATCGACCCAGGCGGCGCGACCTGGCGTCACACCTACGACGCCGCAGGAAACCTGCTCACGACGACGGACCCGCTCGGCGCCGAAACGCGGTGCACCTACGACGAGTCCGGGCATCTGGTCGCCGTGACGGATGCCCTCGGCCACACCCGGACGGTCGTACCGAACGCCGCCGGACTCCCGCTGGCCGTGACCGACGAGCTGGGCCACACCACGGCTGTGCGCCGTGACGTCTGGGGCCGTGTCGTGCAGGCGACCGACCCGATGGGCCACGTCGTTCGCATGCGCTGGACGGTCGAGGGCAAGCCGGAGTGGCACGAGCACGCCGACGGCAGCCGGGAGTCGTGGACGTGGGACGGCGAAGGCAACCCCCTCACCCACACCGACGCGGCAGGCAACCTGACCAGCTACACAGCGGGTCCCTTCGACGTACCGGCCACCCGCACCGACCCCGACGGCAACACTTACGCCTTCGCCTACGACACCGAACTCCGCCTGACCGAAGTCACCAACCCGCAAGGTCTCAGCTGGGCGTACGCCTACGACGACGCGGGCAGGCTGGCCGCGGAAACAGACTTCAACGGCCGGACGCTGACCTATGCCCACGACGCCGCGGGCGGTCTGGTCGCGCGCACGAACGGTGCGGGCGAGACGCTGGCGTTCACCCGGGACGCGATGGGGCGCGTCACCGAGCAGCGGTCGGACACAGGCGAGGCGACCACGTATGAGTACGACGCGACGGGCGAGCTCGTCCGCGCGGTCAACGCGGACGCCGACGTAGTCACCCGGCGCGATGCGCTCGGTCGTGAACTTGCCGAAACTGTCAACGGCCGCACGACGGCCTTCGCATATGACCCGCTGGGACGGCGGATCCGCCGGGTCACCCCCTCGGGCCTAGTGTCCGAGTGGACCTACGACGCAGCCGGGCGACACACGCAACTGGCCACAGAGCACGGCCAATTGAGTTTCACATACGACGCATCGGGCCGCGAGACCGAACGCCGTATCGGCAGCGACGTGGCGCTCCGTCAGACCTGGGACACAACCGACCGGCTCACGGCCCAGACCCTGAAGTCGGGAGGGGCCGAAGCTGACCGCCTCCTCCAGCACCGTGCGTACACCTACCGTGCGGACGGCTACCTGAGCGAGATCCGCGAACTCACCTCCGGCACACGGAAGTTCGATCTGGACGTGATGGGGCGCGTCACGGGCGTCCGGGCCCATGGCTGGTCCGAGACGTATGCCTACGACGCGATGGGCAACCTGTCGCAGGCGACCGCGCCCGCCCACGAGTCCGTCGGAGACCGCGAGTTCGACGGTGCTCTCATATGCCGAGCCGGCCGCACGACGTACGAGCACGACGCCCAGGGCCGCCTGACCCGCAGGATCCGCAAGCTCCTCAACGGACAGCGGCACACCTGGACATACGTCTGGAACGTGGAGGACCGGCTGACAGAGGCCGTCACTCCCGACGGTGCGCGCTGGCGGTACGCCTACGACCCCCTCGGCCGCCGCATCTCGAAACACCGAGTCGCCGACGACGGATCGACCGCCGAGCGCGCGGAGTTCACCTGGGACGTGGCTCGGCTCGCCGAACAGAGCGCGCCCGACGGCGGGTGCACCACCTGGGACTACGAACCGGGCACCCACCGCCCCCTCACCCAGACAGACCACAAGCCAGTGGTCCGCGAGGAGGGGGTGTCCTTCCTCTCCCTGCTGGTCGAAGACCCGTCGGCGGACTACACGCCCCATTTCCACGGGGTCATCACCGATGCCGTCGGGACCCCGGCTGAACTGGTCTCACCCGAAGGCAAGCTGTCCTGGCAGCGCCGCACGAGTGTGTGGGGAACAAGGCTTCCTGCTCCTGCGAATGATGCCGAGACGGACTGCCCTTTGCGATTTCCGGGGCAGTACGCTGACTCGGAGACGGGACTGAGCTACAACCACTTTCGCTACTACGATCCCGAGATTTCCCGCTACGCAAGTCCTGATCCCCTCGGCTTGAAAGGCGGGCCGAACCCGTACTGGTACGGTCCCAACCCGCATGCGTGGATCGATCCGTATGGTTTGGCGCTCTGCCGCACACCCCCTCGATTGGAGGACGGAAACCCCAGACAGGGATGGCAGCATATCGATGAACGTCATATTGCGGGTAACAGCGCCTCAGGCCACGGTGATCTCCTACCGCCATCGACGACACGTGCGCAGGTCGAAGAAGCCGCACAAAAAATCATGGACGGAGGCACGCGAGTTTCCGACCCCAGTCGAACAATCCAGACATTCGAAAAGCGGATGATTGTGAATGGAATGAGAGCCCGTTTCAGACTCGCCGTAGATTCTTCTGACGGAAACAGGATCATCACATTCTTCCCTGTTGGAAGGAGCTTTACCCCTTGATCGATTTCAGGTTCTCCGTGCGGCCGGGGCAAGGCGCCCCCAGCGGGTTTGACCTGGGCGACCTGGTCTGTAAGGGCGATCTTGGGGAAGCCTCCAGTATCGGACATGTCCCGGATCAGGGCATGATGATCTACCTATCCGTGACGCAGCTGCTTGATGACCTCGGGGCTTTCCTTGTCGGTGCAGGAAAAACGCTGACCTTCACGGGAGTCGACACGTCCTTCGAGTTGGTGTTCCAGCAGGGGAAGAAGGAAATCTCCGTGGCGTGGAAGAACGGAGCGATTGCCAGGGCCAGCCGCAGCGATCTCGCGGAGTCCGTGGCCGAAGCCGCGTCGGAACTGGCGGATCGGGGGCTCGCGTTGCTTCCCTCGCAGGATGCGGTCAAGGTCGACTACCTTGCTGCACTGAACAATTTCCTAACGACGGCGGTCCGCTCATGATGGCCTCGTGTCAACGGGCATCTCGATGCCTACTGGCACTGAGCCTTTTTCATCCTGCCGTTGAGGCGTGGTGAAGGACGACGGTGGCCTTCACGATGTCGGTGATCGGGTTGGTACTGCAGCGCAGCTTCCGTAGCAGGCGCCAGCCCTTTAGAAGTCATCTCATTTGGTTGGCTCGGTATTCTGTGCGTCATGGTGGGGATTGTTGAGCGGTTGGTGCCGGACGAGTTGTGGGAGTTGTTCCAGCGGGTGGTGCCTGAGGCGCCGTCGCGGCCGCAGGGTGGTGGTCGGCGTCGGCACGGCGACCGGGAGGTGCTGGCCGCGATCGTGTTCGTGGCCACGTCGGGTTGTACCTGGCAGCAGCTTCCTTCCGCGTCGTTTGGACCGTCCGGTGCGACGGCGCACCGGCGGTTCTCCGAGTGGTCGAAGGCCCGTGTGTGGGCCAAGCTCCACCGCTTGGTCCTCGACGAGCTCGGTGCCCGAGGTGAGCTGGACTGGTCTCGTTGCGCGATCGACTCGGTGAACATGCGGGCCCTGAAAAGGGGGATCTGACGGGTCCGAATCCTGTCGACCGGGGCAAGTACGGGTCGAAGATCCACCTGGTCACGGAACAGTCCGGTCTGCCCATCTCCGTCGGTATCTCCGGGGCCAACCTGCACGACAGCCAGGCTTTGATCCCCCTGGTGAAGGGCATTCCGCCGATCCGCTCGCGCCGCGGCCCGCGGCGGCGCAAGCCCGGCAAGCTCCACGCCGACAAAGGCTACGACTACGCCCACCTGCGGGGATGGTTACGCAAGCAAGGCATCACCCATCGCATCGCCCGCAAGGGAGTTGAATCCTCGCAACGACTGGGCCGTCACCGCTGGACCGTGGAGCGCACGATGGCCTGGCTCGCCGGCTGCCGCCGCCTCCACCGCCGCTACGAACGCAAAGCCGACCACTTCCTCGCCTTCGCCAGCATCGCCTGCACCCTCATCTGCTACCGCCGACTCACCAAATGAGATGATCTCTTAGGACGGCCATGGCCTGCTCGACGAGGCAGCGGATCTTCGCGTGCGTGGAGTTGTGGCGCCGCTTCCACTGCTTGACTGCGTCCCCGGAACGGGACGCGGACGTGGCGGCCGGCACCCTGGTATGCCTTGTCCGCCCAGCATCTGAGGCCCGCCTCTGCGAGTGCGTCGATGATGTGGTGGGTGCGGGGGCCGCCAGGTCGTGAGTCGCTCCGGGCGGGGCGGGCGAGGCCCACAGCGGTTGGCCAAAGGGGTCGGTCAGGACCTGGACGTTCATGCCGTGGCGTTTGTGTTTCCCCGAGTAGTACGGGGTGTCGGCGGCGATCCGGTCGATGGGCAGCAGGGTTCCGTCCAGGAGGACGAACGCTTTCGTGCGGGCCGTGACCATCGCCTCCTGGGCGTAGGTGTCACCGCACCGCAGGTGTGCCAGGGCGAGCAGGGCCTGCCGGCCCGCAGTCAGTCGTTTCCACCGCGTACCGATTTTCCGCCTCCGCGAGGCGAGTTGCCCAGTCAGGAAACGCAGGGTCCGGCTGGACAGGTCGATCGACGAAGGGTAGACAAGCACTCGAAGCTCCTGGCGCAGACGGTTGATCTTGGTCGACAACCCGTCCACCAGGAGCTTCATCGTTGTGCAGGCACGTCCAACTCGCGGTCACCGGCGCCAACTTGGAAAAGACTCAGTCATCCCGAGATCGAGTCTTAGGCTATGGCGGCCGTCCGTGGGAGCAGCTGGCCCAGAGGTTTTGAATAGTCAGACGCAGCCTTGTGACGTGTCGGTGGCCAAGGCGAAACGTCATGCCCCGTCGAGAGCCCTCTGGATGCCTGCACCGCTCATGTTGATAACGATGGCCAACTCCCTTAGGCCGTCGGGAAGGTTCGCACGCTGCTCTTCAGCACCCAGCAACATGCCGTCCGGCAGGGCGATGGCCGCTCCGAGGCGGCTCGCCAGTTCAGCCACGATGTCCAGGACCTCGCCGGGGGGAAAGCGGTGGACGCTGATGCCGTCTGCGCTCACGTTTACTTCCGCCTCTCCGTCGTCAGCGGCCCGGATCAATAGCTCCGTGTCACTCTGGCCCGTATTCACCACATGAGGATCCAGCACTTCGTGGACCACTCGCTCGTCAAGTGTTGCTGCCTCGCCGTTTACAAACCGATGCAGGGAAAGTCCGTATCCCATAAAGCCGTTCTCCTTTTCCTGTGTTCCAGCCGAGGATGGTGTGCGCGACCATCGTGTGGGCGGTTGCGCACACCATCCCGGTATAAGACTCTCGCCTTACGGCGTATGCACGACGGTGATGCTCGTAATCCCCTCGTCCTTCAGCATTGCCTTAAAGGCGACAACTGCGTCTGCCTCGGAACAGTGCCAGACGATGGGAATTCCGTGCCGCTGGAATGCCTTGTTCTGCCTCCGTGCTTCTTCTGCTGCCCTCTGGAACCACTTCGCGAATTTTCCAGTTTTGGCGTCGATGAACCCGAGGTATCCGTTTTTCGCGTCAAGCAGCTTTCCGTTCCGGAACCCGTCGAATTTCACCCATCCCGCTGGCGTGTCTGCGGTAAGTCTGTAGACCATGCCCGCAGGAGCCCCAGTTACCCGCATCTGGTAGGCCAGGTCGGCTGGCTTCATGCTCTCGTTTTCGGCCTTCCACTCGCCGGGTCCGGTCAGGTCTGCCCAGCAGCCGCTGGCGGCTAGCACCGTAAGGGAAGCCTTGGTCGCGAGCGAGGGCTTCTTCAGGCAGGCAGTGGCGAAGTCCTCCGAGGCGTCAGCAAGTTTCTCGAGCTTGGCCAGGGCTGCAGGGTCGATGTTATCGAGGGACTTCAGGGCGGTGAAAGCGTCCCGGACTCCGACTCCGGTCGTCATCGCAGCATCCAGAGCCCGGATACCTTCGATGACCTTCTCGAACGCCTTGCCAGGGATGAAGTTGCTCAGTGCCCATGCACAGCCGCTGACGCTGCCGTGCCAGCAGTCGACGAAGTCCTGGACCAGGACCGCCTTGATGACCTTGTAGGCGAGGGTCTGCTGGATGAGTTCCAACTTGGAGAAGTAGTGGGTGACATCCTTCTGCAGGCCGGAGACGCGCTGGCTCTTGACGAGCAGGGTGTACTCGGACGGACAGCCGCTGGCAGTGTTCGGAACGTCCGGATCGGTACACATGAAGAAGTCGACCACTGCACTGAACGTGGCTGTGAACGTGGTGGTGCAGCCTTCGAAGCCGATGTCTATGACGCAGGGGTCGTGCTGTTTGGAGTCGGTGATCTCGATGCTGTCTTCATCGACAACCCACCAGGTGCCGCCGACCCCGGTGCCTGCCCCGGTCGACACTTGCTGATTGCTCTTCTCCTTCTCTGCTTTGTCCGCGGCTGTCTGCGCGTCCTGAGCGAGTTTGTCGGCGTCTTTGGCGGCTTGTTCGGCTTCGGTTGCCGCGGTGTTGGCGCGGTCTGCTGCGGCGCGGGCGTCCTTTGCGTCCTGTGTGGCCTGCTCTGCTGCCGCGTGTGCGGCGGTGGCATCGAGGGCTGCCTGGTCGGCTGCGGCGCGGGCGTCCTTGGCATAGCTCTCTGCTATGCCGGCTGCGGTGTTGGCGGCGGCGGCGTCCTCGGTGGCCTGGCGGTCGTACTCGATGGCTCGGGACAGTGAATCGGCTGCCTTGGATGCGGCATCAGCGGCGTCGGACGCGTAGCCGAGTGCTTTCGGTGGCGTAGCCGCGGGCGTCGGATGCGTAGCGGGCCGCGTTGGCCGCGTGCTGGTATGCCTCCTTGGTGTCCGCCTGGGCCTGTTCCGCGAGTGCTTGGGCGGTGGCCGCTTCTTCCTGTGCGTTCTTGGCGTGGGCGTCGGCGACGGCTTTCTGCTGTTCGGCGATGGTCTTCGAGCCCTGCCCGGCCAGGACGACCAGGCCGGCGGCCGAATCGGTCGTGATGTACGGCGAGCCAAGTTCGATCGCGTCGTTGGCCGGCTTCGCTACCTGGACTGCGGCGTTGCCGGCGTCCTCGGCCGCTTGTGCGGTGATGTGTGCGTAACCGGCCGACTTAGCCGCTGCCTCGAAGGCTTTGGGGACTTCCTTGCTCGCCGCGTCGGCCTCGGTCTTGGCGGTCTTCGCCTTCTCTTCTGCTTCATCGGCGAGCTTGACCGCGATGTTGGCTTCAGAGGCGGCGTGCTGGGATGCTGCGATCGCGTCGGCTTCGGCACTGGTTGCTGTGGAGACTGCGGCGTCCGCCTTTACCTTCGCGGCCTGGGCTCCGTCGGCGTCGGAGCGGGCCCGCTTGGCGGCCGCCTCAGCCCGGGTGGCCGCGGCGTCCGCTTCCGCGGCGGCAGTGGAGGCGGCGTCGGCCTCAGCGTGAGCTCGGCCTGCGGCAGCTTCCGCGTCATCCGCGTGCTTGGCGGCTTCATCGGCTGCGGCCCTGGATGTCTTGGCCTGATCATCCGACTCGTGGGCCTGGGCGTACGCCTCCTTCGCATCGGCCTTGGCGCGGGAGGCATCGGCCTTCTGCTGGGCGTCCCATGCGTCGTCCCGTTTGGCTTTGGCGTTGTCGCGTGCTGTGACCGCGGCGTTTTTCTTGTCGACTGCGGTTGCTTCGGAGGCTTCAGCCTTGTCCTTGGCGGTCTTGGCGTTGCCTGCTTCGGTCTGGGCGTTCTGCCTGTGTTGGGCGGCCTCGGCCTGCTTGGCGAGGGCATTTTCCTTCTCCGCCTTCGCCGTTGCCGATTCGGCCTCCGCTGCCAGGCGCTTGGCATGTGCGTCGGCGGCGGCCGACTTTGCGTTGGCCTCGGCCTTCAGAGTGTCGGCGAGCTTGGCCTGCGCCGTCTCCTTGTCCGTCTTGGCGTTGTCGCGGTGGATCTTCGCGGCATCCGCTGCGGCCTTGGCCTGCAACTCGGCCGTCTCCGCGGCCTTCTTGCGGAATTCCGTCTGTACTTGAGCGGCCTGGGCGAGAGCGCGCTGGGTGATGGCCTGGCTGTCCGCAGCGGAGGCGCGGGTTGCGGCCTCAGCGGTTTCTGCTGCCGCCACCATTGCCTGGAGGGCTGCGACGGTTCCCTTGGTGACCTGGTCCTTCTGCTGGCCTACCAGCAGCCCGCGGCCCCGGGGCGCGCCGGCCGCGTCCGCGACCGTGTAGGCGGCCTGCTCGGCGGAATCCGAGGCGGCGGCTGCCGTCTGCACGGCGGCGAGCTGGCCCTTGAGGGCGGCCAGCTCCTGCTTAGCCGTGGTCTGTGCTCCAGTGAGGAGGCCCTTGGCCTTGTCGAACTGGGCTTGGTTCGGCTGGTCACTGTTGTTGTGACCGGTGGGCTTGACGTCGAACTGCTGGGACGCGGTGCCATTGCACCGCCACAGCCACGAGTCCTTGCCATTGTCGAAGGTGTTCAGATCCAGACACTTACCGGAGCCCACGTTGGTGAGCGCCGTGGTGGCACGCAGGTTGAAGTCCCACTGCTGGGCGGGCGAGCCGTTGCAGTCATAGACCTGAATCGCCGTGCGATCGTCTGACTTTCCGCCTGCCACGTCGAGGCACTTGGAGAGGAGATTGATGCCGGGACCGCTGGAGTTGCGGAGCTGAAAGTGCGAGCCGTCAGCCTGTATCTGCCAGTCCTGAGCGGCCCCACCGTTACACGTCCACAACTGGACCGAAGTGCCGTTGGCTCTGCTGCCGCCCTCGACGTCCAGGCACTTACCGTTGGCCGCGTGCACTTGGATAACCGCAGGAGCGTCACCGATCCACCCGGCGCCTCCGGGAGCCCAGTAATCCTGCCATCGCGTGACATTGTCAGCGATCCAAGACTGACCGAGGATCCTGGCCAGGCTGAACGAGCCCTCCTGGAGAGCCTTGGTGGCGTCCGTGCTGGCATTGAGGATCTGGGTGCGCTGTGTTGCCTGGTCGGTGATTTCCTGTTGCCACTCGGCATGCGCCTGAGCCACTTCCTTGCCCAGCACCCGATTCGGGTCGATCGGGTCATGCCAGTTGCAGGAGGCGAACCGGGCCTTCAAGTCCTCGACCGCGATGCGGAACTCGGCAGTCCCCGGCGCCGGCGCGGTACGGGGGAAGCCCCCGGAGGACAGGAAGATACGGGCGTCGTCGGCGAACAGCCGGGGAATGAAGTAATTGTTGGGTTCGACCTTCCCGGAGTTCTTTTTCCACAGCGCCCACGCCTGCTGTTCCTGCGGCGTGCCGCCCGAGACGTACTGCTGGTCGCCGATCGTCAGCGCGGCGGCCTTCGTCCTGTCATCCGCGGTGGGTGAGGAGTCCTCCCACGGGGACCACACCTCCACCGAGTTCGAATACGCCTGATACAGCCAGGGGCGCAGCCCGGTTCGGTCGAAAATGCTGCCTACACCCGACGAAACGCCGGGAAAATAGGCCAGGTTGTGAACGGAGTTGGGCCACGCGTTCTCTTCGTCACTGACCTTCTTGAGCCACTGATCGCTGCTGCCTCTGTCAGCGTTCCACGCCTGGACTAATGGGGTCTTGTCGTCCATGATGTCCCGCCGCAGCTTCTGGTGAAGCTGGTCGGGCGGCGAGCCGAGTGCTCCCAGCGCCAGGGCGAACGTGCTGCTGCCGCCCTTACGCAGGGCAAGCCCCGCCACGCACTGATCCTCACGGAGTTGCTCAGCCGCACTGGTGTCGTAGCCGTCGTAGGAATCGGCGACCAGGCGGACATCATCCCGGCCAAGGTCGAGCGTCCCCGGCTGGATTGCCAACCCGGCAGCAACAGCCAGGGCGGTAACGGTGGTTATGACCGAAGTCATGACCGGCGGTCTTCGCGGTCCTGTCGTTCGGGACCATGGACTCAAACGCACAGAGCATCCTTGATTCGTCGTTCACGGAACGACGACCGGGAGCCGGTCAAGAGCAGGTACAAGCCGCAATCGACCACCACAAGACGCTGGTCACGCGGAAGCGTCCCCATGCATGCCGCCACGACGCACGACAACAGGCCCCCTACGTGACGCGCCCCCCGGCCGCCATGAGTTGCGCGCACGTCAGTTCGTGAAGATTTCGTGCACGCGAGCGCCAACACTAGGCAAAGGGACTGGCATCGGCGCAGTCAATATGCCAAAAACCGCGCCCCTGGCCACCCGGGCCCGGGGGGTTTCGGAACGAAGCAGGTCATGCACACGCCAGGCCAAACCTGTGATGTGGCTGTGAAGTGGAAGGAGATGTCCGGAGTCCTTATGCGCTGGGACTAGCCCGTGAAGTGGCGTGATCTCGCCGCCTACGAAGGACGGCTGATGGCCGGACAGCCTCCCTGGCCTCAAGTCGCACGGCACCGAGGGCGATGCCGGCGTGGAGTGCGGGGATGAGCACTCTGAACTGCGGACGGTTGGGTGCGGCGCCGTCGAAGGGACCAACGTATTCATGCATGGGCAGGTTTCGGCTCGCCGCCCGACCGTTCAGGGTCGGTGGGTGATGCACACGCCTGGCGTCGATCACGCCCGTGCCCGACCGCTCAGCGGCTTCGCGCATCGCAAGACGTGTTCGCCTATGCCCAGGCCGAAGGTGTCGAACTGGGGCTGGATGTCGCTGAGATCCGGGCCGGCTGCCGGGCAGTGAGCCACCGGGGCGGCAGATGTTCGCGTCCGGCAAGGAGAAGCAGCCCGGCGTTTCCAGCGGTCTGTTCGCCACAGGTGGTCCGGTCGCGCGCAGATCAGGTCACTGAGACGTGACGGACAGGGGGAGCTGGGCCGTGACGCTCATTTGACGCTCGCGGCGACTTCATGCAGAGAGGTAACCTGCAAAGACGGCTTTGACCTGGGCTTTTTCTCGGCCCATCTAGGCCGACACCTTTCCGATGACGCATCATGTTGAGTGCGTCGCGATCCTTGAGCCGGTGGCAAAGACCGCCTGACCTGCAGTTTCGCCGATGTGCATGATGTGCGGTGCGGGCGTTGTCTTGACGCATGTTCGACGCACGTGACGCACGTTTGACGCATGAACTGATGTGGCGTCACGGATCTGCCAGATTTGCTGACGGCCTGCCAGGTTTGGTCTGAGGGTGTCTGGCTTCGCCGCTCGACGCGATAGGCGTGGGCGTATGCGGCGTGGGCTTTGTGGTCGGGTAGGTCGGTCCATTCGCTGCCGCGGTGCGGGGTGCCGCCCCGGAGGATGAGACGCAGCCTGGTGGCGGGGGTGGAGTCGAAGCGGGGGATGCGCATCCATGTGTGCTTCTCGGCGTCGGTGCGTTCCTTGTCGGTGGGGATGTGTTTGCTGCGGCCGTGTTCCTGCAGGACGAGGGCGTCGATGGCTTCGTCCTGGGCAGTGATGGTGAAGTGCGGTGCTGGGCAAGGAGGTCGCCACCGGAAAGACCGACTCCAGCGGCCAGATTGTCTTCAAGGACATCACGGCAGGCGTCTACCGCCTCAAGGAGACCAGCAGCGGCAGCCCGATGCACAACACCGTCGCCGACCAGGACGTAATCGTCACCGAGCTCACGGCCAAGCCGACGCGCCCGTCACGATCACCCTCGCCGACACCAAAAAGGAACAGCCGCCGAGCCCGAAGCCGACCCCGCCGACCCCCACACCGCCGGCCCCGGACACCAGCACGCCACCCAAGCCGACGCAGCACACCTCCATCACCCCCGTCGCCCTCGGCCTCGTCCCGGATGAAAGCGTGCCGAGCCCCCCCCGGCGCCTGCAGGCGCGCGCACCAGGAGGTTCGGCAGTGGAAGAGGTGGTTTGAGGTCACGCATCCGCGATCCGCGCAACCGCCGCCCACATCCCCCGGTAGCGGTGCGGACACAGAGGTCGGCGCAGAAAGGGGGCCGGCAAATGGTGCAGCAGTTCTTTCGGGGCCCGGGTGCCAGGAGTACGGCACCCGGGCCCCTCCACGCGTGCCGCAGACAGTGCCATGACAGCAGACGAGCAGACGAGCAGATGAGCAGACGAGCAGACGACTTTCCTTCACCGTCTCGTAACGCGGATGGGCGCAAGAGCCGAACGGGGACGAATTAGCGCTCTGCTATCTGAACCGCCCCGGTTTGGAACGAGGTGGCGACGAGCCTTCGCTCGGGGTCTGGCATCTTGACCTTGGACTTCTTGTTCGGCAGCGAGAGCCGGAAGACCTTGTGCCACGCGGAGAACACCTGCTTGGGCAGCGGCCCGGTGACGTAATCCAGCTCGTACTTCTCGAACAGGGCGCGCACTTTCACCGCGACCTCGGCGTACCGGTTGCTCGGCAGGTCCGGGAACAGGTGGTGCTCGATCTGGTGTGACAGGTTGCCGGTCATGAAGTGCATGGCCTTGCTGCCGCTGATGTTCGCCGAACCCATCATCTGGCGCAGGTACCACTGGCCGCGCGTCTCGCGCTCGATCGACCGGCGCTCGAAGACCTGCACGCCCTCGGGGAAGTGCCCGCACATGATCACCGAGTGGGACCAGAGGTTGCGGACCAGGTTCGCGGTGAACGTGGCGGCGAGCGTGCTGAGGAACGACGGGCCCGACAACAGCGGGTGGACCACGTAGTCCTTGAGTACCTGCTTGCGGATCTTGCGGCCGACGGCCTTGGCCCGCGCACGGAACTCCGGGTCCTTGCGGCGGCGCTTGTCCAGGTTGTTGCCGAGCTCCAGGTCGTAGGCGGCGATGCCGTACTCGAAGAAGCAGGCGTTGAGGAAGTTCCACAGCGGCTGGCCGAGGTGGAGCGGGTGCCACTTCTGGTCCTCGTCGACGCGCATGATGCCGTAACCGAGGTCGTTGTCCTTGCCGATCACGTTGGTGTACGTGTGGTGCAGCTCGTTGTGCGAGTGCTTCCACTGCTCGGCCGGCGAGACGTGATCCCAGTCCCAGGTAGTGGAGTGGATCTTCGGGTCCCGCATCCAGTCCCACTGGCCGTGCAGGACGTTGTGGCCGATCTCCATGTTCTCAAGGATCTTCGCCACGGACAGACCGGCGGTGCCGATCAGCCACGCGGGCGGGAAGACCGAGAACAACAGCACGCCCCTGCTGGCCAGTTCGAGCTTGCGCTGGGCAGAGATGACCTTGCGGATGTAGGCGGCGTCCTTCTCGCCGCGGACGGCGATCACCCCGTCGCGGATCGCGTCCAGCTCTCGGCCAAGCTCCTCGATCTGCTCGCCGCTCAGGTGGGCGGTGGGGTCTATGGCGGTCAAGGTTCTCCTACCGTTCGATGTCGCAGGGGCCCGCCGCGGCGGACACGCAGGTCTGGATGAGGACGCCCGGCTCTGCCTCGGTGATCTCGCCGGTGCGCAGGTCGCGGACGGCCCCCGCCTTGAGCGGTGTGACGCAGCCGTAGCAGATGCCCATGCGGCACCCGGACGGCATGAGCACGCCGGCCTCCTCGCCGACGTCCAGCAACGGCGTGGTGCCGTCCGCGTCGACGGTCTTGCCGGTGGTGCGGAACGTGACCTCGCCGCCGCCGTCCCCACAGACGACGACGCTGGGGCGGAAGCGTTCGGTGTGCAGGCGCTCTCGGACGCCGTGCTCCCTCCAGTGCGCCTCGGCGGCGTCGAGCAGGCCCGCGGGTCCGCAAGCCCAGGTCTCCCGCTCGGCCCAGTCGGGCACGAGCTCGTCGAGGCGGGCGATGTCGAGCATGCCGTCCGTGTCGGTGTGCAGCTCGGTGAGGCGCAGCTTCTTGTCCGCGACCAGGTCGTGCAGATCGTTGCGGAAGATCACGTCTTGTGGCCGCGGTGCGGAGTGGACCATGACGACGTCGTCGAACTCGGTGTCGCGCAACATGCCCATCACCGGCGTGATGCCGCTGCCGGCCGTCAGATAGAGCACCTTGGCGGGTTGGGCCTCCGACAGCACGAAGTCACCGGTCGCCTGGTCGAGCTGGATCAGCGTGCCCGGTTTCGCCTCACGGACCAGGTGGGTGCTGACCTTGCCGCCCGGGATCGCCTTCACCGTGATCGTGACGCGGCCGTCCTGGCGGCCCGTCGGCGAGGTGAGCGAGTAGGCACGCCACAGGCGTACCCCTTCGACGTCGACCCCCACGCGCACGTACTGACCGGCCGTGTGGCCGCGCCACCCCCGCCCCGGTCTGATCACGAGGGTCGCGGCGTCACCCGTCTCGGGGTGCACGGCCTCGATGCGCCCACGCAGTTCAGCGCCCGTACGCAGCGGGCTGACCAGGTCGAGGTAGTCCGACGGCAACAGCGGCGTCGTGACCATTTCCAGCAGTTTCCACGCCCTGCCGCGGAGGGCCGCACTCGTCATGACTCCACCTTGATGCGCCTCAGGGCGTAAAGTCCTGTCCGCAGAACGTGAATCTGTTCGGCCGAATTGTTCGCAGGGAACAAAAGATGAACCATGCCATCCGAAGAGCCAGCGGACTGACCCTTGACGAGACGACGGTCAGCGCACTGCGGGCCGCGCTGAAGACCACCGCCGACGAGGTCGTCCAGGCGATCATCGACGAGGTGCCTTCCTACGCCAACGCCCTTTCGGGCCGTATGGGCGGCATCATCCGGCGCGCCGTACGCACCGCCCTGGGGCACTATCTGGACCTCGCGAGCGGCAGCGCCACGGGCGGCGACGCCGGTGACGCAGCCTACGAGCTGGGCCGCGGCGAGGTCCGCGAGGGCCGTTCGATGGACGCCCTGCTCAGCGCCTACCGCGTCGGCGCCCGCGTGGCCTGGCGATGCCTGGCCACAGGTGCTGTGCCCGCGGGGCTGCCCGCCGCCGAGGTCGCCAAGTTCGCCGAGCTGACCTTCGCCTACATCGACGAGCTCTCCGCCGCGAGCGCCGCGGGCCACGCCGACGAACTGGCCGCCCAGGGCCGGGCTCATGAGCGTCACCTGGAACATCTGGCCCGCGATCTCCTCGCCGACGCGAGCCCGGACGTGCTGCGGGCCTCTGTGCAACGGGCCGGGTGGCAGCCTCCGGTGACGCTGACCGCGGTGCTGCTGCCCGCCGCCCAGGCTCGGCCCGCCTACCGAGCGCTCAACCCCAACACGCTCGTCCTCGACGATCTGCCGGACGCCTGGGGCGTACTGCTGGTCCCCGATGCCGACCGGGCACATCTCCTGAGACAGCTGAACCAGCGCGCCGCCGTGGTCGGCCCGGCCCGGCCATGGGCTCGTGCATCCGCCTCGTACGCACGAGCCGTACGCGCGCGCTCCCTCTCCTGTGACATCCGCGACACGGAGGACCACCTGCCCGAGCTGGTACTGAGCGCCGACGCGGACGCGTTCGCAGACCTGCGTGCCCGAGCCCTCGCACCCTTGCGGACCCTGCCTCCCGCGACCGCGCGGCGGCTGGAGGAGACGTTGCGGGCGTGGCTGCTGCACCAGGGCAGGCGGGACGAGGTGGCAACGGCATTGTTCGTCCATCCCCAGACGGTTCGGTACCGGATGTCACAGCTGCGAGAGCTGTTTCCGGATCTCGCATCGCCGCACCGCGTCCTTGAGTTGACGCTTGCGCTCGGTCTCCGAGTCAGCTGACGCATGCCGCGACCTCCACGACCATGTCCGGCGCGGCGACGGAGTCCTCCTTACGCCATTTCGCTGCGGTGCGCACCTGCCACAGCACGTTCCAGGGCGCAGTGAGCGTGGATGTTTCTGAACCCGGTTCATGCGGGGGCTCTATGTCGTCTTTCGTCAAGACGGGGGCGTCGTCACCCGCCAGTGTGCCGCCCGGCCTCGGCGGTCCGGGCCGGTTCACCGGCGGTAGCAGTGGCCTAACCGCTCTGTTCTGGCGCTGAAACAACCAGCCCGGCCCTGCTGGCCAGGGCCAGAGCACCATCACCGCTGATGGCGGCCTGGCTCCACCCGCAGGGCCGGACCTGGGAGACTTGGGATCATGACCGACCGTCGACCGCTCTCGCTGCCCGTCTTCTCCGACCCCGCTTCCGGCGCTCCCGTACCCGCCCAGGCGGGTGGGCGCCGGCCGATACCAGTCGAGCAGGGCGCCGACTTCCGCCAGCCGCCCGGAGAGACCGATCCCGCGCCCGCCCCGGCCCGGCGTCCGCTTGCCCCCGGCGGCCTCACCTTCTCAGACCCGGACCGCCCCATCTGAGCGCTACCGCCATGGGTTGCGCCACGTCCAGGACCAGCGCACCACCTGGCCCCACCGCCCGGTGTGCCGGCGCCTCCACCTGGACAGTGGCCGTAGTCGGCCCGGCCCCCGCCTCGGATACCGTGTTCCTCTACGGGGTGCCATAACGGATGTGACGCCCCCCACCGGAGGTAGTCAGCGTATGAGTTCAAAGCGCAGCAAGAATCCAGCCCTGCCCGTACTCGACGATGCATATCGACTCGAATCGGTCAAGGGCGCCGAAGAGTCCACCCGCGACTTGGCCGCGCGGCTGGCCACCACCGAGCTGCGCCGCGTTTCCCACCCGGGCCGGATCACCTGGGAGCCCACCGATGAAGCCGAGCCCGTACCGGTCCCGCCGACTGTGGTCGACGGCGACGGGGACCTGTGGCTGCGGGACCGGGGTACCAACACCTGGACCATGCCCGAGTTCAACCCGAAGGAGTTCCCGGCTCGCTGTGGCGAGGTTCTGACGTGGAACCAGCTTGCCCGCGAGTTCGGACCGCTCACCGCACTGGCCGACGACCGCCGCGTCGGCGGCGGCCGGCGCTGACCGCGCGGCCTTCTGGGATGATGCGCCCCTGAAGCGCCCGTCACGGGCAGCTGGGAGCTCCAGCTCACCGCCGAGCTCTCATCGGAGCCGCGTCCCCACGCGCCGATCAGTGACTCGGCGTGGCCGGGCCACAGACCCTGAGCCGGCACCCGAAACTGGTCGACATCTGCTGTCGGACATCACGCAGCCGCATATCCGGGACATCTGCGCGCCGCGCTGAACGTCGTCATCGCCCAGCAAGTGATGCCCGCCTTCAACCCGGCGGCGCACGTCGAGTCGCTGCCGGGTACGCAGCCGCAGGCCCCCGTCCAAAGCGACGAGCGCATTGCGTGTTCCCTCACGCTCTTCGACGCCCGGTCCCGGTGCATCGAGACCTGGCACGGGCGGAGTATCAGCACCGACGAGGTCTTCGACCTCCTCGACCTCCTCGACCTCAACGGTGACGGCTACCGCAGCCGCCCGGAGTTCGCGGTCCTTTGGTCCCAGTCCTGGATCGGCGACGGCCCCGCCAAGCCGGGCAACCCGGTCTGCGGCCGCATCCCGGAGCAGGGACACGCCACAGCGGACTGACCTTCCGCCCCGGAGCCGGCCCCGGCCGCCGGGTACGGGGCCGGCCGGACATCTCCGGGGGGTAGCCCCACCTGGGGTTGTGCGGGTAGCGGGATCGTGGCGGAAGGCGGTGCCTGGACATGCTGGACCGAGCACCGAGCACATACCGCTGCGTTGTCCACCGATCCCGTAGGAGTCCCTTCGTGCGCGAGCAGTCAGGGTTGTTGTCCCGTCCTTCCCGGCAGCACCGGACGGGTTGGCGCAGAGCCGTGCCGACCGTGGCCGCCGTGGCCGTGGGCGCGCTGACGATGAGTGCTCCGACCCCGTCCGCGGCGTTCGCCGCCACCCGGCAGGACACCGTCCAGCAAGGACTGAACGCGCTGGTGGCGGAGGACGGTGTCCCTGCCGCGCTGGCGAGCGTCCAGAGCCGCGACGGCCGGAACCGTACCTACACCGCGGGGGTCGGCGACCTCGCCACCGGCGCGGCGGTGCCCCGTGATGGCCAGGTGCGCATCGGCAGCAACACCAAGACGTTCACCGCCGTGGTCGTCCTGCAACTGGTCGCAGAGGGGAGGATCAGCCTCGACGCGCCGGTCGACACCTACCTGCCGGGCGTCGTCCGCGGGGACGGCATCGACGGACGCCGCATCAAGGTCCGCCATCTCCTGCAGCAGACCAGCGGTCTTCCCAACTACAGCGACTACCTCGGTGAGGACGTCCAGCACTTCGAACCCCGCCAACTCCTCGACATCGCGCTCCGGCACAAGGCCGAGTTCGACCCCGGAACGCGCTGGAAGTACAGCAACACGAACTACGTCCTGGCCGGCTTGATGGTCGAGAAGGTTACTCATCGGTCGCTGGCCCAGCAGATCGACCAGCGGATCATCCAGAAGCTCGGTCTGCGCCCCACTTACTTCCCCGCCCCCGGTGACGCGACCATCCGCGAGCCCCATCCCACCGGCTACTACCGGGATTCGCTCCATGCGCCGCTGCAGGACGTGACGGAGCTGGACCCCTCCTGGGCCTGGGCGGCGGGAGCGATGATCTCCACCAACTCCGACCTCGACCGGTTCTTCTCGGAGCTGCTGACCGGCGACCTGCTCAAGCCGGCCCAGCGCGCCGAGATGCGCACCGGCACCGTTCCCGCGGAGGAGACCTTCGGCCCCGGCGCCCGCTACGGTCTGGGACTCGTCAGCAAGCCGCTGTCGTGCGGCGGTCTCTACTGGGGCCATGGCGGCAGCTACCCGGGATACGAGACGCGGGGCGGGGCCACCGTCGGCGGCCGCGCCGCCAACGTCGCGGTGAGCCTGCAGCTGTCCGACGAAGCGACCAGAGGACGTGTCGACCGGGTCGTGGACGCGGCCCTGTGCCGCCGCTGAAAAGGGCCGGCCCAGGGCCCATCGAGGCATCGGACGGCGGGGGCCCGATGGATCGTCGGCCAACGATCCACCGGGCAAGGGGTGTTCCGGGCGGCTGCGACCGCAGGAACGCGAAGCCCCCGCACCTGCGACCTACCTCGCGACCGGGAGACCGTCTCGACAGGGCACGACGCGCGCCCAGGGACTTGAGGGGCCCGGTCAACTGCCGCATCGCGCCACGCTCACCTGGGACTACGACGGTCTCACTCCTATCGCGCAGACCGAGCGCCTGACCGACGCGGCCACGCAGGACGAGATCGATGCCCGGTTCTTCGTTCTTCGCCATCACGACCGATCTCATCGGCACCCCGACCGAACTCGTTGACGAGCAAGGCCGGATCGCTTGGCAGTCGCGCGCCACGCTGTGGGGCGTCACGTCGTGGAACGTGGACGCCGATGCGTAACACACCGCTGCGCTTCCCCGGCCAGTACTTCGGCCCCGAGAGTGGCCTCCATTACAACCACCATCGTTAATACGATCCCCTCACCGCCAGATACACCACGCCGGACTCCACTAGGTCTGGCTCCGGCGCCCGACCCGGCCGGGTACGTACAGAATCCGTGCACGACCAGTGATCCGCTGGGACTTGCCCCTTACGAGAACAACGGCGGTCTCGGTGAACTGCAGAAAGTGAGCAAGCCCGACCCAGCTGCTGACAAGCTCGCGGAGAAGCTGAGTGGCGAGTCCCGGATGAAGTTCGAGAACGATCCGTCAGGCCGTGAATTCGACGCGATCAGCGACGAGTGCGTGGCTCAGGCGAACCCCGAGGCAATGCAGATGGGAAGCGCCTTCCGTAACCAGGCCAAGGCGACGTTCGAACGCTCGATAAAATCCGGCCGTACTCCGTACTCCGTACTTCCACTTCGAGGGTGAGCCGACCCCCGAGGTCATCAACAAGCTCAAGGACTACGGCAGACGCCACGGGATCGAACCCGTCGTTGAAATCAGCCCTTTGTGACGTATCGAAAGAGGATCATGTACGAGTTTCACGGCTGGTTCGGCATCGCAGAGTCGCCGGAGGAGGCTGATACCGGCACCTTGCAGCGGGGCATCGACGAACTGCGCGAGCGCGTCGAGTCGCTGGACTGGTCGACGGGCGAGGCGGTGCTGCGCGCGCATAACGGGGAGTGGTTCGTGCGGGTTGACGGTCTGGTCAACCGCCGACGTGACGAGGCCGCGGAGCTCGACGCCCTGGTCGTCTTCATCGCACGCCGCTTCCCCGGCGCGTGGGGTCTTCTGTACGAGCGCTCGGACGACCTGCCGGCGCCGCCGGGGCCGGGCGCCTTCCGAGTACGGGTGTTGGCACGTGGCGAGGTAACGGTGCGGCTCGATCCATTTCTGTCGCCGGTGCGGCCGATCATCGAAGACTGACCGAGCGCGACACTGTCTCTGCCGGTATGTTCGCAGGGGCAGCTCTTTTGCTGCGGGTTTCGCGAGGACTAATGCACGTTGAAGACGCCCCTGGCCGCAGCCGGTGTGACGGCTGGGGCTGTCTCAGGTTTAGGGACGCCGGCCTTCGGCTTCGTGCACGTGATGTCGTTCCACATGTCGATGGCGCATCATGTGGAGTGCGTCGCGATTCCTGAGCCTGCCGAAAAGGCGCGCTGACCTGCTGTTTCGTCGAGTGGGCATGATATGCGCTATGGGCGTTACGGCTATGTTTTTGACGCTCAATGACGCTCTGGGAGGGGCCTTCCTGCCCGCCGCCGCAAAGGGTCGCCGTGAGGGTGAGCGGTGCGGGCAGGCGGAGCGGGGCCGATCGCGCCTCGGGGGAGCGGACTGGTCGCGCAGGATGCGGTCGCCCGTGCTGCCACGGTCGGTGGGCGCGGTTCCGCCCGGCGCCGGCTCACTGCCGCGGTGCAGTGGGGTGGGGCCGGCATCGGGAGCCGACAGGGGGAGTCGTTGGTGGGCGGGGCTGAATGTGCCGGATTCGGTTCGTTGTGGAAGACGAGTACGTGGGGGCATGGTGGGGCAGGGCTGCAGGTGGCGGGCTCCCGGACGGCGGGGCGTCCGGGAGATCTCGTGCGGCTGGGTCAGAGGGCGATCCATTCGCGGGAGGTGGTGACCTCGGCCAGGACCTCGGGCAGGGGCTGGGTGCCGAGGCCGGGGCCGGTGGGGACGTCGAGGTGGCCGTCGGCGAGGACGAACGGTTCGGTGATGTCGGTGGCGAAGTAGCGGTTCGAGCCGGAGGTGTCGCCGGGAAGAGTGAAGCCGGGCAGGGCCGCGAGAGCGACGTTGGCGGCGCGGCCGATTCCGGTTTCGAGCATGCCTCCACACCAGACGGGGATGCCGTGGGCGCGGGCGAGGTCGTGGATGCGTCGGGCTTCGAGGTAGCCGCCGACCCGGGCCGGCTTGATGTTGATGATGGAGCAGGCGCCCAGGGAGATGGCGGCTGCGGCGTCGGCGGCGGACTCGATGGACTCGTCCAGGCAGATCGGTGTGCGCAGGCGCTTCGCCAGCTGGGCGTGCTGCACCATGTCGTCGTTGGCCAGCGGCTGTTCGATCAGGAGCAGGCCGAACTCGTCGAGTTTCGCGAGCTGTTGTGTGTCGACCAGGGTGTACGCGGCGTTGGCGTCGACCTGGAGGAGCAGGTCGTCACCGAAGCGCTCGCGCACGGCGCGGACCGGCTCGACGTCCCAGCCGGGCTCGATCTTGAGCTTGATCCGGACGTAGCCCTCGGCGACGTACCCCTCGACGGCGTCGATGAGCTCGGGGAGGGAGTTCATGATGCCGACCGAGACGCCACAGGGGACCCGGTCGCGGGCGGCACCGAGATAGGAGCCGAACGACTCGCCGCAGGCGCGCAGTTGAGCGTCGAGTACCGCGCTCTCCAGCGCCGACTTGGCCATGTGGTGACCGGTGAAGGGCTCCAGGATGCGTCCCACGGCGGCGGCGTCGACGCCGTCCGTGGGCAGGGCGGGGATGAGGAACTTGCGCAGCGCGTCCTGGGCCCCGTCGACGTACTCCGAGCAGTAGCGGGGCTCGGACATGGCCGCGCACTCGGCCCAGCCCTCGCCGTCGGAGGTGACGACACGGACCAGCAGGACGTCGCGGCAGGTTTCGATGCCGAAGGAGGTGCGGAACGGGGCGACGAGCGGCATCGCGATACGGCGCAGCTCGACACCGGAGATCTTCGTCTTCATTGCGGGTGACTCCTGTGAGGTGGTGCCTTTACGCGGCTGAGGTGGTGCCTTCACGCGGCGGGGGTGCGGCGCAGGACGTAGCTGCGCCGGTCGTGGAACCCGACGACCTGCGCGCCGTCGGCGAGCAGGCCGCCGAGGGTGTGGCGTACGGCGAGCCGCCAGGCCCGGGCGGCGCCGGGATCCGAACGGCGAAGCGCCTCGATGTCGTCGGGCAGGTCGATGAGGACGGTGGTGGCGTCGGTCGTGCCCGTGGCGGGGCGGCCGTCGTCGTTGCGGAGGCCGTGGACGGCGTCGGCGGGCAGTTCGGGGCAGCGGTCCGCCGGTGGCTCGGGGGACGCGTTGAGGTCCCAGGCAGTGAGGGCGCGGTCGGATTCGTCACCGCCGTTGATGGCGTCGTCCATCTCGCCGTAGAAGGACGTCAGGTACTCCTCGGGGCGGGCGCCGAGCTTGACCAGGTTGAAGTAGGCGTTGCGGCGGATGAGCGGGTCGTAGGTCCAGGTGATCGTTTTCAGGCCGCGGGCGAGCGCCCATTGGCGTTGGTGGAGCTTGAGGGCCAGGCCGACGCCGCGGCTCTGGACGGCCCCGGTGATGTGGGAGTGCAGGCCCGTGCCTATGGGGTCGCTGTAGAAGGCGACGGATGCCCCGATCAGCCGGCCGTCCTCGTAGGCGCCGGCGATGTAGTTGCCGGCGTGGGCCAGGGCCCGCATGATCTCGGCGGAGATGGGTGCGCTGTCCGGGGCGGTTCCCCATACGTCGGCGAAAAGCCGGGCGACGGTGCCGAGGTCTTGCATCGTGTGGAGTTCGCGGATGGCGGGCCGGTTCACCGCACTGCTCCCACCAGGTGGGCCAGGAGCCGGGCGCGGGCCGGCATGGTGGCGACGATGACGTGTTCGTGGTCGGCGTGCGCGCCGTCGCCGACCGCGCCGAGACCGTCGAGGGTGGGGCAGCCCGCGCCGGCGGTGTAGTTCCCGTCGGAGGCCCCGCCGACCGCCGCCTGCTCCAGTGGGCCGAGGCCGAGCTGTGCTGCCTTCTCGCCGGCGAGGGCGAACAGTTCGTGGGAGGCATCGGGGTCCAGGGGCGGGCGGTTGGGGCCGCCGTCGATCTGGAGGCGGGCGCCCGCAATCTCCGGCTGCAAGGTCCTGATGAGCTGGTCGACCGCTACCTGCGCGGCTGCGGTGGGGACACGGACGTCCACACTCAACTCGGCCCGTGCGGGCACCGTGTTGCTTGCCGTGCCGGCCGACATCACCGTCGGGGTGATGGTCGTTCCCGGGCCGGCCGAGCCGTTGACCGAGTCGGCGATTGCCTGCAGAGCAAGGAGCTGGTGGGCGAGTTCCGTCGCGGCGTTGACACCCTTCTCCGGTTCGAGCCCGGAGTGGGCGGCGCGGCCATGGACCGTGATGTCGTACGAGGAGACGCCTTTGCGGCTGGTCTTGAGGGCTCCGCCGGGCGCCGAGGCTTCGAGGACGAAGGAGGCCGCGCACTGGCGGGCGAGATCCTCGATGAGAGGCCGGGAGGTGTCCGAGCCGGTCTCCTCGTCCCCGGTGACCAGGACGCACACGCCGTCGAGCGAAGGCAGCAGGGTCAGGGCGTGGAACATCTGGACCAGGCCGGCCTTCATGTCGAAGACGCCGGGGCCACGGGCGATGCCCTGCTTGACCGACCAGGGGTGGGTCGTGAGGGAGCCCATCGGCCAGACGGTGTCGTGGTGGCCCAGGAGCAGGATGCGTGGCGTTCCGAAGGTCCACTGGACGTGGGTGACGCCCTCGGCTTCCAGTATCAGAGGTTCGGCGCCGAGCAGACGCAGGCCCTGGGCGGCGACCACATGGGCGCTGCGGGCCACCGCTTTGTGGTCGGCGGAGTAGGACTCGCAGGTCACGAGTTCTTCGAGGTCGGCGAGCATGGCGTCGAGAGCGGGCGTACGGTCCGCGGGCGCGAACGAGGTTACGGCGTCATCCGGCACGGTGCGTCCTCCAAGGTGGGATGACCCCCACGCTAAGTTCGCGGGCCGGGGTCGAGTTGGTGGTGCGGTGACAACCTGGGCGGCCGGTTCGTATCCGGAGCCGAACCCGCAGAGCCGGGCGGCGGCGGGCGGCGGCGGGCGGCGGCGAACGGACCGACGGCCCGCCGCCTTCTCGGGCCCGTGCCGTCAGCCCATGTGCGTGTTCATGAGTCGCTGCATGTTCCCACCGAGGATCTTGACGATGTCGTCCTCGGCGAGGCCCCGCCGCAGGAGGGCTTCGGTGACCAGGGGCATCCCGGCCGGGCCCTCAAGGCCGGGGAAGTCGAACATCGGGTCTTCGTCGTCCGGGCTCTCGCAGCAGGGCGGGGTGACATCGGTCATGACCTCGCGGACGAAGTCCGCTCCGAGCCCGACGTGGTCGATGCCGGCGACCGAGACGATGTGTTCGATGTGGTCGACGATGCGGTCGGGGCTCACCTTCTCCTGGTCGTCCGTGAGGAAGTCCGGTACGAAGTTCACGCAGACCACGCCGCCGGTGGCGGCCACACCGCGGATCTGGTCGTCGGTCAGATTGCGGTGGTGGTCGCGCAGCGCGCGGGCGCACGAATGGGTCGCGATCACAGGGCGCGTGGCGAGTTCCAGGACGTGGGCGACGCCGCTCGCGCCGAGGTGCGAGATGTCGAAGAGCATGCCCAGGCGTTCCATCTCGCGCACGGCCTCGATGCCGGGAGCGGTCAGCCTGCTGCGGGTGGCGTCCTCGCGGCTGCCGTCGGCGAGCGGGGTGCGTCCCCAGTGGGCGATGGACGCGATGCGCACGCCGAGGCGGAACAGGGTGGCGAACAGCTCTGTGGAGGCGTCGATGCCGGGCGAGCTCTCCAGCGCGAGAACGAGGGCGATCTTGCCCTGGGCGAGGGCGGCGTCGATGTCGGCGCCGTTCAGACACAGAGCGACGTCGTCGGCGTTGTCCTCGGCCAGGGTGTGGGCGCATTCGATCATGCGGAGTGTCTGGCGTAGTGCTCCTTCGGGCCGGTACTGGTCGTCTATGAACACCGGCAGGACCTGGATGTCGATGCCGCCTTCGCGCAGTTGGGGCAGCCAGCGTGTGCGGAAGAAGCTGCCCCAGCGCCTGGGCGGGCGGGCGACGACCGCCATGAGGAGGTCGTTGTGGGCATCGGCGACGACGGCGCGGTGGTGCAGGTCCAAGGTCACGACGAGTGCCTTTCGGGTGGTGGAGGACGGAGCCTGGCAGCCCGCTCCGGGGCGGTTGTCGGGCTGGGGGCAGCCGGGCTCAGGCGCGGCCGAGCCGGGGTACCGCGTCGAGGAGGGCGCGGGTGTAGGGGTGTCGCGGGGCGGTGATCACCTCGTCGACCGGGCCGGATTCGACCAGGTGGCCGTGGCGCATGACGGCGACGGTGTCGCACACGTAGCGCACGACGGCGAGGTTGTGCGAGATGAACAGCATGGTCAGGCCGAGTTCGGTCCGCAGATCACGCATCAGGTTGAGGACCGCGCCCTGGACGGACACGTCGAGGGCGGAGGTGATCTCGTCGGCGATGAGTACCTGCGGCCGGGCGGCCAGCGCCCGGGCGATGGCGACGCGCTGTCGCTGGCCGCCGGAGAGCTCGCGCGGGTACTTGTCCGTGTACGAGGCGGGCAGGGCGACGAGTTCGAGCAGCCGCGCGAGTTCTGTGGGCCGTTGGGCGCGTGGGACGCGGATGCCTTCGGTGATGGCGGCGCCGATGCTCATGCGGGGGTTGAGGGAGGAGTAGGGATCCTGGAAGACCATCTGGACCTGCCCACGTGCCACCCCGGAGATCGTGCCCCGGTACGGGGTGAGGCCGGCGGCAGCCCGGGCCAAAGACGACTTGCCTGAGCCGGACTCGCCGACCAGGCCGGTGACTTCGCCCTTCGCCACCTTCAGGCTGACGTCGTCCACGGCGGTGAAGGAACCGAACCGTACGGTCACGTCGGTGATGTTCACGGTGTCTCCCAGCAGGCCACCGCGTGTCCGTTGTCGCAGGTGCGCAGTTCGGGGCGGGTCGCACACCGGTCGGTGGCGAGGGAGCAGCGGTCGGCGAAGGCGCAGCCGTCGGTGACGTCGCCGGGTGCGGGCTGGCGGCCCGGGATGGTGGACAGGGGCTGGGAGCGGTCGGTGTCCATGTCGGGGAGCGAGCCGATCAGCGCCCGGGTGTAGGGGTGGCGGGCGTCGCGCAGGGAGGTGGTGGGAAGTTCCTCGACGATGCGCCCGGCGTACATCACGGCGATCCGGTCACACAGGTCGCTGACGACGGCGATGTCGTGGGAGATGAACAGGGCGCCGGCGCGGGTGTCGTCGACGACTTCGCGCAGCACCTTGATCACTTCGCGCTGGACGGTCACGTCGAGGGCGGTGGTGGGCTCGTCGGCGATGATCAGGCGGGGGGTGCCCATCAATCCCATGGCGATGACGGCGCGTTGGCGCATGCCGCCGGACAGCTCGTGCGGGTACTGGCGTACGACCTGGTCGGGCTCCTTGATGTGCACCCGGGCCAGCCGCTCGACTGCGCGGGCCCGTGCCCCGATGCGGGTGGCTCCGTCGTGCAGGGTGGCGACCTCGGCGAGCTGCCCGCCCACGCGCAGGGCGGGATTCAGGGAGGACGTGGGGTCCTGGAAGACCATGGCCAGTGAGGCGCCGAGCAGTTTGCGGCGTTCGGCGTCCTTCACGGCGCCGAGGTCCACACCGCACAGCCGGCTGCGGGCGCTGCCCACCAGACCGGGGTGGGGCACGATCTGTCCGATCGCCGCGGCGGTCATGCTCTTGCCGCTGCCCGACTCGCCGACCAGGCCGACGATCTCCCGCTCCCGTACGGTCAGCGACACCTGGCGGACGGGGGTGATGCCGCCGGGGAACGCCACGGTCAGATCGCGTACTTCGAGGACCGCGTGCGGTACGGGAGTGTCCGTGGCCGGGGCGATGACGGGCGGGGCGGGTTTGCCGGCGGGGGAGTTGATGCCGGCGGCGGCCTTGGCGAAGGTGTCGCCCACCAGCATGAAGCCGAGGCCCGCGAGTGCGACTGCGGTGGCAGGTGCGACGACGACGGAGGGGGTGATGTAGACGTGGCCGAAGGCTTCGTTGAGCAGGCGCCCCCAGTCGTAGGACGGGGCCTGGACGCCCATGCCGAGGAATGACATGGCGGAGAGGCCGAGCAGGGCGGAGCCCATGGCCTGGGCGGTGTTGAGGATGAGCGGTTCGGCGATGTTCGGAAGCAGGTGCCGGGTCAGGACACGGCGGCGGGGCACCCGCAGCATGCGGGCCGCCGCGATGTAGTCGGCGCCGGCGATGGAGGCGGTCAGGGTGTGGGTGAGCCGGGCGAAGGCCGGCGCGAGCGCCACGCCGATGCCCAGCACGGCGCCGCGGGCTCCCAGGCCGGTGACGACGGCGGTGAACATCGCCAGAAGCAGGGCGGGGAAGGCGACGAGGATGTCGACCCCGGCGATCACCACCCGCCCGGCCCGGTACGGCAGGAGGGCGGGAAGCGCGCCCAGGAGCACTCCGCAGGCAGTGCCGATCAGGGTCGCGAGGAAGGCGAGGCCCAGGGTGAGGCGGGTGGCGACCAGGGTGCGCGCGAGCAGGTCACGGCCGAGCGCGTCGGTGCCCAACAGGTGGGCGCTCGACGCCCCTTGGTTGATCCGGCTGGGGTCGATGCGGGTCGCGGCGGCCTCCCATATCGGCGGGCCGATGAGGGCGAGCAGCACCATGACAGCGACCAGGACCGCGCCGAGCAGGCCGGCGGGATTTCTCAGCAGGCGGCGCATCAGCCCTCCTGACGGTTGCCGGCGGACAGGGCGGACTTCGGGTCGAGGAGACCGAGGACGATGTCGACGGCGAAGTTGACGACCAGGACGAGCGCGCCGTAGACAAGGATCATGGCTTGGGCGACGGGATAGTCCTTCTGCGTGATGGCCTCGACCGTCCGCTGCCCCAGGCCGGGCCAGGCGAAGACGTTCTCGACCAGGACGCTGCCGGTGATCAGCCCGCCGAGGAGCAGCCCGCCCATGGTCAGGGTCGCGGTGAGGGTGTTGGGCAGCAGATGCACCGCGTACAGCCGCACGGCGGGCAGCCGCTTGGCGTGGGCCAGGCGCATGTAGTCGGTGTCCAGTTCGCGTTGGGTCTCCACCCGGGCCAGTCGGGCGATCATCGCGGTGGGGGCGATCGAGAGCGCGGTGACGGGCATGAGGTAGGAGGTGGGCCCGGTCAGGCCGGCCGGCGGCAGCAGTCCCAGGGCGAGCGCGAAGACGAGCAGCAGCGCGAGGCCGTAGAGGTATTCGGGGATGGCGACGGCGGCGCCGGTGAGCGTGGTGAACGCGGTCTCCGTACCGCGTCGACGCCCCTTGTGGGTGCGCACTGCGGCCCACATGCCCAGGGGGACCGCCACCACGAGGGCGACGAGCGTGGCGAGCAGCGCGAGCGCCAGCGTGTTGGGCAGGCCCTGGGCGATGATGCCGCTCACGGGCTGGGAGGAGAAGAACGAGGTTCCCAGGTCACCGCCGCACACGTGCTGGACGTAGTGCAGGAACTGGGTGGGCAGCGCGTCGTTCAGGCCGAGTTCGGCGCGGCGGGCGTCGACGAGTTGCCTGGGGGCGGTGGGGCCGAGCATCTGTCGCAGCGGGTCGCCGGGGATCAGGTGGATCATGGCGAAGGACGCCAGGACGAGCACGGCCAGGGAGATGGCAAGGCGCAGCAGGTGGCGGGCGAGGAACCGCGGGGTCAGACGCCGCGCGCGCGGTGGGGCAGTGGTGCTCATCTGCCCGCTCCCGTCATCCGGATCGACGTCGGGTCGAACAGCCCGGCGGTGATGCGGAACGTCGCGTTGTGCGCCGCGGTACTGAGGGTCTTGTCGACCACGGGGATGAGGTCGCCGCTGTCGAACAGTGCGCTCTCCGATCCTGACCACTGCGCGCAGCCCGCCGTGTCGGGGAGTGTGCTCGCCTGGGCGGTGAGCCTGTCGTACGTCGTGTTGGTGAGGTGGGCGAAGTTGCCGCCGTCGGGGGTGAAGGGACCCGACAGGGCGCCGAGCAGCTGGGTGGGCAGGGTGACGCCGAGCGGCGCCCAGTCCACGTCCCAGTCCTGGGTTACCGTCTCGATCTCGCCGTAGGCCGCGTCCGACAGGGCCCTCAGCTTGACGTCGACGCCGGCCTTCTTCCAGGCGTCCGCCAGGTACTCGGCCGCAGCCGCCATCGTCTCGCCGCCCGACGTGCCGTAGATCATGCGGAGGGTGAGCTTCTTGCCGTCCTTGCGGCGGACCCCGTCGCCGGAGCGGTGCCATCCCGCGGCCTCCAGGGCCGCCTCGGCGGCGTGCGGGTCGTAAGCGGGCAGATGTCCGCCGACGGTGTCACCGGGGCAGGGGCGCGGCTGCATCACCAGACCGGTGGGCCGCAGTCCGGTGCCGCCCGTGGCGATCGCGCCGAGGTCGTGCAGGTCGACCGCCTGGAGGAGGGCGGTGCGGACGGCCCGGCTGTGTCCGGGGTGCCCGGTGCCCTGGTGGAAGAAGAACTCCTGGGTGCCGTTGGGCTGGACGCTGGTGGTGATGCCGGGGACGTCGGTCACCCGCGCACGGTCGGGTCCGGCGAACTGCGCGGCGTTCAGCTGGTGGGAGAGCAGCAGGTTCGCGGCGGTCGACTCGCTCCCGACGACTTGGAGGACGACCGAGCCCGGCATGGCGGGGTCGGATGCGGTGGCTCCGCCGGGGCCCCACGTGTAGGTGGGGCGCCGGGTGAAGGTGTAGCTCTGGTTCGGTCGGGCCGACGTGAGCTGGAAGGGGCCGGAGCCGGACGTGCCGCTTTTGAGGAGGGAACGGTCTTTGAGTCCTTTGCCGCAGACCATGAACAGATAGCGGGTGCTCTGCAGGATGAACGCGAACGGCTCGGGGGTGGACAGTGTCACCGTGCCGGTGACGTCGTCGGCCTTCGCGGTCAGGCCCTCGGGGACCACGACACCGTAGGCGGGCGACTTGGTGGCCGGGTCGGTGATGTGGGCGACGTTCGCGGCGATCGTGCTCGCCCGCACCGGGCTGCCGTCGGCGCAGGTGATGTTCCGCCGCAGGGTGAAGGTGACCGAGGACGCTTTGACGTCCCACTTTTCGGCCAGGCCCGACACGACGCGACCGTCGGAGCCGATGTTCACCAAGGTGTCGTAGGCCAGGGACAGCGCGGTGTAGGTGGTGGTGTTCTGCACCTGGGCCGGATCGAGCAGACCGGGGTCGCTCTTGATCGCGAAGCTGAAGGCGTCACCACCGGCCGAGCCGGCCCGGCCACTGCCACGGCCGCATCCGGCCACCAGTAGCGACGCCGCGAGACACACGGCAATCACTCGGGCTCTGTTCATTGGGGCTCCCTCGGGGCGGAAAGGTTGCCTCACATTCGCGGCTGCTGACCGGAATTGATTCAGAGCCGGCGACAAAGCCCGCAGGCTGTTTTCGGATCGCCGTCCCAAAAGCGACAGGTCTCGCGTGTGCCGGGCCCGCGGACCCGGCACACGCGAGAGCCCCGGGCCGCGTTCGTGGTCCGGGGCAGGCAGGCGTGCGGGGCAGGCAGGGGGTCGGGTGCGGTGACGCGTGCCGGTGGGGTGGCGGCGTGCTCGTGCCGGCGGGGTGGCGGCGTGCGGTCAGGTGCGCAGATGGTCGATGACGGTCCGGGCGGCCCGGCCGATCGCGCGGTCCGCGTGCGGCTGCCGGCCGGCCACGCGGGCTGAGCGCAGGAACACCCCGACGGCATAGCGCCTGCCGTCCGGATACTCCACGACACCGGCCTCGTTGCGGATCGCGAAGTCGGTTCCCGTCTTGCCCGCGATCCGCACACCGGTCTCGGGAAACCCGCAGGCCAGCCGGTGCTGCCACACCTGCGCGCTCATGATGCTGCGGACCTCCGCACACGCCTGGGCCGGACCCGCCTCGTCACGCCAGATGGCGGCCAGCAGCGCGGTCACCTCGCGCGGGGTGCTCGACGGGCTTCGGTGCGGGTCGTTCACACCGAGGGCCAGCAGCCGCTCCTCCGGAATGCCGGCCAGCTGGTCGTCGATGGAGGAGCCGGGCGCTAGACCGAGTTCGCGGCGGATGTCGTCGTCCAGGGTGTGGCAGGAGGAGACGCCGAACCCGGTGAAGCCGAGCCCGTCCAGCAGGGTGCGCACCCGGTCGGGACCGACGATGTCCAGGAGCAGGTCGGTCGCCGCGTTGTCGCTGATCGTCATCATCATGAAGGCCAGGTCGCGGGCGCTCATCTCGACGTCGTACAGGCATCCGTCGGTGCCGCTGCCACCGGCCCGGTAGGCGGAGGTCACGGTGTGCCGCGCGGCCGGATCCAGCTGTCCGGCAGCCGACTGGCGTGCGTACTCCAGCACGATCGGGATCTTGAAGACGGAGGCGAGGACGACCCGGTCATCGGCCCGGTGGCCGAACTCGGCGCCGGTGTCGAGATCGCGGGCGTGAACGAACCCCTCCACCCCCGCCCGGGCGAAGACGCCGTCGAGCTCGGTGCGGACGCGGTCGGTGCCGGCCGGGGTGGCGGCTATGGGCATGTCGTCTCCGTACGGTGCGAAGGGATTTGCCGGCCGCGGGTGGCGCGCAGGTGGTCGACGGCGATCCGGGCGGCGCGGGCGATCGCTGTGTCGGCTGCGGGGTTGCGGCCGCCGAGGGCGGGGGTGCGCAGGAAGACGGCGACGGCGAACCGGCTGCCGTCGGGGTATTCGACGACACCGGCCTCGTTGAGGACACCCCACAGGGAGCCGTTCTTCGCGGCGACCTTCACCTCACTGTCGAAGCCGGCGATGAGGCGGTGGGTGGAGAGCTGACGCCCCATCAGGTCGCGTACCTCGGCGCAGGCTTCGGCCGGGCCCGCCTCGTCGCGCCAGATCGTGGTGAGCACAGAGGTGATCTCGCGGGGTGTGCTGGACGCGGAGCGGTGGGGGTCGAGCATGGCAAGGCCCCGGATCCGCTCCTCGCCGACCGCGTCGAGCTGTGCGTCGATGTCGCCGTCCGGATCGATGCCCAGCTCTTCCCAGACCGGGTCCCACAGGTCGCGGTAGCGGCCGACCGGTATCCGCGGACAGCCCAGCTCGGCGGCCACATCGCGGACGTACGCGACGCCAAGGATCTCCATGAGCTTGTCGGTGGCCGCGTTGTCGCTCATCGAGAGCATGAAGAACGCCAGGTCACGGGTGCTCATCGTGACGTCGTGCAGGCAACTGTCGGTGCCGATGCCGCCGCCTTCACGGTTGGCGGAGGCGATCGTGTGCCGCGCCGCCCGGTCCAGCTGTCCGGTCGCTGCCCGGCGGGCGTAGGCAAGCGCGATCGGGATCTTGCGCAGCGAGGCGACGATGACCGCTTCGTCGGCTCGCAGCGCGACCTCGTGACCTGAGTCGATGTCGCGGGCGTGCACGAGACCGGCCACACCGGCCTCGTCGAAGACCCTCTCCAGGGCGGTGGCCACCGGGCCGGCGGCAGGGGGTGAGGACATGCGGGCGCTCCGTTCGGTGGGGCGGCTTCAGCCGGTCTTGGGGGTGGCGCGGCCGCTGTAGTGCAGATATGACGGGCCGCCGGGCCGGTTCTCGAACACCACCGCATCCCACACCGCATCGCCTTCGGCGCGGCCGACGAACGTGGTGGCGTCGACCGCGGTGAGATCCAGCGTCCGCGGCTGCGCGAGACCGGCCAGGATCCCGGTCGGCTCGGCGCACAGGCGCAGCCCTCCCCGGCGGGAGGTCACCTTGATCCTGCTGCCCGCCCGTTCGTAGACGCCGGTGAACGCCGCCACGTCCACGTCCACCGGGTCGGCGGCGGGCGCGAGCGGGTCAGGAACCGTCATGTCGTGCAGACCGTCGAGGAGTTCGCCGACCAGACGGTGCTGGAACTCGGCGCTGCGACCGCCGTTGACCAGCACGCAGATGACGGTCTCAAGGCCGGGCAGGACCCAGAGTGCGGCGTGCTGGCCGATGGTGTCTCCGGTGTGGGCCGCCACCTGGTGACCGTCCCACTCGTCCAGGCTCCAGCCGATGCCCCACCGCCGTCCGCCGCAGTGCGGGTTGGGCAGGTCGACCAGAGGCCTGCGCATCACGGCGGGGTCGGCGAGCAGGGCACCGGGAGTGAGGTGGGCGCGGCCGAAAGCGACCACGTCCGCAGCGGTGGCGCAGATGAGCCCCGCGGGGCCGATCGACCGCGGCAGCCCCCACGCGGGCGCGATGCTCCCGTCGTCGCCGTGGCCCATGGCGGCACTGAATCGCAGCACGTCCTCCGGCAGCGTCCAGGTGTGCGTCAGGCCAAGCGGCGCACAGATCTGCTCACGCAGCGCCCGGTCCCAGACCTTGCCGGTGAGCTGTTCGACCACCCGGCCGGCGATGACGAAGCCCGCGTTGCAGTACGAGTGGGAGTCCCCGACGGGGAAGGTCTGCTCCAGTGCGGCGCACGCCTCGACGTACCGCTCAAGGCAGTCGTCGCCACGCCCGGTGTCCACGAAGAGATCTCCGTCGATGCCGGAGGTGTGGGTGAGCAGATGCCGCAGTGTGATCGCGGCCGTGGCCAGCCGGTCGCCGACCGTGAAGTCGGGCAGTACCTCCACGACCGGGGTGTCCAGTGCGACGCGGCCCTGCTCGATCAGGAGCATCAGCTGGGTCGCGGTCCAGACCTTGGTGATCGAGCCGATCTGGAACAGCGAGTCGGTGCGCACGGCGGCGCCGGTCGTGGTGTTGAGCACACCGGTGGCGCACGTGTACAGCTCCCCGCCCCACCAGAGGGCCAGGCTCGCGCCCGGCACCTGGCTCTCGGCTGCCAGCGCCGTCAGACGGCTTGCCCAGTGCTCCATGTCGGCCTTCACGCACGCCCTCCGCAAGTGGTTGGTGGAACCCGGCCCGCAGCGTAGGCACGCCGGGCCGCGCGGGGGTTGGTCTCCCGGTACGAACCGGCTGGTCACGGCTTGGGCAGGCAGACGAATCTCGGGCCCGGCGCGGTTTCTATGGTGGCGTCACCCCGGAGATCTTGAGGAGACGAGATGCCGCTGATCGACCGTGCCGACTCCGCGCTGGTGATCATTGATGTGCAGAACAACTTCTACCCGCCCACCCGGCTGGACGTGGACCGGCAACGTTTTGACGAGATGGTGCAGCGCATCGCCTGGATCACCTCCGTGGCCGACCGCCTGGCCATCCCGGTCGTGGTGACCGAGGAGGATCCGGCCGCCAGTGGCCACACCGTCCCGGAGATCCGGGGGGTCCTGCCGGCGAAGGCGGTCACGCTGGCGAAGAACGCCTTCGCCGCGTGGGACAACCCCGGCATCGCCGCGGCGATCGAAGCCACCGGCCGCACCACGACGGTCCTGGTCGGGATCGAGACCGACATCTGCGTCGCCCACTCCGCGATCCAACTGCACGACGCGGGCAAGCGGGTCGTCGTCGTCGAGGACGCCGCGTACGCGCCCGGCTCCGCGCACGATCGGGGACTGCGGCGCGTGGGCGGAGCGGGGATCGAGATCCTGTCCACCAAGGAACTGTTCTACGACTGGGTGCGCACCATCGAGTACGCGGACACCTTCCACGACACGCACGCCGACCTCACGCCCCCGCCAGGCGTCCGCCTCTGAACCCGGCGGCGCCGATCAGGCGAGAGACGGCGTGGGGCCCGCCGTCTCGGAGCGGGTCCTGCCGTCGTCGTCCATCAGGCGCAGCTGAAGCATCGCGGCGAACCGGGCCGAGGGGTCCTGCAGGTCGATCTGCCCCACCTCGGCCACCCGACGGATGCGGTAGCGGAAGGTGTTGGGGTGGACGAACACGCCGGCCGAGGCGCCGATCACGTCTCCGAAGGCATCCAGCCAGGCCCGCAGCGTCTCCACGAGATGGGCGTTGTGCTGGGCGTCGTAGGCCGCGAGGCGAGCGAGTGAGCCGGAGAGCTCGTCACGGTTGCTGATCGCCAGATCCCGCATCTCCAGCAGGAGCGCGTCGACGTACACGTCGGCGATCGCGGCGACACGCTGCGAGGACCGGCCGCTGAACAGCACACGCAGCGTGCGGTCGGCATTGGCCCGTGAGCGCGCGAGGCCCGCCGGTTCCAAGGCCACCGACCCGATCCCGATGACGGCGCCCGCCCGGCCGCCGGTGCGCTGAAGGAAGTTCGAGGCGACCTGCACGGCGCGCTCGCGGGCATGAGCCGCATCCGACGTCACCGGGAACAGCGCATACGCCACGTCACCGAGCAGGGCCACGGCGGAGCGCGGCTGGACCGCGCTCAGGTGCACGGCCAGAGCCGCGGCCAGGCGTTGGTGCTCGGCGGTGACATGGGCGTGGTCGTCGCCATCGTCGGGGGCCAGTCCCATGGCCATGACCAGCGTGGGCTCATCGACCAGGCCCAGGCGGCCCAGCGCGGCGATCGCCCCGGCGCCGCCCTCCAGCGCGGTCGCGACGAGGTCGGCGCGCAGCCGGTACTCGGCGTCGGTGCCCGCCCTGAACCGGAGCATGTGCAGGGCGACCAGCTTGGCCGCCTCAAGGAAAGCCTCCTCCCGCTCGCTGGTCAGCGGCTCGCGCAACGTGGCCCACACCGAGCCCAGGAACTCGTCCCCGGCCCGCACCGCCACCGCGACCCGGGGCAATGCCACCTGGTCGCCCAGCGTGGGCGCCGGCACGTGCACCGGGCGCTCGCTGCGGTACAGCTCCTTGAACACGCCGTGTTCCTCGTGATGGCGCAGATACCGCTCGGGCACCTGCCGGGCCAGGATGCTCTCCACCCGGGGGGCGTCGGCCGTGTCCTGCCCGCCCGAGAAGGCCAGGATCTTGGACCGGCGGTCCTCGATGGTGACGGGCGCGTTCAGCAGCGTGGCGATGGCGTTGGCGAGGGCGAACAGGTCGCCGGACGGCACCCCGCCCAGTGTGTGTTCCTCGCCCTGGCCGATGTCCCCCTCGGACAGCAGGGTGCGCAGCATCGCTGCCAGCTGGGCCCAGGAGGCCCCAGGGGTCAGTGCCAGCAGGGCCACGCCGCTCTCTGCGACCGCCCGCTCGATCTGTTCCGTGTCCTCGATCGGGCCCCTGACCACCAAGGCCGCGGCTTCCTGGGCGTGGAGGTCGTACAGGAGCTCAGCGATCTGCCCGGGTCCTTTGACGCCGTTGCCCAGCACGATCGCGTGCGACGGGTAGTGCTGCTCGTCGTGCGGGTCGTGAATACCGACGCCGCCGATCTCGACGGCCCGTCCGGCGTCACCGTGCAGCAGGTCCAGGAGGGTGGAGCCGAGATCGTCGAGCACCCGGCTGAGGCTCCTGGCGGGGTGTGTCGACATGTGCCTGATCATCTCCGCAGGTTAGGACCGTGAAAGCCCCGCGAATTCGTTCATGCGGACGAGGGTACGTCAGACGATTCGTGGCTCAGGACGAACCGGGTCGACCGGCTCGCCACAGCCGGGACAGCGCGCTGTCCACCAGGGCGTCGGTGGAGTCGACCACCGGCACGATGCGCGCCGCCGCCCCGCTGATCAGCGGGATCTCCGTGCAGGCGGCGATGATGACCTGCGCTCCCTGCCCCTTGAGGGCCTTGGCGGCCGCCGCGATCCGCTGCTCGGGCTCGGCGCGCTCCGCTCCGGCCTTGACCGCGCGGATGGCCGGGTCGACCGACGTGGTCTGCATGCGGGCGGAAACCTGGAGCACGTCGATGCCGAGACGGGCACCGGCACGTTCGTACAAGCCGGCCTTGCGCGTTCCCTGCGTGGCGAGGATGCCCACCCGTGTGGTGCCGGGCCCCGTGCTCGCCGCGGCCTGGAGCGCCGCCTGGATCATGTCCAGGACCTCGATGCCGGTGGCCTTCGCCACCTGCTCGACATAGGCATGCGCGGTGTTGCACGGGATGGCCAGACACCGCGCTCCCGCCTGCTTCAGCCAGCGTGCGCCCGCGACGAGCGCCGGCACGGGGGAGGGGCCGTGGCCCAGCAGCGCGGCGGTCCGGTCCGGGACCGACGGATCGGCCCACATCAGCACCGGAAGGTGTCCCTGGTCGGAGTCGGCCGGGGTCCGCGCGACGAGCCGGTGGTAGAAGTCGGCCGTCGCCAGCGGCCCCATCCCCCCGAGGATGCCCAGAGCCGGGCGAGCCCGCCCCACCGCTCCGCCTTCTCGCAACGGTCGGACACCAAAGTGCGGGGTGGACACCCGCGGGAGCGGTGGCAGGAACTCAGGACTGCGCAAGGAAAGCCGGCCTTCCCGATCTCGGACGCGATACAGGAAGGATCCTGGTCCGCCCCCGCGCTCAAGGAGTTGTCGTACGGGCCAAAACCACCCTCTCGAATTGGGCCGCCGCTCCCGATCACGCGCCCGTGCGCCGGGCTACGACGTCTCCACCGCCATGGGTTCCGGGTCCCGGCACACCGGGGCCTCCATGAACGTGTACAGGGAGGTGGCCGCCGTGCGGTGGGCGGAGGCGGTGGTGGGGTCACCCAGGGCCTCCGCCGCGGTGGCCATGCCGGTCAGGGCGCGGGCCTGTTCCGCGCGGTAGCGGATCGACGTGGCGAGTTCGTGGGCGTGGGTGTGCAGGGCCAGGGCCTGGTCGTACTCGCCGCGGCGCAGGTGGAGGCGGCCGATGAGGTTCTGGACCTGGGCCTGGCGGGTGGGGCTGTCGCCGGCGTGGGCCAGGCGGAGGGCGGGGCCCGCGCAGGCATCCGCCTCGTCGAGGTGCCCCAGGCACTGGGCGACCTCGGCGGAGAGCGCGAGGACCAGGGCGAAGTCGCCGGGCGGGCTGAAGTCGTCGCAGCGGTCCCGGGCGCGCCTGAGACAGTCGCGGGCGTCCTCGTACTCGCCGAGACCGACGTGGGCGAAGGCCAGGTCGGTGAGGGCCATGACCTCGTTGTTGCGGTCCTCGACGTCACGGTGGATCGTCAGCGCCTGGCGCGCGGCGGCCGCCGCCTCCTCGTAGCGGCCCTGCTGCTCGTGCAGGGTGCTGAGAATGGTCAGCGTCTCGGCCTCGGCCCGGCGGATGCCCAGTTCGCGGTCGAGGGCGATCGCGCGTTGCAGATGGGGCAGGGCCTCGGCGTACTGGCCCAGCACGGTCAGCAGCAAACCGATGGTGGACTCGCTGTGCGCCTCGGTCTGTTTGTCACCGAGCCGCCGGGCGAGGTCGCGGCCCTCGGTGACAACCTCGATGCCCTCGTTGAAGTGGCCGAGCTTCCAGCAGGCGATACCGAGGTTGGAGAGGCTGACGCCGAGCAGCGCAAGATCCTCGATGCGGCGGGCGGCGGCCACCGCGACCTGGCTGAGTTCCCGGAAGTCCTCGAACCGTCCACGCGCGTTGAGTTGGAACACGATGTTCCGGGTGAGCCCCACGGTGTGCCGGTCGAAGCCGTGCCGGTCGGCCAGGGTGACCGCGAACAGCAGGCTGCTGTGCTCCCGCTCGAACCACTGGGCGGCGCACTCCTGGTCCCGCAGCGGCGGTAGTTCACCGGTGAACGCGGGGATGCTGGTGACACTGCGCTTGCGGCCGGGGAAGAGCAGCTGGCAGGCCTCCTCGGAGGCGGAGAGGTAGTAGTCGAGGAGGCGTTCGACAGCCTGGGTGTCGTCCCGCTCGGTGGCCGGACCGCGCTGACTCTGCGCGAAATTCCGTACCAGGTCGTGGAAGGTGTACAGCCCCATGTCCGGCTGCTGCAGGAGATGGACATCCAGGAGGCGTTCCAGTATTGCCTCGGAGCCGTGCGGGTCCAGGCCGAGGAGCGCGGCGGCGGAGTGGGTGTCCAGGTCGGAGCCGGGATGCAGGCTCAACATCCGGAAGGCGGCCCGGTGTTCCGCGTCCATGGCCTGGTACGACAGTCGCAGGGACGCGGCGACACTGCGCTCGCCGACACTGAGCTCCTCCAGGCGGCGGGTCTCGTCATGGAGGCGGTCGGCGAGGTAACGGACCGTCCAGCGGGGCCGGTTGCGCAGCCGGGCGGCGACGATGCGCAGGGCGAGCGGGAGCCGGCCGCACAGCTCGACGAGTTCGGCCGTTGCCTCAGGCTCGGCCGCGACCCGGGCCGGGCCGAGCATTTCGGTGAGGAGCTGCTCGCCGTCCTCGTGGGACATGGGGCCGATGGAGATCCACTCGGCGCCGTCCAGGTCGAACAGCCGGGACCGGCTGGTGACCAGGACCAGGCAGCCGTGCGCGGGCGGCAGGAGCGGGAGGATCTGCGCGGCGTCGTGCGCGTTGTCCAGGAGCAGCAGTACGCGGCGCTCGGCGAGCGCGGACCGCCAGAGCGCGGCGCGCCCGTCGGCGTCGTCGGGAATGCGTTCGGCGGGCGTGCCGACCGCGCGCAGCAGGGTTTCGAGGGCGGCGGCCGGGGTCACCGAGCGCCCGCCGGGAGTGAAGCCTTGGAGGTCTATGTGGAGTTGGCCGTCGGGGAAGAGGTGCGCGACCCGGCGGGCGGCGCGCACGGCGAGGGAGGTCTTGCCGCTGCCGCCCATGCCGTCGATGGCGACCATGGTGGTCGACGTGTTCGAAGGATCGTTCTTGCGGTGGATGCAGGCCAGAAGCGCGGCGAGGTCTTCCCGGCGGCCCGTGAAGTCGGAGAGGTCGTACGGGAGGGTGCAGGGGGCCGGGGTGGTGGCGGCCGCCGGGGACCCGCTGCCCGGTGCCGTGGGTGTCGAAGGGGCCGTGACGGGAGCGGTTGACGGGGAAGCCGCCGCCGCGCTCGTCGTCGGCGCGGCGACGCGGGCCGGCCCGTCGGCGGGTACGGCGGCTTCCGGGGCCGCGCTGCCCAGGGCCGGCACCGGGGCGAAGGCGTGGGTCGGCGTGGGCCTGGGGTCCCGGGGCGGCCCGGAGTGCCGGGCGGGAGGCGCGGGGCGTTCGGGGGCGGCGAGTTCCGGGGCCTCGCGCAGGATGCCCTCGTAGAGGCGGGTCAGCGGGCGGCCGGGGTCTATGCCCAGCTCCTCGGCGAGGAGTTCGCGGACCTTGCCGTACTCCTCCAGCGCCTCGGCCTGGCGGCCGCTGCGGTAGAGAGCCAGCATCAGATGGCCGCGCAGCGTCTCGCGCAGCGGGTGCTCGGAGATCGACCGGCGCAGGTCGGCGACGAGTTCGGCGGCCTCCCCGAGGCCGAGGCGGAGCTCCAGAAGCTGCTCGGCGGCGGCGAGGTGGCGCTCGTTGAGGCTGGTCGCGGCGGCCTCGATCACGGGGCCGTCCATGCCGGAGAGCGCCGGCCCGCGCCACAGCGCCAGGGCCTGCCGCAGTTCGGCCAGGGCGTCGGCGGCGCGGCCCTCGGCGAGGGCGCGGCCCGCGGCGGCCGTACCCGCGGTGAATTCGAGCAGGTCGAGCTGGACGCCCTCGACCGACACCCGGTATCCGGGGCCGTCGGTGAGGATCAGCTCATTGCCGTTGGGCACACGCCGGCGCAGATGCGCGACGGCCTTGCGGACCTGATGCGAGGCGGTCGTCGGGGGCGCCTCGCACCAGACGGCCTCGACCAGCCGGCTGACCGGTACCAGTCTGTCCGGTTCCAGCAGCAAGGTGGCCAGAACGCGTTCCTGGACCGCGCCGCCGAGATGGAGCCGGGACCTGCCGGACCAACCCTCCAGGGGGCCGAGGACGTTGAACCGGACCGGCTGTTGCGGCAGCTTGCCTTCCTCGTTCTCCACATGTCCCCCCTGGCCGGTGGCCGCGACGGGTCACACCGCTTCACCGGTTGACGCTGTCCCCTGCCGGTACCCCTACCGTCCGCGAGATCATAGGCGGTTGTCCCGTGGGGCGACACCCTGTGTGGCCGGGTGGGCGCGGAGTGCGCAAGGAACGGCGCAAACCCGGCGTTCCCGCTGCGGCGGGAACGGCGGTATCGGGGGCGGGAACGGGAGGGGACCGGTTCGGGAAGGGGTCCTTCGAGTATCGGTGCAGCCGAGCGAGAACACACCGACTCAAGGGGGAGCAAGACATGCGGACCACGCCGAGCAGCCTCAAGATGATCACCGGATTCGTCGCCGCCCTGGCCCTGACTCTGGGGCTCGCGGCGGGGGTTGCGGGGGAGACTTCGGCGGCCGCGGGCGGGAGAGCCCCCCACACCGTCGTCCTCGCGGACAACAAGGGGCCGACGAGCGTCACCCCGTGAGGCTGCGACCGGACCGTACGCGGACGAGTCGCTTTCGCCGGTCATCCTCCACCGAACGAGCCTTGGAGTCACCTTGGACATCCGTCAGCTGACGACCTTCCACAGGGTCGCCACACTCCTCAGCTTCACTCGTGCCGCCACCGAGCTCAAATACGCACAGTCCAGCGTGACCGCGCAGATCAAGAGCCTGGAGGCCTCACTGGGGGTCGAGCTCTTCGAGCGGCTCACGGGCAAGATCCAGCTCACCCCGGCCGGGCGGCGGCTGCTGCCCTACGCCGAGCAGATGCTGTCGCTCGCCGGGGAGGCCCGCGGGGTCGCGCTCGGTGAGGGGGAGCCCGCGGGCGTCCTCACCATCGGCACGATGGAGAGCGTCACCTCCTACCGCATGCCGCCGGTACTGGAGTTCTTCCTGCACCGCTACCCGATGGTCCACCTGGTACTGCGGCCGAGCCTGTGCGCCGAGACCCTGTACTCGCTGCGCCAGGGCACCTTCGACATGGGCTTCCTCATGGAGGCCGAGACCCGGCACTCGGGCGTGGAGAGCGAGGTGCTGGGCCGGGAACCGCTGGTCCTGGTGGCCTCGCCCGGCCATCCGCTGTCCGGGGAGGAGAAGGTCACCCTGGAGCAGCTGCGCGAGGTGCAGGTGCTCGCCCCGGAGGTCGGCTGCGCCTACCGGGAGCTGTTCGAGGCCGAACTCAACGACGGTACGGGCGAGCCGGTGCCGTTCCTGGAGTTCGGCAACATCGAGTCCATCAAGCGCGGCCTCCTGGTCGGACTTGGCGTCAGCCTGCTGCCCCGGATGACCGTGGCCGACGACCTCGCCTCGGGCTCGCTCAGCGAGCTGGCCTGGGACGCGCCCTTCGAGGTCTACACCCAGCTCGCCTGGCGGCGCGGCCGGCACCTCAGCCGGGAGATGCGGCTGTTCATCGACCGGACGATGGAGTGCATGGCCGGGGAGTACACCACCTCGGCCGGCAGCTGAGAACGCGCTGTTGGATCGGACCGGGTGATCCCCCGCATCGCATATTCCGGGGGATCTTCCCTGGACGCCCTCACCCACGCCCGGACAAGATTTCGCTGTCCACTGGTCATTGCTTCGGAGGGGAAATTAGTGACGGGCAACATCGTGCGCAAGGGTCGGAAGTTCGTTGTGTCGAGCGTGTCCTCCGACGCACATATGTGGAACCTGGTGTTTCTCCAGCTCCTGCTGGAGGAGCGCGGCGGAGAAGTGCGCAATCTGGGCGCCTGCGTGCCCGACGAGCTCATCATCGAGGAGTGCCGGAACGAGCGGCCGGACGTTCTGGTCATCAGTACGGTCAACGGTCACGGGCACCTCGACGGGATCCGGCTCATCCGGAAGATACGTCAGGACGCCGAACTCGCGGACCTGCGTGTGGTCATCGGCGGGAAACTCGGCGTCCGCGGCTCGGAGAACGTCGCGTTCATCAAGGAACTCGTGACGGGCGGATACGACGCCGTATTCGAGTCCGAGGCCGGACTCCAGGATTTCCAGGAATTCCTTTTCGGAGTGGAGGCCTCGAACAGGCCGGCGCTTTCCGCTGTGGGCGCTGTGGGCGCTGTGGACGGTGCCGACGACGTCGACACCGAGTTGCCCGAGCTCTCCCCGCTGAGCGCCGCCGCATGAGCGCCGCCACCGCGCCGGAGCGCCGCGAGCGCACGGCCGCCGAGGGGCGTACGACCGCTCCCGGGCCGAGCCTCAGCCGCTTCTCCACATTCGTCCGTACCGCCGCCTCGGCCGGCCGGCTCGTCGTGCAGCCGCGCATGGGATTCGCCGAACTCCCGGTCATGCGGGAGGGGTTGAGCGGGGTGCGGGGCGCCCGGGCCACCGCCGTCGGCACCATCACCCTGGACAGCTACACCCGCGTCAACGACCACGACTCCGCAAGGGAGGCGCTGCGGACAGGCGCCGAACTCAACGGGTTCCCGCTGGTCGCGCACGGCCCGCGGGCCACCCGGCGGATGCTGGAGGGGCTGGCAGGAGCGGACTTCCCGATCCAGGTCAGGCACGGCTCGGCGCTGCCCTACCCCCTGTTCGAGGCGATGGTGGAGGCCGGGATCGACGCCACCGAGGGCGGTCCGGTCTCGTACTGCCTGCCCTACAGCCGGGTGCCGCTGGCCAAGGCCACCGACGCGTGGGCGCGCTGCTGCGAACTGCTCGCCGCGCAGGACGAGCAGATGCATCTGGAGAGCTTCGGCGGCTGCATGCTCGGGCAGCTGTGCCCGCCGAGCCTGCTGGTGGCGCTCAGCGTGCTGGAGGCGCTGTTCTTCCGGGAGCACGGTCTCGCCAGCATCTCCCTGAGCTACGCCCAGCAGACCAACCAGGCGCAGGACCTGGAGGCGCTGGCCGCGCTGCGCCGGCTGGCGGGGGAGCGGCTGGGGGCCACCGACTGGCACGTCGTCCTCTACACGTACATGGGCGTCTACCCGCGCACCCCGCTGGGCTCCTACCGGATTCTGGAGAACAGCGCGCGGCTGGCGACGCTGAGCGGAACCGAGCGGCTGATCGTCAAGACCCCGGCGGAGGCGTTCCGCATTCCGACGGTCGCCGAGAACGTCGACGCGCTGGAGTTCGCGGCGGCCGTCGCCGCGGAGCACGCCGAGCCGATGGCGGCGACCGAGACCGGCCTGTACGAGGAGGCCCGGATGCTGGTCGACAGCACCCTCGAACTGGCCCCGACGGTGGGCGGCGCGCTGGTGCGGGCCTTCGCCCGCGGCCACCTCGACGTGCCGTTCTGCCTGCATCAGGACAACGCCAACCTCTCCCGCGCGTACGTCGACCCGCACGGCCTGCTGCGCTGGGCGCGGCCCGGCTCCATGCCCCTGGCACCCGCGGACAGCGAGTCCGTCCGGCCGCTCTCCGCCCAGGGCCTGATCGACATGCTCGCCTACAACGAGCGCCGCTTCGACCGTGAACAACTCGTCCGCGTCCGCCCGTGGAGCCTGACATGAGTACAGCGACCGAAACCACCAGCACGATCCGCAGCAGGACCGATTCGCTCGTGGATGCGGCCACTTCGCCTGCGACCGCCCCCGCCTCGTTCCCGACCCTCGACGAGGTCCGCGGCCGCAACGCCCTGCGGGCCGTGGTCAGCCGAGGGATCGTCGGACTGTCGCTGTGCGGGCCGGACGGGCGGTGGGCAGGGCTCGACGTCGACATCGCGCGGGCCGTGGCGGCCGCGGTGCTCGGGGACGCGGAGGCCGTCGAATGGGTGGCGTCCGACCCGGCCGAGCGGCTGGACCGGCTGGTGGCGCGCGAGGCCGAGCTGACCGTGTGCAACCTGACCTGGACGCTGGGGCGCGAGGCGGGATGGCCGGTGCTGTTCGCCGGGGTCACCTGCTACGACGGCGAGGGCTTCCTGGTCCGCGGGGACAGCGGGATCGTCGATCCGGCGCAGCTCGCCGGGGCCCGGCTTGCCGTGCAGGCCGGCACCACAAGCGCCGCCAACCTGGCCGCCTGGTACGGCAGAAGAGGCCTTGAGCCCGTCGAGCCCGTCGCCTTCGCCACGCCCGCCCAGACGCTGGCCGCCTACGCGAGCGGCGAGTGCGTCGCCTACGTACTGGACCGCACCGCACTGGCAGGGGAGCGGGCCGCGCTGGTGGACCCGTGGAACCACCACGTGCTGGACACCTCGATCTCCCGGGAGCCGATGGGCGCCGCCGTCCGTGACGACGACCCGCACTGGTACCGGCTGTGCCGCTGGGTGCTGCAACTGCTGACCGCCGCCGAGCACCAGGTCGACGAGGCCGGCGCCGGCCACCGCGCCGAGGCGCTTGCCGAGGCCGCCCGGCTCGCCGGACCGCACGGCCCCGCGGTGGGCCTGGACGAACAGTGGGCGGCCCGCGTCCTGGCCGCCGTCGGCACCTACGCCGACGTCTACGAGCGCAATCTGGGCGGCGCCTCCGGGCTCGGCGTGCCGCGCGGACTCAACGAGCTGTGGACCCGCGGCGGCCTGCACTACGCCGTTCCCCTGCACTGACCGGCGGTCGGCCGGCCCCGTCGGCCCGCCCCGCGACCACCCCCGTCTCCGAGGAGGGACCGTCCATGAGTACGAACCAACGTTCGAGCGGCACCGAGTTGAAGGGAACAGCGGAACTGACGATCGCCATGGTGCTCTCGGGCACCATCGGCATCTTCGTCGTCGAATCCGGGGCATCCCCGTTCAACGTCGTCTTCTTCCGCTGTGTCTTCGGGGCGATCGCACTGGGCCTCTACTGCCTGGTGCGCGGCTTCTTCACCAACCACAACTTCACCCCGAAGAAGCTGGGCCTGGCCGCGCTCGGCGGCGTCTTCATCGTCTTCAACTGGGTCCTGCTGTTCTCGTCGTACAAGAACACCTCGATCTCGGTGGCCACGGTCGTCTACCACACCCAGCCGTTCTACGTGGCCCTGCTCGGCGTGCTGCTGTTCCGGGACAAGCTGACCCGCGCCAAGTTCGGCTGGCTGGTCGTCGCCTTCGGCGGACTGATCATGACCGCCGGGGTCTCGCTCTCCGACTTCGAGAACGGCGGCCACTCGGGCTACCTGATCGGGCTCGGCCAGGCGCTGCTCGCGGCCCTCTTCTACGGGCTGTCCACCGTCATCACCAAGCGCGTCACCGGCGTCAGGCCGCACCTGGTCGCGCTGGTCCAGGTGACGCTCGGCATCCCGCTGCTGCTGCCCTTCGCCTCCTTCGGCGCCATGAAGGGCATGGGCCTGGACTGGGGCTGGCTGGTCGGCCTCGGACTGATCCACACCTGCCTGATGTACGTCCTCATGTACTCCTCGTACCAGAAGCTGCCCACCCCGAAGATCGCCGTCCTCGCCTTCATCTACCCGGCGGTCGCGATGCTCTGCGACTGGGCGGTCTACGGCCACCGCGTCAGCCTCGTCCAGGCGCTCGGCATCCCGCTGATCGTCGCGGCCAGCCTCGGCGTGAACCTGGGCTGGACCTTCGGACCGCGCCGCTCGGACAAGGTGGAGGACACGTCCGGGACCGGGTCCGGGACCAAGACCGAGCCCGAGCCCAGGACCGCGGCCGGGGCCGAGGCCCCGGAGACCGTCCTCGCGCCCGCCGGCCTTCCCGAGTCCGTGCCGGCCGACGCCGCCCGCGCCGAGAAGCTCACGATCGGAGAGTCCCGATGACCAGCGCAACGGCCACTGCCGCTTCCGCCCGCACCGGCGGGTCCGGTCCGTCCCCCGCGCCCCGGGTCGCGATCGTCGGCGCCACCGGCGCCGTGGGCACCACCCTGATCGAACTGATCGAAGAGCGCGGGCTGCCCTACCGCGAGCTGTACCTGGTCGCCTCCTCCCGGTCCGCGGGCCGCGTGCTCACCGTCGGCGGCAAGGAGTACGAGGTCCAGGCGATCGAGGAGTTCGACTTCGCGCAGGCCGACGTGGCCTTCTTCTCCGCCGGCACCTCGGTGAGTGAGAAGTGGGTGCCCATCGCCACCGCGGCCGGCACCGTCGTGATCGACAACACCATCGCCTTCCGCATGGACCCGGACTCCCCGCTGGTCGTACCGCAGGTCAACGCGCACGAACTGGACCGCCTCCCGAAGAGCGGCGTGATCGCCAACCCCAACTGCTCCACCATCCCCCTGGTCCGGCTGCTGCGCGGTGTCGAGGACCGCTGGGGCGTGCGGCACGCGGTGGTCAGCACCTACCAGGCCGCCTCCGGGCTCGGCTACTCCGGCATGGACGAGCTGCACGAGTCCAGCCGGGCCGCCCTTCAGGGTGCGGGCGCCGAGTTCGAACCGCGCAACTTCCAGCCCTCGCTCGCCTTCAACGTGATACCGAAGATCGACCGCTTCCTGGACTCCGGGTTCACCCTGGAGGAGCAGAAGATGCTCCTGGAGTCCCGGAAGATCCTCGGCCTGCCGCACCTGGACGTCACCACGACCTGTGTGCGCGTCCCGGTCGCCAACTGCCACTCCGAGGCCGTCTACATCGAGTGCCACGAGCCGGTGGACCGGGCCGAGCTGATCGAGGTCATCGGGTCCCTGCCCGAGGTCGTGGTCGACGACGCCCAGGACCCGAAGGCGTTCCCGACGCCGGCCGTCGTGGGCAGCTCGGACCTCGTGCACGTCGGGCGGGTCCGCATCACCCAGAGCAACCCCCGCGCGTTCTGGCTGTGGCTGGTCGCCGACAACCTCCGCATCGGCGCCGCCCTCAACGCCGTGCAGATCGCGGAGGAACTGGTGGAACGGGGCACGTTGTGACTGTCCCCTCCGTACCGAATGTCCCCTCCGTGCTGAAGTTCGGCGGCTCCAGCTTTCGCACCCTGGCCGCGTACGGCACGCTGGCCGAGGCGCTGAGCCGCCGGGTCGAGGAGGAGGGCCGCAAGCTGGTCGTGGTGGTCAGCGGGCAGCCGGGCGAGACCGAGCAGTTCCGGGACCGGCTCAGCCGGGTCAATCCGCACCCGGAGGACGAGACGGTGGCCGGCCTGCTCACCCTCGCGGACACCGTCGGCGCCCAACTGCTGGCCACCGCCCTGCACCGGGCGGGCCGCAGCGCCACCGTGCTCGCCGGGCACCAGCTCGGACTGGTCACGGACTCGGCGTTCATGTGGGCGCGCCTGGAGCGCTCCGATCCGGGGCCGGTCCGGGCCGCGCTGCGCGAGCACGACGTCGTGGTCGTGCCGGGCGGCCAGGCTGCGGACGCCCAGGGCCGGCCGACCTGGCTCGGCAAGAACAGCTCGGACCTGTCCGCGGTGGCGCTGGCCGCCGCGCTCGGCGCCCCGCAGTGCGAGATCCACTCGGACGTGGACGGCATCTACAGCGCCGACCCGCACCTGGTCAGCGGCTCCCGGCTGCTGAACGAGGTGTCGTACAACATCGCAGCGATGATGTCGCTGTACGGGGCGAAGGTGCTGCACCGCCGATCCGTGCGGCTGGCACAGAAGAGCAAGGTGGAGATCGTCTGCCGGCTCAACCGGGCGCCGTTCCGGGTGGGTTCGGTGATCGGCACGCGGGGCACCTCGGCCGCCGCGGTCATCCTCAACCAGCGCTCCACGGCCCTGCGTTACGCCTCCGACCAGGAAGCCGACCAGGCCTACGTCGCCTTCCACGGCGCCAACATCGACACCGTCCGGCTCACCACCGGGCCCCTCGTCGCGGTGATCGGCGGCTTCGTCGACCTGGACGAGTTCCAGCGCCGCAAGGGCCTGACCCCCGGCGCCGTGGCGGGAGTCCCGGTGACCGCGCTGCGCGGCAGCAAGGGGGCCACCCATGTCACCGCGGGTGAGGACGACGCGCTGCACCTGGCGCAGCGCCTGCACGACGTACTGCAGGACGCCGATGCGGAGTTCCCGGAGGCGTCCCCCGAATCCGAACGCGAACTGCTGGGAGCGTGAGCAGAAATGAGCATCCTCGCCGACCACGCGGAGGTGGCGCCGGCCGCCGTGCCGCGGACCTTCGCCCGGATCGCCCTGTCGGACCCGGCGCGGGACCGACTGGGCGCGCAGCTCGCCGGGTTGGGCGAACCCGGCCTCGACATCGACCGGTCGATGACCCGCTACCTTCAGATCTTCGCGGGCCTGCCGACCGAGACCCTTCAGCAGATCCTCGACTTCGGCCGGCACGTCGACACGGCGGGCGTCGCCCTGGTCGAGAACCTGCCGGTGGACGAGCGGCTGCCCGACACCCCCGCGGACGGCGGCCCGAGCCGCGACAAGCCGTCCTTCGTCGCCGAGGGCGTGCTACTCGGGCTGAGCGGGCTGATCGGTGAGCCGATGGGGGTGCGCACCGAGAAGGCGGGGCGGCTGGTCCACGACGTGATCCCCGTCCAGGGCGGCGCGCGGACCCAGACCAACGAGGGTTCGGAGGTCTTTCTCAACTTCCACAGCGACATCATGCATGACGCGATCGGCCGCTACGACATCGCCAACCCCGATTTCCTGGTGCTCAGTTGCCTGCGCGCGGACCACGAGGGCGTGGCCGCGACGCACTACGCCGACGCCCGGGACATCTCGGCCGCGCTCGCCCCCGAGACCCTGCGGACCCTGCGCTCCCCGCTGTTCCAGCTCAACGCGCCCGGCAGCTACACCCGCCGGGTGACGGGCGGCCAGGACGCGCTCTCCGAGCCGGTGCCGCTGATCAGCGGCAGCGACGACTACCCGGAGATCGCCATCTCGGCCAACGGCGTCCGCCCGCTGACCAGCGGTGCCCAGGCCGCCCTCGAACAGCTCCAGGAGGTCTGCGGGGCGGTGGCGCACGGGGTGCAACTCCGCCCGGGGCAGGCGCTGCTCATCAACAACCGCAAGGGAGTCCACGCCCGCACCTCCTTCGCCGCCCGCTACGACGGACGCGACCGGTGGCTCCAGCGCACCTATGTGCGGCGCAGCCTGTGGAGCATCCGCTACCGGGTGACGTCGGAGAACCGCCGGGTGCACTACTGACGGACGGCCGGCGCGGAGGGGATCCGCCGCGCCGGTACAGATCAACTGCGCGGGGGAGTGGTGAGTCGTGTCAGGCAGTCAGGTGCGAGAGGCAGCACAGGTACGGAAGACGAAGGAGGTACGGGAGCAGGGACCGGGCCCCGGCCGCGCGTCCCTGGCGGCCCTGCTCGGCCAGGACGAGACCTGCGTGGACGTCTACCAGCTGGTGATCGCGGAACCCGGCTGGCCGGCGGACCGGATCGCCGGGCGGCTCGGCCTCACGGAAGGGGAGGTGCGCTCCGCGCTCGACCGGCTCACCCAACTGTCCATGCTCTACCGGGCGGGCGCCTGTGACATCGCCGCCGTCAGCCCGGAGGTGGGCCTCGCCGCCCACATCCGGCGGCGCGAGTCCGAAATCCTGGCCCAGCAACGCGAGTTGGCCTCCGTGGAGGCGTGCGCCGCCGAACTCACCGCGGTCTACGCCGCCCAGCGGGCCCGCCACGGCAACCAGGGCATGGAGCTCCTGGAGGGCGTGGGCGAGGTCCGGGCGTATCTGTCAGAGGTGGCCCGGAACGTCGACGGCGAACTCCGGGCGTTCCTGCCCGGCGGCCCGCAGAGCCCCGAGGACCTGGCGGTGAGCCGCCCGCTGGACGAGTGGATGCTGCGCGCCGGGGTCCGGCTGCGCACCGTCTACCTGGACAGCCTCCGCAACGACCGCACCAGCACCGAGTACGCCCAGTGGCTTGCCCGGCTCGGTGGCGAGATACGGACGATCCCCTCGCTGCCGCTGCGCATGCTGATCGCCGACCGGTCCACCGCCCTGCTGCCGCTCGACCCGGAGGACAGCCGGGCCGGCGCGGTGGTCCTGCGCGCGCCCGGGGTGATCGACGCCCTGCTCGCCCTTTTCGACTTCGTCTGGGAACAGGCGGCGCCTTTCGAGACGGGCCGCCAGCCGGCCACCGAAGGGCCCTCACAACAGGAATTGGAGCTGCTACGACTGCTCGAACGCGGCCTCACCGACGAGGTGGCCGGCCGCAAACTGGGCCTTTCTCTGCGCACCACGCGCCGCATGATGTCCGGAATCTGCTCCCGCCTGGGCGCCCGCAGCCGTTTCGAGGTCGGAGTTCTCGCTGAACGGGCGGGATGGCTGTGAACGGGATTCCGGAACACAACCGCTCGGCGGTCCATTCGATCTGCCGCTTCACGTTTGCGGAAATGGACACTTGGCGCCATTGCAGCTTCGTGCCAGACGCCGTCCCTTGAAAGGGCTGGACGCCCCTGAGACCGTTTCAAGAGGTTGTTGAGAAGGCCGGGCGAAACCGCCTCCCGAACTCTCGTACCCGTGTCGTGAACCATGATTGGAAAGGGTCCATGTCCGTGAATCCTGGCGCGATTTCCAGAGAATCCCAGAATCCGCAGGCACCGCTCGACGAATCGCTCACCCTGCACGAGAACTTCGAGCGCGTCGCCCGGGCGCATTCACAATCGGTCGCCGTCACCGACGCCCGCGGCGATCTCACCTACCGCGAGCTCGACGTCCGGGCCGACCGGCTCGCCGCCGTCCTGCGCGCGGCCGGTGCCGGCCGGGATCAGCGGGTGGGCCTGTGCGTGGAGCGGGGCCGCGACCTGATCGTGGGCCTGCTCGGCATCCTCAAGGCCGGCGCCGGCTATGTCCCCGTCGACCCGGCCTACCCGGCCGAGCGCCGGGACTTCGTCTTCGCCCAGTGCGATTCCGGCCTCGTCGTGACCGGCACGGACACCGCGGACCTGGTCACCGGCGCGCGGGCCGTCCCCGTCGACGCCGAACCGGGCGAGGGGGCCGCGGAGCCGACCTCCGGCGCCGACTCCGAAAGCCTCGCGTACGTGATCTTCACGTCCGGTTCCTCCGGCACCCCCAAGGGCGTGCAGATCGAACACCGCAACGTGGTAAGGCTGTTCACGGCCACCGCCGGGGTCTTCGGCTTCGACGAGAACGACGTGTGGGCCGGCTCCCACTCGGCTGCCTTCGACTTCTCAGTGTGGGAGATCTGGGGCGCCCTGCTGCACGGCGGCCGGCTCGTCGTCGTACCCCGCGACACCGTCCGCGACCCGCGCGCCTTCCACGAGCTGCTGCGCCGGGAGCGGGTCACCGTCCTCAACCAGACGCCGTCCGCCTTCCGCAACTTCTCCAACGCCGACGCCGAGGCCGGCCCCGCCTCAGCCGGACTCGCCCTGCGCTACGTCGTGTTCGGCGGCGAGAAGCTGGACCACCGGATGCTCGTGCCCTGGGCCGAGCGGCACGGACTGGACAGCCCGGCCCTGATCAACATGTACGGCATCACCGAGACCACCGTCCATGTCACCTGGCGCCGCGTCCAGGAGGCCGACCTCGCCGCCGAGGGCCCGAGCCCGATCGGCGTGCCCATCGCCGACCTGCGCATCGACATCGTCGGCCCGGACGGGCAGTCCCTGCCGCTCGGCGAGGAGGGAGTACTGCACGTCGCCGGGGCCGGACTTGCCCGCGGCTACCTCGACCACCCCCAGCTCACCGCCGAGCGCTTCTTCGAGCGCACCGCCGCCGACGGCACCACCGAGCGCTGGTACGACTCCGGTGACCTGGGTGTGCAGACCGGCCCCGCGGAGTACGCCTACGTCGGCCGCGCCGACCGCCAGCTGAAGATCCGCGGCTACCGCATCGAACCCGGCGAGATCGAGGCCCGCCTCAGGCAGCACCCGGCGGTCCGCGACGTGGTCGTCACCGCGGCCGACTTCGGCAGCGGCGACCCCCGCCTGGTCGCCTACCCGGTCACCGACGCCGAACCGGAGGCCCTGGTCGCCGAGTTGCGCGCCGAGGTCGCCCGCTCGCTGCCGTTCTACATGGCCCCGTCCATGTACCTGTGCATCGAGGAGATCCCGGTCACCGTCAACGGCAAGCTCGACCAGGGCGTCCTCGCCAAGCTGCTGGACGCCCGGCTCGCCGCGACCCGGGACGCCACCGGCGACCCCGCGGCCGGTGCCGGGGACCCGGCAACGCAGACGCTGCGGGCGATCTGGTCCGAGGTCCTCGGCGTGGAGGCGGTCAAGGACACCGACGAGTTCTTCGACCTCGGCGGGACCTCCTTCTCGCTGATCCACATGCTGCAACTCGTCAACAAGACATTCGGGCTCTCGCTGAACGTCTCGACCCTCAGCAAGGGCGCCAGCATCGGCGTCCTTGGCGCCGCAGTCAACCGCCAGCTCACCACCGCTTCCCGCTAGGAGCCCGAGGATGACCTCCACCCTGCCCGAGACAGGCCAGCAGTTCGCACTCTCCGATGAGGAGCTTCGCCGCTTCCACCAGCAGGGCTTCATCGGCCCGTTCACCCTCTACGAGCCCGACGAGATGCGGGAGATCTGGCGCCGTACCCGCCTGGAGCTGCTGGACCGCTCCGACGCCGTCTACCCCACCGAGGACGCCGTCTCAGGCGCCACCAACATCGCCAACTACGACCGCCACCTGGACCACGACTTCCTCGCCTCGCACATCGGCCGGCGCGAGATCGTCGACCGGGTGGCGAGCATTCTCGGCCCGGACGTCATCTGCTGGCGTACCGAGTTCTTCCCCAAGCACCCGGGCGACGAGGGCACCGACTGGCACCAGGCCGACACCTTCGCCAACGCCTCCGGCAAGCCGCAGATCCTGTGGCCCGAGGACTCCGACTTCGGCGGCACCATCACCGTCTGGTCCGCCTTCACCGAGGCCACCACGGAGAACGGCTGCCTCCAGTTCATCCCCGGCACCCACCAGACGATGTTCTACGACGAGACGAAGAAGATGCACTACGACCCCGAGAAGATCAACTCGGTGGACAAGGACGGCGTCCGCCGCGGCTTCTTCGGCTACGACTACCGGGAACTGCAGAGGGACCCGAACTGGACGCCGGACGAGGACGCGGCCGTCGCGCAGGTCATGGAGCCGGGCCAGTTCATCATTTTCTGGTCGACCCTGATGCACGCCTCCTATCCGCACCTCGGCAGGACCAACGACATGCGGATGGGCTTCGCCACCCGCTACGTCCCCTCCACCGTGCACGTCTACCCGGACAGCGACCACATCGAGGAGTACGGCGGCCGGATCAGCCTGGAGAAGTACGGCTCCGTCCTGGTCAGCGGCGAGAACCACCGGCCGGACAACCGCATGGTCACCGAGACCACGCGCGGAAAGACATTCTGACGTGGCCGGCTCCGAGTCCACGGGCGGCGGCACCGGGCCGCAGGCACTGGCCGGGCTGCTGACCGTCCTCGACCTGGCCCAGCCGCTGCTGCGCGCGGCCGGCACCGCGCTGCGGGTCTTCCCCACCGACGAGGCGGAGGCCGCCGCGCTCGACGCGGCGGCGGTGGACCGCTGCAACGAGGCGCTGGCCCACCTCGGCGGCGCCCACGGGCTCACCGTGCCCCGCTTCACGGCGCCCGCCCCCGACGGCCCGTCCAGCCTGGAGGTCGCCCTCAGCAACCTCTGCGAGCTGGAGTTCGGCTCCTGGCGGCCGCTCGCGGAGAGCGCCGGGCCGTGGCCGGACGAGCCGGCCGGACACCCGCGCTCCGGCAGCGCGGCCCTGCCGGCCGCCCGCCGGGTGACGGCCGACGGGCTGCCCCCGATCGCGACCTTCGCGGCCGGGGAGCCCGGCGCGGAGAGCGTCGTCCTGGTGCCGCCCTGCGGGGTGCCGGCCGGCCTCTTCGCCCCCTGGCTGGACCGCCTCTCCGCCCGCCACCGGGTCATCACCTACGAGAACCCGTACCTGTTCGGCGACTGGGCCGCCCAGCCCACCCCGAGCGGCGCCTTCTCCGAGGAGATCGCCCAGGCCACCGCCGTGGCGCAGGCATACGGGGCGGAGCGCGTGCACCTGATCGGGGTCTGCGGCGGAGCACCCGTCGCCCTGGCGGCGGCGGCCCGCCTCGGCGCCCGTACCGCCTCGCTGACGATGCTCCACCCGGACCTCAACTTCGGCCCCGGCGTCACCCGCACCCCCTTCCAGACCCAGTTCCACGGCCTGCTCGCGGGCGCGGGAAGGAGCCAGAGCCGGGCGGACGAGGTGCTTTCCATGTTCCTCGACCCCAACATGCTCTTCGGCGTACCGCCCCGCCTTGCCCCCTTCGTGCTCTACCCGTACGGCGATGCCGAACTGTTCCACCGCTACGCCAGGCTGAACGACGCGCTCATGGCCTACGACGCCCGGCAGGCCGCGTCGGCCGCCCCGTCCCGCACGCTGATCGTCACCAGCCGCACCGACCGCATGACCCACCCGGACACCGCCCGCCATCTGCACGAACTGGTGCCGGGCAGCACCCTGGAGGAGCGGCCCACGGGCAGCCACCACGACATCCTCGTCCCGGCCGATGACATGTTCGCCACGATCCAGGACTTCATCGACAGGGCGACCGGCCTGCCCCGCACCGCGGCCCGCGAACCCGTGGCCGCCGGGAGCCCGCCGTGAGCCCCCCGACGGCGGACCCGCCGCCCGCCGAACGCGTCGTCGTGGTCACCCACGCCACCCTCTACGCCGGCCCCGGCGCGGTCCCCGCGCTGGGCGCCGCCGGGTTCACCGTGGTCTGCCACGACGAGAGCTTCACCGACGACGAGGCACGGGCCAAGTTCGAGGCCGGTCACGTGTCCGCGGTGGTGGCCTGCCCGGCCAGGACCCCCTCCGGCGCGGTGACCTGGGCGATCCGCCGCTACGGCCGGCTGGACGCGGTGATCAGCAACGACGTCTACCCCGGCAAGTACCTGCCGGTGGAGCAGGCGGACGTGACCGAGCTGCGGGCCGCCGCCGAGGCGCTTCTGGTCGCCCCGGTCGCCGTGGTCGCCAAGGCGGCCGCCCAGATGAAACGGCAGGGCCACGGCCGTATCGTCCTGGTCACCTCCGCCGCCCCGGTCCGGTCCGAGCACGGCTTCTCCTACTACAGCTCGCTGCGCGCCGCGGCCTCCGCCTTCGCGCGCGCCGCGGCCCGTGAACTCGCCGCGCAGCACGTCACGGTGAACGCCGTCGCCCCCAACTTCCTGGAGAGCGAGACCTACTACCCCGAAGAGGCCTGGGGCACCGAGGACGGACAGGAGCGGCTGCGCGGCCTGCTGCCCATCGGCCGCCTCGGCACCGCCCGCGAGATCGGCAACCTGATCGTCTTCCTCACCTCCGGCCGCGCCGACTTCGTGACCGGCGAGGTCGTCGGATTCACCGGCGGCTGGGCCTGACCGCGCCGGCATCCCCGTATCCGTACCGCTTCCGAATCGCTCCTGTCGCCGAACTCATCGGCGCCCGACCAGACACGAAAGGAAGTCGCGCTGTGAGTACGCGGCAGACGAACCTCCTGGAGCCGGTGACCACCTCGGAGCCCAGCCTGGTGCAGCAGATCCTGCTGGACATCTGGCGCACCACGCTGAACCGAGACATCACCGTCACCGACGACTTCTTCCAGACCGGCGGCGACTCGCTGCTCGCCCTGGTCACCATCGAGCAGATCAACCAGCGGCTGGGCTGGACCCTCAACATGGGCGACCTGCTGCGCTTTCGCAGCATCGAGGGGCTGACCTCCAACAAGGCGCAGCCCCAGGCCGCCAATGGCGAACGCTCCGTCATCCGGATGAGCAACCAGGGCTCGCGCATCCCCATCGTCTTCCTGCACGCCGGCATCGGCACGGTGGACGGCTTCGCGCGCCTGGTCCGCCTGATGGGCACCGACCGCGGCTGTTACGGCCTCCAGTCGCCGCTGCTGCTGTCCACCGGCAACCGTGCCGTGCCCGACACCATGGAGGGCATCGCCGAGCTCTACGCCGACCTGCTGGAGGACGAGTTCGGCGAGGACGAGTTCCACCTGGTCGGCGCCTGCGCGGGCGGGGCCATTGCCCTCGAACTGACCCGGCTGGCCGAGGAGCGCGGGCTCGGACTGCGCCGTACCGTCGCCATCGACGGCTACCTCGACGTGCACTCCACCGGCGAACTTGATGCGCAGGAACTCCTCTTCCAGTTCCGCGACGACATCATCCGCCTCTCCGGGGCCGCCGACGCCTTCCCCGACATCGCGCCCGCCGACCTCGACGAGGACACCGCGATCCGCGACGCCTCGGCGGCGATCTTCGGCGCGGCCAGGGCCGACGACCCGGCCGCCAACGCCTTCGCCCGCCGCATCCACGCGGCGCACTGCCTCTACGCCCGTGCCCTGACCGCGTACCGCCCCGCCCCCGTCGACACCGACCTGCTGCTCCTGCTGGCCAGGGACAACTTCACGGTGGAGGACTGGCGTTACGCGGTGCGCGGCCAACTGAGCGCCGAGGTCATGGAGTCCGACTCCTACGGCCTCAAGCTGTGCCAGACCGACGCCGAGACCATCGCGGCCCGGATCGAAGACTTCGTGGGCGAGGAGTGACGTCATGAGCCGCAGCAGCACCAATCCGTTCGAGGACGAGTCGGCCCAGTACCGCGTCCTGCTCAACGCCCGGGGCCAGTACTCGCTGTGGCCCGCCCGCACCGCCGTGCCCGCCGGCTGGGACTGCGTGCACGGCCCCGACGCGCGGGCCGCCTGCGTGGCCCACATCGACGCGCACTGGACCGACCTGGCGCCCGCCGGCCCGGCCCGACCGGCACCGGAGAGGGAAACCGTCTCATGACCGTCCAACTGGAACACGCCGGCATCGACACGGGCGACGAGGCCGAGCCGGCGGTGCCCTGGCCGGGCGGCCTCGTCGCGCGGTTCGAGGAGCAGGCCGCCGCCACCCCCGACGCCCCCGCCCTGGTGGCGGGCGGGGCCACGCTCACCTACCGGGAGGTCAACGAGCGGGCCAACCGGATCGCGCACTGGCTCATCGACCTGGGCATCGGCCCCGGGGACACCGTCGCCGTCGCCCTGCCCTCCTCGCCCGCGCTGGTGTGCGGACTGCTCGGCACGCTCAAGTCGGGCGCCGCGTACCTGCCGTTGGACACCGGCTACCCGGCCGACCGGCTCGCCTACATGGTCGCCGACGCGGGCCCCTGCGCCCTGCTCGCCACCGCGGAGACCGACGCGGGGCTGGAGGGCGTCGACGCCTCCCTGACCCGGCTCCACCTGTCGGACGCGGGAGCCGTCGAACCGCACGGCCAGGAGCCGTCCGAAGGCCCCGTACCCGCCGACCCGATGGGCCGTCTCACCGGGCTCGACCAGGCCGCGTACACGATCTACACCTCCGGCTCGACCGGCCGCCCCAAGGGCGTGGTCGTCACCCACCGCTCACTCGCGAACTTCCTCGCCTTCATGGCCTCGCTGTGCGAAGTCGGCCCCGGCGACGTGGTGTTGTCCACCACCCCGGTCTCCTTCGACATCGCGGGGCTTGAGCTGTACCTGCCGCTGGCGGGCGGTGCCCTGCTGCACCTGGTGGAACGGGACGTCACCCTGGACGGCGTCGCGCTGCGCGCCCGGCTCGCCGCCGCCCGGCCCACTCTGGTCCAAGGCACCCCCGCCCTGTGGCAGTTGCTGCGCGAGGCCGGCTGGGACCCGCGGGAGGCGCCGGCCGGGACCCGGCTGCTGTGCGGCGGCGAGGCGCTGCCGCAGGACCTGGCCGACTTCCTGGCCGTGGACGGACACGCCGAGGTGTGGAACCTCTACGGACCCACCGAGACCACCATCTGGTCGCTGCTCTCCCCGGTGCGCCCCGGCGAACCCGTCTCCATCGGAACCCCCTTGTGGAACACGGGTGTTCACGTCCTCGACGAGCTGCTGGCGCCCGCCGCCCCGGGCGAGACCGGCGAGCTGTACCTGTCCGGCGACGGCCTGGCCCGCGGCTACCACCGCCGGCCCGCCCTCACCGCCGAGCGGTTCGTAGCCTGCCCGTTCGGCGCCCCGGGCGGCCGTATGTACCGCACCGGCGACCTCGTACGCCAACGCGCGGACAAGGCACTGGAGTTCGTCGGGCGGGTCGACGAACAGGTCAAGATCCGCGGCTACCGCGTCGAACTCGGCGAGATCGAGGAAGCCCTGCGCCGGCTCCCCGAGGTCGCGCAGGCCCGCGTGGTGGCAAGGGAGGAGACACCCGGGGTGTCCTACCTCGCGGGATACGTCGTCCCCGCCGCCGGTCATGCGCCCGAACCGGCCGCCCTGCGGGGCGCGTTGGGGACCTGGCTGCCCCCGTACATGGTCCCCGCCGGGGTCATGGTGCTCGACCGCTTCCCGCTCACCCCCGCCGGCAAGGTCGACCGCAAGGCCCTGCCGCCCCTCGACTTCTCCCGGTCCCCCTCCTTCGGGCGCGCCCCGGGGACCGAGCGGGAACGGGTCGTGGCCGCGCTCTTCTGCGAGGTGCTGGGCCTCGACGGCGTGGACGTCGACAGCGGCTTCTTCGACCTCGGCGGCAATTCCCTGCTCGCCACCCGCCTGGTGGCCCGCATCCGCGCCGAACTCGCTGCCGAACTCCCCATCCGCGCGGTCTTCGAGAACCCTACGGTCGCCGCCCTCGCCCGCCGCCTCGACGGCGCCGGCACGGCACGGCCCGCACCGCGCCGGATGGCCCGGCCCGAGCACATCCCGCTCTCCTACGCCCAGCAGCGCCTGTGGTTCCTGCACCGCCTTGAGGGCCCCAGCGCCACCTACAACCTGCCCATAGCCGTCCGCCTCACCGGCGAACCCGACCTTCCCGCCCTGCGTGCGGCCGTACGGCACCTGGTCGCCCGGCACGAGAGCCTGCGCACGTACTTCGCCGACGGGCCGCACGGCGCCGAGCAGGTCGTGGTGGCCGCCGAGCAGGCGCTTGTCGACCTCACTGTCCACGAGGTGAGCCCCGAGGAACTGCCCGCCGCCCTGGACCGGGCAGCGGGCCACCTCTTCGACCTGGCCGCCGAGATCCCGGCCCGCTTCGATCTGTTCCGCACCGGCGAGGACACCCACGTCCTGCTCCTGTGCATCCACCACATCGCCAGCGACGGCTGGTCCCTGGCCCCGCTGGTCCGAGACCTCTGCGACTCCTACACCACCCACCTCACCGCCGCGGGCGAGGAGCCCGGCCGCCCCGCTCCGGACGTGGGGTACGTCGACTACACGCTCTGGCAGCGGGACGTGCTCGGCTCGCCGGACGATCCGGACAGTGCCATGGCACGGCAGCTCGGCTACTGGCGGGAGAGGCTTGCGGGGGCGCCCGAACTGCTCGACCTGCCCGTCGACCGGCCCCGGCCGGCCGAGGCCGGCTACCGGGGCGACGTCGTGCCCTTCGATGTGCCGGCCGAGCTGACCGACCGGCTGCTCGACCTCGCCCGACAGGAGCGGGTCAGCCTCTTCATGGTCCTCCAGGCCGCCCTCGCCACCCTGCTGACCAAGCTCGGCGCGGGCACCGACATTCCGCTCGGCAGCCCGCTGGCCGGCCGCGCCGACAGTGCCCTCGACGACCTCGTCGGCTTCTTCGTCAACACCCTGGTGCTGCGCACCGACACCTCCGGCAACCCTTCCTTCACCGGCCTCCTGGACCGCGTCAGGGCCTCCAACCTCGCCGCCTACGACCACCAGGACCTGCCCTTCGAGTACCTGGTGGAAGTCCTCAACCCGGCCCGTACGACCAGCCACCACCCGCTCTTCCAGGTGATGCTGGTGCTGCAGAACAACGTGGCCCCCGACTGGCATCTGCCCGGCCTCACCGCCGAGCACGAGACGGTGCCCACCCACACCTCCAAGTTCGACCTGACCTTCGAACTCACCGAGCGTTTCGACGCGTCGGGCCGGCCCGACGGCCTGCACGGCGAGGTCGAGTACGCCACCGACCTGTTCGACCCGGCCACCGCCGCCGCGTTCGCCGAACGGCTGCTGCGCGTCCTGGAGGCCGTCGCCGACGACCCGGGCCGGTCCCTGGACTCCGTGGACGTCCTCGGCGAGCACGAGCGCGCCCTGATCCTCGGCGACTGGAACGACACCGCCGTCGACCTCCCCGACGCCACCTACCCCGACCTGCTCGCCGCGCAGGTCGCCCGCACCCCGGACGCCGTGGCCCTCATCCACGAGGACACCGAGCTCACCTTCGCCGAACTCGACCGCCGCTCCAGCCGCGTCGCCCACTGGCTGATCGCCCAGGGCGTGGGCCGCGACGACGTGGTCGGGCTCTCGCTGCGCCGCTCCCCGGACCTGCTCTGCGCCCTTCTCGGCATCCTCAAGGCCGGCGGCGTCTATCTGCCGCTCGACCCGGACTACCCGCCCGAGCGGCTCGGCTTCATGATCGAGGACACCCGCCCCGCCCTCCTGCTCACCACGGGCGAGGTCGCCGCCCGGCTGCCCGAGAGCGCCCGCGGGGTCCCCCGCCTGACGTTCGACGACCCGGCCGCCCGCGCCGCCCTCGCCCGGATGCCCGCCACCGCACCCACGGACGCGGACCGCCGCGCTCGGCTGCGCCTGGACGACCTCGCCTACGTCATCTACACCTCCGGCTCGACCGGCCGCCCCAAGGGCGTCGCCGTCACCCACCGGGGCATCCCCAATCTGGCCCGCGGCTACCTGAACCGCTTCCTCCTCGACGGCTCCTCGCGCTTCCTGCAGTTCTCCTCGATCAACTTCGACCCCACGTTCTGCGAGATGTGCTGCACCCTGCTCGGCGGCGCGGCGGTGATCCTCGCGTCGCCCGACGAACTGCTCTCCCCGGACCGGCAGCGCGCACTCGTCGCCCGCCACCGCCCCACCCACATCACCTTCTCGCCGACCATCCTCGGCGGCATGGCCGAGGACGCCCTCGCCCATGTGGGCAACCTGATGGTCGCAGGCGAGGCCTGCCCGCCCGCGCTCGCCGCCAAGTGGTCCCGCGGCCGTCGCATGATCAACGCGTACGGGCCGACCGAGGCCACCGTCGACGCCCTGTACTGGGAGTGCGGCAGCGCCGGCGAGGGCTACGAGGACGACTCCGTCCCGGTCGGCCGCCCGCTGCCCAACACCCGCGTGCACATCCTGGACGCGGCCCTGCGCCCGGTCGCCCCCGGCGTCGTGGGCGAGCTCTACATCAGCGGTGCCGGACTCGCGCGCGGCTACCTCAACCGGCCGGGACTGACCGCGGAACGCTTCGTGGCCTGCCCGTTCGGCCCCGAGGGCGCCCGGATGTACCGCACCGGCGACCTCGCACGCTGGCGGCCCGGCGGAGTCGTCGACTACGTGGGCCGCGCCGACGACCAGGTCAAGATCCGCGGAATGCGCGTGGAGCCCGGCGAGATCGAGGCGGTCCTCGACGCCCACGCGGGCGTCGCCCAGTCCGTGGTCGTCGTCCGCGAGGACACCCCCGGCCACCAGCAGCTCATCGGCTACGTCGTGCCCGACACCACCGCGGGCGGGCCCGACGGCGCCGACGACATCGAGCACGTCGACAAGTGGCAGGAGATCCACGAACAGGGCTACAGCGAACAGGAGGACCTGGGCGGGGAGGGCGACTTCACCGGCTGGAACAGCAGCTACGACAACCAGCCCATCCCCCTCGACCACATGCGGGAGTGGCAGGCCGCCACGGTCGACCGCATCCTGGAACTGGCCCCGCGCCGGGTCCTTGAGATCGGCGTCGGCTCCGGGCTGATCCTCTACCAGGTCGCCCCGCACGTGGACGCGTACAGCGGAATCGACTTCTCGCCCTCGCTGATCCAGACCCTCGGCGCGGGTGTCGACCGCACCGACCTGCGCGACCGGGTGACCCTGCACAGCCTCGCCGCCCACGAGGTCGGCGAACTCGCCGGGACCTCGTACGACACGATCGTCGTCAACTCGGTGGCGCAGTACTTCCCCAGCGTCCGGTACCTGATCGACGTACTGAGGGCGGCCATGGAGCTGCTGGAGCCCGGCGGCCGGATCTTCCTCGGCGACATCCGCAACCCGCGGCTGCTGCGCGCCTTCCTCACCGCGATCACCCTGCACGGCGGCGCGCACGCGGGCGAAACCCTCGCCGCGGTCCGGGACATGGTGTCCCACCAGGGCGACCTGGAGAGCGAACTCCTGCTCGACCCGGCCTTCTTCGCCCGTATCGGCGAGGCCGTCCCCGGGGTGGCGGGCGTCGACATCCGCCTCAAACGAGGCCTGCTGAGCAACGAGCTCACCGATTACCGTTATGAGGTGGTGGTGCACAAGCAGGGGGCCCGGCCGCTGTCGCTGGCCGGGGCGCGCAGGACCGTGTGGTCCGAGGCCACGGGCCTCGACGCCGTGCGCGCCGAACTCGCGCAGGGACGGCCCGGGTTGCTGCGCGTCACCGGCATCCCCAACCGCCGGGTGGCCGCCGAGGTGGCCCTCGCCCGGCGCGTGGCCTGCGGCGCGGCGACGCTCGTACGGGACGCCGACACCCACCCCCGCACCCGTCCCGGCGTCTGCCCCGAGGAGCTGGCCGACTTCGCCGCGGAGCTGGGCTACACGGTGCACACCACGTGGACCGGCGCGCCGGGGGAGTCCGAGGACTGCTTCGACGCGGTGTTCCTGGCCCCGCAGGAGGCGGCGCGGGCGGCACGGTCGGGCCTCGCGGACGTCTACGCGGCCGCGGACGCCGCCGGTCTCCCGCTCCACCAGCTCGGCAACGACCCCCAGGCCGTGGACCACGCACGCCGGCTGGGCCAGGAGCTGCGGCGGCACGCGGCCCGGCGCCTGCCCGACCACATGATTCCCGCGGCCGTCGTCGTCCTCGACCGCCTGCCGCTCACCCCCAACGGCAAACTCGACACCCGCAGCCTTCCCGCGCCGGACTTCACCTCCCGCGCGATACGCCCGCCACGGACCCCTCAGGAGGTCACCCTGGCAGGCCTGTTCGCGGAGGTGCTCGGTCTGGAGGCGGTCGGTGTGGACGACCGCTTCTTCGACCTCGGCGGCGACAGCATCCGCTCCATCCAGCTGGTCAGCCGGGCCCGCGCGGAGGGCTTCCTGATCAGCCCCCGTGATGTCTTCCGCGACCAGACGGTCGAGGCGCTTGTCGCCCGCGCCGCCGATGCCGCCGAGGCCCACGACCCGACGGCGGTGGCCGTCGGCGAACTGGACGACTGGCTCAGGATTCTGGAGACCCCGGACCCGGCCTACCCGCGGCTCACCGACGCCGCAGACCTGGATGCCGCGGGCCCGGACGCCGAGGGCCCCGCTGCCGAGGGCCGGGGTCTGCTGGAGCGTACGGTCACCGGAGCTCTCGCCGAGGCCCTGACCGGCCACCTCCCGGTGATGTTCCGCTGCGGCCCCGAGCACATCGCGCTCGCCGCGCTCGCGCCCGCGCTCATCGAGTGGCGCCTCACCCGCGTCGCCGACGTCCGCTCGGCGCTGCGCATCGACATCGCCACCGGCGCGGGCGGGGCCGTGCACCCGGTGCGGCTCACCCCGGGCCTCGCGGACCTCGGCAAGGCCCTGGCCGACCCCAAGTCGCTGGCCCGCGTGGTCAAGCGGGTCAAGGAGCAGATCCGTTCGGTACCGTGCGGCGGCGTCAACCTCCCGGCCCTGAAGGCCGGTTCGGAGACCGGCCCGCACCTCGCCCGGTACGACGACGCCCAGGCCCTGTTCCGTTTCCTGCCGGCGCAGTCCGCCGACGAGCACGCGGACGCGGCCGGCGGTCACGTCCTCGCCGTGGACGTGTGCCCCGCCGCCGACGGCGCGTCCGTCACCGTCCGCTGGCACTGGGACCGCAGCCGGTTCGACGTGGCCGCGATCGGCGCGCTCGCCGACCGCTGGGCCGAACTCCTGTCCGGCCTCGGCGGCCTCACCGCACACCCGGAACTCGGCGGCCTGACCCCCTCCGACGTCGGCCTGGTCGCACTCAAGCAGTCCGCGCTCAACGCCCTCGAATCCGCCCACCCGGGCCTGACGGACGTACTGCCGGTCACCCCGCTCCAGCAGGGCCTCGTCCTGCACTCGGACGGGCTGCCCGAGGGGCCGGACCCGTACCAGGGCCAGAGCCTCTTCGACCTGGACGGGCCGCTGGACGCCGGACGCCTGCGGGAGGCCGTGCGCGTCCTGCTGATGCGGCACGACAACCTCCGCGCCGGCTTTGCCCACCGCGGCCTGGAGACACCCGTGCAGGTGGTCGCGGACCGGGTGCAGGTGCCGTGGAGCGAGCACGACCTGTCCGGGCTGACGCCCGCCGGGCAGGAGGAGCGGGAGGCGGCCGTCCTCGCCGAGGACAAGGCGCTCCGCTTCGACCTCACCGCCCCGCCACTGCTGCGCTTCAGCCTGCTGCGGTACTCCGCCACCCGGCACCGGCTGCTCGTCGCCGATCACCACATCCTCCTCGACGGCTGGTCCACCCCCCTGGTCTGGGACGAGCTGTTCGCCCTCTACCGGGGTGAGGACCCCGGGCCGGTCACCCCCTTCCGTGACTACCTGGCCTGGCTGGCCCGGCAGGACCGGACGGCGGCCGCCGAGGCCTGGCGCGGTTTCCTCGCCGGGGCGCCCATACCGACCAGGGTCGGTGGCGGCGAACCCGAGCCCGGTGTGCTGCCGTACACCACGGACCTGCTGCTCTCCAAGGAGCTCACCGCCTCCCTGGTGCGCGGCGCGGCCCGCGCCTCGGTCACCCTCAACACCGCGCTGCAAACCGCCTGGGGCCTGCTCCTTGGCCGTCTCACCGGCCGCGACGACGTGCTGTTCGGCACGACCGTCTCGGAGCGCCCGGCGGAGATCGCCGGCATCGAGGACATGGTCGGCCTGCTGATCAACACCGTGCCCGCGCGGGTGCGCCGCGTCCCCGGCGAGCCGGCCACGGCGACCGTGGCACGGGTGCAGGAGGAGCAGCTGGAGATGTACCCGCACCGGCACCTGGGCCTGAGCGAGGTGCAGCGGATGATCGGATCCGGCGAACTCTTCGACACGTACTACGTGTTCCAGAACTACCCGGACTCGCCGGACCGGGACGGCGGGGCCGAAGGGCCCGACGCGCTGCGCGTCACCGAGCGCACGCAGAGCGCCAAGGGCGTCTCGCACTACCCGTTGGGCATCACCGTGATGCCGGGCGAGCGGATCGAGGTCATTTTCGGCCACCACCCCGGGCTCTTCGACGAGGCCCGGATCGAGGAGATCAAGAAGTCCTTCGTGGACGTCCTCGAAACGCTCGCGGCGGACCTCCGACAGCACCACCACTGACACACAACCACGGAAAGGCCTCTCATGAAGGATTTGCTGACGATGGTGCGAGGCCTGCCGCCCGCCGTTCGCATCCTGCTGCTGTGCGCCACGGCCCGCTCACTGAGCTTCTTCGCCATCCTGGCCTACATGCCGATCTTCCTGCACGACTCGGTCGGCATGAACGGCGCGACCATCGGCTACGTCCTGGGCGCCTGCCTCCTGGTGGGGACCGTCGCCAGCGTCTACGGCGGCTATCTCGCCGACCGGTTCACCAAGCTGGACCTGATGATCGCCCTGGACGGCGTGCTCGTCCTCGTCTACCTCGCGCTGCCGGCCGTCCACCAGCCGATCGCGGTGCTGGCCATGCTCCTGGTGGCGAACACCGCCTCCTCCTCCATGGGCGTCACCGCCAACGCGCTGCTCGCCGAACTGGTGCCCGCGGAGCACCGGGCGAAGGTGTTCTCGTTGCGGTACTCGCTACAGAACATCGGCGCCGCCGTGGGCCCGTTCCTTGGCGTTGCGTCCGTCGCCGCGAGCAGTGGCGGGCCGTTCCTGCTGGCGGCGGCCGTCATCGTCGCCGCGCTCCTCCCGCTGATCGTCTTCCGCCGCCACTTCGTGGTCTCCACGGCGAAGGAGCCCGCGGAGCCGGAGAGTTCCGCGGACTCCTCGGCCGCGTCGGACTCGGACAAGTCCGCGGAGTCCTTCCGCGCGGTGCTGAAGGTGATGCGGGGCGACCGCGCGCTGACGTGGTTCACCCTGGGCGGCATCTTCAGCATCGTGGTCTACGGCCCGCTGCTGACCTTCATGTCCCAGTACCTGGTCCTGGTGGAGAGCCGCGACACCGCCTACCAGCTGGTCGCCTACATCTCGGCGGCCAACGCGATCGTGGTGATCTCCACCCAGTACCTGGTGGGCAGCCGGCTCAAGGACAACACCCTGATGCGCTGGCTGACCTGGGGCACCGGCGCCTTCGTGGTCGGCCTGGTCGCCATGTCGCTGTCGACCCAGGCGGGGCTGCTGGTCGCCGCCGTCGCCCTGTTCACCCTCGGCGAGGTGATCGTGGTGCCCGCCGAGTACATGTTCATCGACTCCATCGCACCGGACGGGCTGCGCGGCAGCTACTTCGGCGCCCAGAACCTCGTCCACGTCGGGGTGGCGGTCGGCCCGGTCGTCTGCGGTTTCCTGCTCCAGCACTTCGCCCCGGCGGTCATGTTCTACACGCTCGTCGCCATCGTGATCGCCGGCTGGTGGTTCTACGTCATCGGCTGCCGGGCGGCGGCATCGGCCGTGCCCGCCAACGCACAAGCCGGGAAGGCAGTGAGTGAAGTATGAGTTTCGCCGAGATCGCCGAGCGTACCTACTGCCCGTTCGCCCGGGCACCGAAAATGGGGCCGCCCGCCACCATCAGGACCGGAGAATTCGAAAAGGAACTGCACGAGCACAGGGACGTCATCGCGGAATTCTTCCGCACCGCCCGGGAGAAGGCGTACGACGGCATGGTCATCACCTTCGAGGACCCCTCGGCCGGAAACACCCTGGACGCCCTGGTCGACCTCACCCGCCGTTTCTACACGACCCTCGATGAGCTCTACCCGAGCGTCTACATCCAGGACGACCCCCACCCCGACGAGACGTGGTACGCGATGATCGAGGGGGAGCAGTTCTTCGTGGTCTCCTTCGCGCCCTGCTACCCGGAGCACTCGCCCCGCCACACCCACGGCGACCCGCGCACCTACGTCCTGCTCCAGCCCGCCAGCACCTTCGAACGGAACGCGGCGGCCATCGACCGGCGCCGGGAACGCATCCACCGCGCCTTCACCGCCGCCGGCAAGCCGTACGACGCCGAGCTGGCGAACGTACGCAACGACATGTTCAAGGCGGTCATGCCCATCGACCCGATCGACCAGCACATCCCCTGGTGGGACGAGTCCTGGCGGGACCCGCGGCAGTGGGGAGAGGGCGCCGGAACGGCCGTAAAGGACAGGCGGCCGGGCACCGACAAGGCGCAGGATGGAGGGGACGGGGCCGAAGCGCCGCGCCCGGCCGCCTGAGGACGCCCGTAGAACATCCCTAGGGAGCAACGCAGTTGACCAGTGACACCCCGGCGCCGGACCGCACCCCGCAGCCGGCCCCCGATCCGCTCACGGCCTACGGCTGGGACGCGGGGTGGGCCGCCGTGTTCGCCCCGTACGCCGCCGATGGGCTGGCGCCGGGACGGGTCGCCCGCGTGGACCGCGGCCGGTGCGAGGTGGTGCTGGCGGTCGGGCCGGCCGACGCCGGCCCGGACGGCACGGTCATCGTGCACGCCGACACCCGGCCCGCCCGCACCGGCGGGGACCCGGGTGCCGTCATGTGCACCGGCGACTGGGCCGCGGTGGAACCGGACACGCCCGGCGGGCCCGTGGTGCGGGCGCTGCTGCCGCGCCGTACCCGGTTCCTGCGCTCCACCTCCTCGGCGCGGTCCGAGGGGCAGGTGCTCGCGGCCAACACCGACCACGCCGTCGTGGTCGTGTCGCTCGCCGTCGAGCTCGACCTCGGCCGTCTGGAGCGGTTCCTGTCGCTCGCCTGGTCCAGCGGCTCCCGCCCGCTGGTCGCGCTCACCAAGACCGACCTGGTGCCCGACAGCACCCATCTGGTGCACGACGTCGAGGCGGCCGCGCCCGGCGTTCCCGTGCTGCCCGTCAGCGCCGTCACCGGCGAGGGGGTGCAGGCGCTCGCCGCCGAACTCGCCGGTGGCACCGCCGTGTTGCTCGGCCAGTCCGGTGTCGGCAAGTCGACGCTCGTCAACGCGCTGCTCGGCGCCGAGGTGCAGACCAGTGGCGCGGTGCGCGGCAACGACGGCAAGGGCCGGCACACCACCACCGCCCGCGAGCTGCTGCCGCTGCCCGGCGGCGGACTCATCGTCGACACCCCGGGCCTGCGCGGCGTCGGCCTCTGGGAGGCCGACGAGGGCTTGTCCCAGGTGTTCGCCGAGATCGAGGAGCTGGCGGCCCACTGCCGCTTCCACGACTGCGAGCACCACGCCGAACCGGGCTGCGCGGTCCTCGCCGCAGTGGACGACGGCACCCTCTCGCACCGCCGCTTCGAGAGCTACCGCAAGCTGCTGCGGGAGAGCGCCTGGATCGCCTCCCGCACCGACGCCCGGCTGCGCGCCGAGCGGGCCCGGGAATGGCGGCGGCGCGAGGCGGCGGGCCGGGAGATGTACGAGCGAAAGCGTGGCAAAGGCCACCGCAAGGCCTTCTGAAGTGGCCACTTGAAGCCACGGCACTTTGCTGCCGGACGCAACGTCTTGAGACGGGTTCCGGGCACTGGCACATTGTTTTGGTGTCAGCCTGCGTTTCCCTTCTTCGGAGAGGCGTCTTTCGTGTCCGAATACCCTGGCGTACTGACCTATGACCTGTCTTTCGAAGAGACGGTTCGCCTGGAAATGGTGATCGTCAAATTGCAGGAAACCGGATGTGATCCCGGGGAGTCCGAGTTCCACGACCGGGTCTGGGAATTCATCCCGCGCGTCCCGATCGGGCTCAGGCGTTTCCTTGAGGACTTCCGGCGTGAGGACCCGGCCGCCGCCATCCTGATCCGCGGCTTCCCCGTCGACGACGACGCGGTGGGCCCGACCCCCGGCACCTGGGCCGCCGCCGCGGCCTCCCGCCGCTCGCACCGGGAGCAGCTGTTCCTCGCGCTGATCGCCAAGTGCCTGGGGGAGGTGTTCAGCTGGCCCACCCTGCAGGCCGGCCGGATGATCCACCACGTGCTGCCGATCGCCGGCGACGAGAGCGAACAGAGCGGCCACGGCAGCGACGTCCTGCTGGAGTGGCACACCGAGGACGGCTTCCACCCCGCCCGCTGCGACTACCTGGCCCTGTTCGGGGTGCGCAACCACGACCGGGTGCCGACGACGCTCTCCTCCGTGCGGGACGTGCGGATATCGGAGGAGAGCCGCAGGGCGCTGTTCGAGCCGCGCTTCCACATCCTCCCCGACGACGAGCACCTGCGGCAGCTCGCCGCCCAGCAGCCCGACCACTCGGGCCTCGCCCGGATGCGCGCCATGCGCGAGACGCCCGAGCCGGTCGCCGTGCTCTTCGGCGCCGCCGACTCGCCCTATCTGCGCATCGACCCGTTCTTCATGCGCTGCGTCGAGGGCGACACCGGCGCCGAACAGGCGTTGAAGGAACTGGTGGTGGAGCTGGAGCGGGTCCAGCAGGACGTCGTCGTCGAGGCGGGCACCCTGCTCGTCGTCGACAACTACCTCGCCGTGCACGGCCGTAGGGCCTTCACCGCCCGCTACGACGGCACGGACCGCTGGCTGCAGAAGGCCATCGTCACCCGTGACCTGCGCAAGTCGCGCGCCACCCGTGACTCGGCTGCCGCCCGCGTCGTGATCTGAGGAGCCCGATGTCCGCGCACAACGCCCTGCCGCCGGAGGCGGTCGTCCTCGCCGACCTGGCGGTCATCCTGACGGTGGGTGCCACACTCGTCCATCTCGTACGCCGACTGCGGCAGCCCCCCGTGGTGGTGGAGATCGCCGCCGGACTGATGCTCGGCCCCAGCCTGCTCGGCCTGCTGCCGGGGAACCTGCCCGCGCGTTTCTTCCCGGCCGAAGCCCGGCCGGCCCTCTCCGTCCTGGCCCAACTCGGCCTCGCCCTCTTCATGTTCCTGGCGGGCTGGGAGCTCGACCCGCGCAGACTGCGCGGCCGGGGCCGGGCGGTGGGCACCATCTCCGTCCTGGCCATGGCGGTGCCGTTCGTCCTCGGTGGCGGGGCGGCCGCGCTCCTGCACGATTCGCAGGCCCCCAAGGGCGTCGGCACCGGCATGTTCGCGCTCTTCATGGCCACTGCGTTCTCGATCACCGCGTTCCCGGTCCTCACCCGCATCATCCGGGACCGCGGGCTCACCCGGACCCATGTCGGGGTGCTGGCCATGGCCTGCGCGGCGGCCGGCGACGTGGTCGCCTGGTGTGTGCTGGTCCTGGTGGTGGCCCTCGCGGACGCCCGCGGCCCCGGCGGTTTCGCCGCCGTCATCGCCTACACCGTGGCCTACGGCGCCGCGATGATCTTCGTCGTACGGCCCCTCCTGCGCCGGCTGCTGCGGAACTCCGCCGCCTGGAGGAGTGGGGGCACGCCGCTCGCCCTGATCGTCTCCGGCGTACTCCTGTCCTCCTACGCGACGTCCTGGATCGGCGTGCACGGCATATTCGGGGCGTTCGCCTTCGGCCTGGTCATGCCGCGCGGCGAGAGCGCCCTTGAGGAGCGGATCGCGCAGCCGCTGGAGCGGGCCTCCGCCCTGCTCCTGCCCGCCTTCTTCGCCCTCACCGGCCTGTCCACGAACATCAACGGCCTCGGACGTTCCGGCTTCGAAGTCCTCGCCCTCGTCCTCGTCGTGGCCGTGGCCGGCAAGTTCGCGGGGGCGGCCGTACCGGCCCGGCTGACCGGGATCGGCTGGCGGGAGGCCGCGGTGTTCGGCACGCTGATGAACACCCGGGGCCTCACGGAGATCGTCATCCTCGGCATCGGCCTCCAACTCGGCCTGATCGGCGCCCAGTTGTTCACCGTCATGGTCCTGATGGCGCTGGTCACCACCGCCATGGCGGGCCCGCTGCTCACCTGTTTCGGCCGCGGCACCGAAGCGGCGCACGTACCGTCCCGCGCACCCGCGGTCCCCGAACTCACCCCGTCGAAAGGACAGTGACGATGGCTCGCATCCCCAGTCTCGGCTACCACGAGAGCCGCGACGGCTCCGTGATGATCACCCGTGGTTGCAGCCCCGTACGCAGAGTCGCCGGCGCGGACGCCTCCGCACTCCTCGCCGAACTGACGGAGGAGGACGCCCAGGAAACCCTGGCCCGCTGGGCGGCGACGCCCCCCTCCCGCATGGCCGCCTGACGCCCCCTTCCCGCTTCCCCCTTCCCGCTCCCTCCGACCCCCGAGCCCACGGACCGGCTCGGGGGTCGGGCACGTCGACGGAAGGACCTGAGGTGACCGGCCGCCGGCATGAGCGGAACGAAGCCCGCTGGGGCACCTGGTCGTGGCAGCTCTGTGCAACTGTGGGTGCCCACCCGATGGGCCACAAGGAAACGGTCGCCGTCTTTGCGGCCGGCGCTGATGTGAAGCCCGACGGCAACATTGGCGTTTTCCGGTGGACACCTCGCGAACCCGGTTGCCTGTGGCGCGTGGCCGATGGGCGACTTCACCCGCGAGGCCCGGCCGGGCTTCGGCCGCCGGGGGCGATACCACCTCTGTTCATCTCGGCAAGGGGGCCGGTTGGTGCCCTTCGCGGAACAAGGAAGGTGGCATCGTCCTCCAGCCGTCCCTGGTGGTGGTCCATGACGTTGTGCATGAGGCGGCGAAGGGTCTCGTCGACGGGGAGGTTGTCGGCGTGGTGGCGGATGATGTCCCGCTCTTTCACCATGACTCGTTCCACGTGAGCGTCGGACCACAAGCGGGACCGCGCACCGACAAACGCGTGCCGCCGCCCGTCGGTGGACACCCTCCTGGGGCCGCCTCGAAGCACCGGTGACGTGCCGAACCGGACGAGGATCCATCGCGTCGTTCACGCCGTCGCGCACCTTGGCCCACCGCCGCATGGTGTCCTGGCGGGCACTGTGCGCCCCGTACCGGCCCGGTGTACCAGCCCCGGACCCACGGCTCCGGTGATGCGGAAGGGCAGTCAGAGGCCGACAGGGGACGGCCCGGGGCCCGTCGCCGGCTGGGCCAGGTCCGTCGCAGGTCCCGGCGACGACGGCTCGGCTCCCTTGCCTCACGGCCAGGTAGCTGTGGCGAGGCAGGGCCGGCGGGGGAGTGGGCTCCGCCCCCGCGCCCGTCTGCCGGGTCTCATGTACCGACACATTGGTTGTGAAGGGCACTGCGTGACCCTGCGGAGTGACGACGCCGATTCACTTCACCGATCTTGGTTCACTCGATAGGCGACTGGAAGGGCTGCCTCCGTTTCCTTTTCTGTCGCGCTCGTTGGAGCAGTGTGCGGCGTTCGCGGCAGTCCCCTCGCATGCGTTCGCCACACACGTCACGCCGGAACCACAGGAAGGAGGCACCGTATGCATCTGACGCCGCATGAGCAGGAGCGTCTCATGATTCGTCTCGCGGCCGATCTGGTCGAGCGACGCCTCATTCGGGAGCCCACTCTTGAGCTGAATTACCCGGAAGTCATGGCGCTGTTCTCCGCCTACGTCCTGGAGGAGGCGCGCCACGGCACCAAGACGGTCGCTGAGCTCATGGATACCAGTCTGAGCGACGTGGCAGAGGCAATCGAACAGCGCCACACGGACCTCAGGAACCCCCTCGCTTTGCCGAAGACGACGAACATTCCGGGGACGACGACCAAGGCGGCCACGCAGACGACGCTGGGTTCGCCAACCGCGGCATCCCCGGCGGCGACCACGGCGCCCAGGCCGACCATCAACCTCATGCCGGGCGTGCGGGAAATGATCGGCGATGTGCAGATCGAGGCGACGTTCAAGGACGGCACCAAGCTGGTGACCATCCCGCAGCCGTTCGGAGAAGACAAGGCGCTGGTGTACCCGGGCCAGTACGAACTCCTCAAGGATGACGACGACCGGGACCGGCCGCCTTACAGCCCGAACCGGGTGTCGTACAACCTGGACCCGAGCGGCAACTTCCCTGGCGGGGACAAGCTGTGGGCGCGAAACAGCGCGGATCGCCCGATCCAGGTGGGCTCCCACTTCCACTTGGAAGACGTCAACCCGCAGCTCGGCTTCTACACGGACGTGAATGGCCGGGCGTCCTCCACGCCGGCTGTCATGACGGGCAAGCGGCTGCACATCGCAGCCGGTACGTCGGAGCGGTTCGAGCCCGGCGCCGAGCGTGAGGTGTGGGTGGTGCCCATCCGGGGGCTGGGACAGGTGAAGGGCCTCAAGGCCGGCAAGACCGGCCCGAATTGGACAGCCTTGGCCTCATCGAGCGGGACGGCCCCGGCCTCGTCCGGCGGAACGGCCCCGGCCTCATCGAACGGGACGGTGTGACGATGGGTACTCCCCCCAACCAGCGAGCCTCCGTGGTCGCTTCGCAGCCGCCGGGTCCGAGTTTCACCGTTCGCCCCCCGGTGCCGCTGAAGCGGGAGGACTACGCCACGCTGTACGGTCCGACGACCGGTGACAAGGTCCGCCTTGCCGACACCGACCTCGTCGTCGAGATCGAGGAGGACTGGTGCGGCGGGCCGGGGCGCAGTGGCGACGAGATGCTGTTCGGTGGCGGCAAGGTCATGCGCGAGTCGATGGGCATGTCGCACCGTGCACGGGACAACGACCCCGACACGCAGCCGGGCGAAGAACCGATGGACACGGTGATCACCGGTGCGCTGATCATTGACCACTGGGGCGTGGTGAAGGCGGACGTCGGCCTGCGCGGCGGGGTGATCAAAGCCATCGGCCAGGCGTACAACCCGGAAACGATGTCGCCGAAGGCTCAGACTTCGACCCGGCCGTATGCCTCGAACTTTGTGGTGGGGCCGGACACCGAGGCGATCTCCGGGAACGGAAAGATCCTCACCGCCGGTGGCATCGACACCCATGTGCATTTCCTGGGGCCTGGGCAGATCCACGAGGCACTCGCATCGGGTGTGACCACGCTCATCGGTGGTGGTACCGGTCCCGCGGACGGCAGCAGGGCCACCACGATGACGCCGGGCTGGTGGCACCTGGAGCAGACCTTCAAGGCGCTGGACGCCTATCCGGTCAACATCGGCCTGTTCGCCAAGGGCGGCACGATCAACCACAAGGCGCTGGAAGCGCAGATCGAGGCCGGCGCCATCGGCATCAAGGTCCACGAGGACTGGGGAGCCACCCCCGCGGCCATCAGGACGGCGCTGGATGTCTGTGACACCCACGGTGCTCAAGTCGCCCTGCACGCCGACTCGATGAACGAGTCCGGGTTCGTCGAGGACACGTTCGAGGCGACCAAGGGCACCGATGACAAGCCCCGGAGCATCCACGTCTTCCATGTCGAAGGCGCCGGCGGCGGCCACGCACCGGACATCATGAAGCTGGCCGGAAAGGAAACGCTCCGCCCGGGCGTGATCAGGAAGTACACGAATGTGCTGCCCGCGTCGACCAACCCGACCCGGCCCCTGACGGTCAACACCGTTGCTGAGCACATGTACATGATGGTCGTCTGCCATCATCTCAACCTCAAGGTCGAGGCGGACGAGGCGTACGCGGACTCGCGTATCCGGCCCTCCACCATGGCCGCCGAGGACCTGCTGCATGACATGGGTGCCATCTCGATGATGTCGTCCGACTCGCAGGCGATGGGGCGTATCGGCGAGATGGTCACGCGGACCTGGCAGACCGCACACGTCATGAAGAAGCGCCACGGCCCCCTGCCGGAAGACGCCGCCCACGGCAGCGACAACTTCCGCGTCAAGCGTTACATCGCCAAGTACACGATCAACCCGGCCATCGCTCACGGCATCGACAAGTACGTCGGCTCCATCGAGGTCCCGGCCCCCGGCGCAGGTGAGCTCAAGGTCGCGGATCTGGTGCTGTGGGAGCCGAAGTTCTTCGGCGTCAAGCCACACATGATCATCAAGGGCGGGCAGATCGCCTACGCGCAGCTCGGTGACGCGAACGCGTCGATCCCGACCCCGCAGCCGTACCTGCCCCGCCCGGTGTGGGGATCGTGCGGCACGGCTCCGGGAGGCAACTCCTTCAACTTCGTCGTGCCCAAGGCCAACGACATCAAGAAGGACTACGCGCTGACCAAGGACGTGAAGGTGATCACGTCCACGCGCGGTGTGACCAAGGTGGACATGATCCACAACGATGTGTCACCGGAGATCACGATCGACCCCTCCAAGTTCCAGATCACCATCGGTGAGGGTGGCGGAACGTACTCGCGCTCGCCCGGAACGAAGGCAGGCGATGTCCCGCCCAACGCGCCGGGCGCGCACCGGGGCACGACCAGGGATGCCGTCGCCGAGGTGGAAGGCGACCTGATGTTCGACGCCAAAAACCATCCGACCCCGGCCGCGGCGCCGGCCAAGAGCCCGCCCCAGGGCGATGGTCTCTACGAGACCGAACTGCCGATGGCACAGAAGTACTTCCTCTTCTGAGCGCGGCAGCCGGCCCGGCGGCCCACCGCCGCCGGGCCGGCTGCCCGGCAAGTCCGTCCATCCGACCTCCGTACCTGCGAAAGGCAGGCCACCGCTCCCATGAGCCATGCCGCTCTGCTCATTCTGGCCGACGGCCGCTTTCCCGCCGGCGGGCACGCCCACTCCGGGGGTGTGGAGGCCGCGGTCGCCTCACGCGGCGTCCACGACGCCGCGAGCCTGGAGGCGTTCTGCCGGGGCCGCCTGCACACCGCCGGGCTGTCCGCGGCCGGCCTCGCCGCCGCGGCCGCCACCGGATACGACCCGATGGCGCTGGACGAGGCCGCCGACGCCCGCACCCCCGTCCCCGCGCTGCGGCAGGTCGCCCGCAAGCTGGGCCGACAGATGCTGCGTGCCGCCCACGCCGCCTGGCCCTGCCCCGAACTCGACCAGCTCGCCCGCCGTCTGCCGCAGGGCGCACACCAGCCCGTGGTCCTGGGCGTCGCCGCCCGCGCCGCGGGCCTGACCCCGCTCGATGCCGCCCAGTGCGCCGCGTACGAGAGCGTCGGCGGACCGGCAACGGCGGCAGTGCGTCTGCTGAGCCTCAACCCGTTCGACGCGACCGCCCTGCTCGCCCGGCTCGCCGGCGAACTCGACGACGTCGCCCACGCCGCCGCCGAAGCGGCAGCGCGGATCGATGCGGAAGGCGTCGGGGTGCTGCCTGCCGCGTCCTCGCCGCTGCTTGACATCACCGGCGAACAGCACGCCGCCTGGCCCCAGCGGCTCTTCGCTTCCTGACCCCCACACCGTTCGGAGAACGCCATGCACCTCGACCACGACACGACCCTGCCGCACCACCACACTCCCAGCGCCGAGGCACTGCGTCCCGACGGTGGCCGTCGCGCACTGCGCATCGGCCTCGGCGGGCCCGTCGGGTCCGGCAAGACCGCCACCGTCGCCGCACTGTGCCGCGCCCTGCGCGACCGGCTGTCGATCGCGGTCGTCACCAACGACATCTACACCCGCGAGGACGCCGAGTTCCTGCTCCGCGAAGCCGTACTGCCGCCCGAGCGCATCACCGCCGTCGAGACCGGCGCCTGCCCGCACACCGCGATCCGCGACGACATCTCCGCCAACCTCGAAGCGGTCGAACAGCTGGAGGAGACGCTGCCCGCCCTGGATCTGATCCTCATCGAGTCCGGTGGCGACAACCTCACCGCCACCTTCTCCAAGGGCCTCATCGACCATCAGGTGTTCGTCATCGACGTCTCCAGCGGTGACGACATCCCCCGCAAGGGCGGCCCCGGCATCACCACTGCGGACCTCCTCGTCGTCAACAAGACCGACCTCGCTCCGTACGTCGGCGCGGACCTGGAGACCATGGCCGCCGACGCGAGCAAGCAACGCGGCGACCTCCCCGTCGTCTTCACCAGCCTGGCTTCGGACGACGGTATCCAGCCGATCGTCGACTGGGTCAACGGCTGCCTGTCCCAGTGGTGTGCCGAGGTCGCCGTATGACAGCCGCCGCACCACGTACGCGACCGGCATCCACGACGGAACAGCCCACGCCGGCGCCGGTCGTCGCAGGAAGCGAGACGGACAGCGGGCGGACGGACGAGGCGCCCGGCGTCGGGTGGGCGCACGCGACGGACCCCGAACTCTCCGGAGTCGAGGCCACCGCCTTCATCAGGGCGGCCCACGACGGCTCCGCCACCACCGTCCCCGTCCGGCGCAACGGCGGTCCCTTCCACCTGAACCAGAAACGATCCCACGGCGGGTGGGCCCGGATCAGCGTGCTCAGCTCGATGTGCGCACCTCTCGGCGGAGACCGACTCGCCCTCGACATCACCGTCGAGGAACACGCCAAGCTGGAGGTGACCACGTCGGCCGCCACCATCGCGCTGCCCGGCGCCACCGCCGCGCCCGCCACCTACGACGTCCGTCTTGCCGTCGCCGACCAGGCCATGCTGACGTGGCTGCCGAAACCCCTGATCAGTACCCAGGGCAGCACCCTCCACCAGACCTGCACCGTCGACCTCGCACCGACCGCCGCCGTCATCGTGCGCGAAGAGCAACTTCTCGGCCGCATCCCCGAACCCCCCGGCCACCTCACCACCCGCCTGACCGTGCATCGGGACGGCCGGCCCGTCCTTGACCAGCATGCCTCCTATGGCGGGACGGCACCTGCCTGGGACGGTCCCGCCGTACTCGGCGGATACCGCGCAACTGGTCAACTCCTCGTCGTCGATCCCTGTCTGGCCACCGACCACCCGCCGGTCCTCTTCGGCGACGATCCCGGCAGGGGCCACGCCGTTCTCACCCCACTCGCCCGGCACCCCGCCTATCTGGCCACCGCCGCCGGCCGCGGCCTGCACGACATTGGTGAACTTCTGGACGCAGCACTTGAGCACATCCGGAACATGGGGACCGGACCACAGAGCGAACCACAGGTCCGTACATAGTCCGGGCGGCAGGTGCGCCCGGCTGTCGACGGCGGCCACGAGGTCCGCGGCGGAGTGGGCCTACCACTCGTCCGGGCCGACGAGGCCGGCCTTCCGGTGGTCCATCAAACAGGGGCCAGCACTGCGGTGCTGACGGGGTGGCGTACCTGTGCAGTGACCGACGGCTGGGCGGCAACCTTCTGGTCGGCCGCGACCACGCCCGGCCGCAGGCATCGCTGGGGCGTCCTGCGCAGCGACGAGGACGGGTAAGCGGCTGATGGCGGCGAAGGACCGTGGGTCCCGGTCGTTGCACGGTCAATGGATTCCGGGTGCGGGCGACACGGCGGAGGACTTCCGTAATGCTGGGCCCATGGCAATCGAGCGTTGTCCCGCTTCTCCCGGTACGGACCCCGGCAGCATCCCCACGATCGGCGTCGAGGAGGAGTTCTTTCTCGTCGACCCCCGTACCCGTTCCGTCGTTTCCGGCGGGCCCGCGGTGACGGCGCGTGCCCGAGCCGAGGTCGGAGACCTCGCGGAGGGGGAGTTCGCCCAGTGTCAGGTCGAGGGGCGCACCCCACCGTGCCGGACAGCGGGCGAGCTGCGCCGGGCGCTGCGGCGGGTGCGGGAGGCGCTCGTGTCGGCGGCGGACGCTGAAGGCTACGCACTGTGCGCCTCCGGGACCCCGGTGCTGGGCGACGCAAGCGCGGCGCGAGTGGGCAGTCATCCGCGCTACCAGGCCGGCCGGGACCAGTACCGCGCCATGATGGACGACTTCACCATCAGCGCGCTCCATGTGCACGTCCACCTCCCCGACCGTGAACTCGCCGTCCTTACCGGCAACCACGTACGGCCATGGTTGCCGTTCTTCATCGCGCTGAGCGCCAACTCGCCGTTCCATCAGGGGCGTGACACCGGTTATGCGAGCTGGCGCTCGGTCATCAGGAGCCGTTTTCCGTGTCTGGGGCCGCCTCCGTACGCGCAGTCGCTGCGGGAGCATGACCGGCTGGCGCAGGTGATCGCCGATACGGAGGCGATGCTGGAACCCGACATGCCTTTTTGGGACCTGCGGCCCAATCCGAACTGGCCCACGCTGGAGATCCGGTCCATGGACGTGCTCCAGGACGTCGACGACACCGTTGCCGTCGCCGTGCTGCTGCGCGCCTTGGTCGTCACCGCCGCGGAGCAGGCTGTGGGCGGCGACCCAGGCCCTCGCTGGAGCGGCGAGGTACTGAGGGCGGCCTGCTGGCGTGCCGCCCGTGACGGGTGGGACGGCGGCGGTTTCGACGCGTTGACAGGCCAGGTGAAACAGATGCCTGGCGTCGCGGCAGCCCTTGTGGAACACGTGCGGCCGGTGCTGGAGCGGCACGGGGACCTGAGTGAGGTCACGACGCTCTTCGCGCGCATGGCGGCCCGCGGTGACGGGGCGCGGCGTCAGCGGGCGTGGAACAAGCGCGAGGGCGGCCCGACCGCGGTGGTGGACCGGCTCGTCCTGAGGACGGCCGGCGGCTCGCACGCGCGTGTCAACGAGGAGAGAGAGTCGTGACCAGAACGTCCCGGACAGCGGGGAGGTCGGTGACCGACGGGCGGATGGACGATACGCCGTGCAAAGTGGAGCGGTCGTCACTGAGGAGGAGCGAGCCCGGCTCACTGAGCGTCGTGCTCATCAACTCGTCTCCGTCCGTGTCGTACACCGTGCTCGTCCCTCCCAGCGCGTTTTCCCGGCCGATCAGCAAGGACGTCACCAGGGTGACCCCGTCACGGTGACAGCCCTCGGGGGCGGGTTCGCCCAGCTGGCCGGCCCGTGCCACCACCCTGAACGGATGCACTTTGACGCTCCATTCGTCCACGTCGTCAAGCCGCGCGGCGACTCGGCCGAGCATGCGGATCAGGGAAGTCAGCATCGGCTCAGCCATGAAAGATTCCGTCAGGGGCTCAAAATGGCGGTCCGTGGCCACGTACAGCGGATTACTGTCCTCCGGCTGGAGGAACGCGACGTGGGGCATCGCTGTGAGCTTTCCCTGTCGCGTCAGGCAGAAGTGTCCATAACGCCGCAGACGTCGCGTGCCCTGCTGGGCGGCGTACGCATCCGGGGCCAGTTCTCCCCAATGCGCGGCAAACCTTCCCCATGACTCCTCACCCACACCGAGGCAGCGAGACAGACGGTCCGGCGTCATCAGATATGAGCCCTGCGAGACGACAGCCCGCCCCGCTTCCGCAAGGAGGACGTCAGCGCGGTCCATGGCCGCACGGCTGGGCCCGCTGCTTCGCGATCGGCCTTGCAGGGCCGAGGAGGCACTTCCACGTCGTTCGTCCATGTCCCCATACTCCGGGCCCGTCCGGCACCGCGCATCCGCTGCATCACACCATCGGCGCCTTTCGGTTGTCGCACGCACCGCGGAGCCCCCTGCGCCTCGGTATCGAACCCGTGGTTCGTAGCGCGTAGCACGGCCCTCGGGCTGCCGGTGACTTCGTGCGCGAACATTTGGAGGCCGACGAACGGCGGCTGCCGTTCACCGCATGCAGGTGTTGGCAGGCCGGGGACTTGCCCGGCAGTTGGCGTCAATGCCGACACCTTGGCCGAACGGGATCCCCGCCGCTGTCGAACAGGCCACAGACGCCTTCGTTGAAGGCTTCGAACGCGCCCAGGGCTCCGCCGTACCGCGACGGGTGCTCAGCCGGCTGGGACTGTTCGGCTGCTGAAGTGCCCCGGCGAAGCCCCATCGCCCGGTCAGGCAAGCGCGAAGTAGCGCAGCCAGATGTAGACGGCGGAGATGGCGAGGGTGGCTGTGGTGACGATCAGGCCGTACTTCGTGAACTGCCAGAAGGAGATGGGCCGGCGGTTGCGTTCGGCGATGCCGAGGACGACGACGTTCGCGGATGCGCCGATGGCGGTGGCGTTGCCGCCCAGATCCGCCCCCAGCGCCAGAGCCCACCACATGACGTGGTCGCTGCCGCCACCCAAGGAGTGGACGAGATCGCTCGTAACAGGCGCCATGGTGGCGACGTACGGGATGTTGTCGACGACGCCGGACAGGACCCCGGAGGCACCGAGCAGCAGCAGGGAGCCGCCCATCGCGTTGTCGCCGACCGCGCCGGCGAGGGCATCGGAGACCTGCTTGATGACGCCGGTGTCGATGAGGCCGCCGATCATGATGAAGAGGCCGGCGAAGAAGGCGAGGGTGGGCCATTCGACCTCGGCCAGCACTTCACCGGTCTCAACAGTAGAGACGGCGATCAGCAGCCCGGCGCCGAGCAGGGCGACGATGGACGGTTCGTAGTGCAGGACGGGGTGGAGGACGAAGCCCGCGATGACGAGGGCGAGGACGACGAGGCCCTGGATGAGGAGGCGGGGGTTCTTGATGGCCTCCTTCTCCTCCAGTTCCATGATCTCGGCGGCGCGGTCCTCGTCGTACACGAACGTCTTGCGGAACATCAGCCGGCACAGCAGGACGAGGACGAGTGTCAGCACGGCTGACAGCGGGGCCAGGTGGACGAGGAAGTCGTTGAAGGTCAGGCCGGCCCGGCTGGCGATGATGATGTTCGGCGGGTCGCCGACGAGGGTCGCGGTGCCGCCGATGTTGGAGGCCAGCACCTCGGCGATGAGGAACGGGGCCGCGGGCAGGGCGAGGCGTTCGCAGACCAGCAGGGTGACGGGGGCGATCAGCAGGACGGTGGTGACGTTGTCCAGCAGAGCGGAGGTCATGGCCGTGATGACGATCAGCATGACCATGACGCGGAACGGCCGCGCGCGGGCTTTCTTCACCGCCCAGATGGCGAGGTATTCGAAGAGGCCGGTTTTCTTCAGCACGCCGACGATCATCATCATCCCGGCCAGCAGGAAGATGACGTTCCAGTCGATGCCGGAGTCCTCGGAGTAGAAGGCCGAGACGTCGTCGGTGGCCCCGACCGCCAGCATGAGCCCCGCGCCGCCGAGGGCGGCGGCGACGCGGTGGATCTTCTCGCTGATGATCAGGGCATAGGTGCCGACGAAGACGGCGATGGCCGCCCAGCTGTGCCAGTCACTCACATGGTCTCCAAGCAGGGGTACTGAAGGGGGGTGTCAGGGATGGGCTCCGAGGAGTTGGTGCAGGAGGTGGGAGGCGGTGATCACGCCGAGCAACCGGGTGGTGCGCCCGTCCTTTTCGGTCACCGCGACCAGGGGGCTGCGGACCTGCGCCATGAGGGCGGCGACCTCCAACGCCGTGTCATCGGGTGCCGCGATGGGCGGGGGCCCTGCCTTGCTGGACAGGCAGTCCCCCACGGTGCGTCCGACCAGGGCCCGGCAGAGCCGGTCGGCGTGTTTCTCGTCGATGACCGCCGCCAGCGCCGGGTCCTCGATCACATAGGCCGGCACCAGTACCTTGACGAGCTGGGAGGCGGGCAGAATCGCCACCGGGGCGCCCGCCTCGTCCACGACCAGCAGGGCGGGCAGCTTGTCCTCCGCCATCAGGCGGGCTGCCGCGAGGGCCTCGCTGTCGACGGCTACCGTTTCGTACTCCACGGCCAGATCACGTGCGCGCACGGGTAGTTCCTCTCGGCTCATCCGCGATGTCCGCGGTGTTCTCGACGTCCCTGGGTCGCGGCGTCGTCCCCCTCCGGGATGCCGACCAGGTCATTGACGTGGAACATACGCGCCACCGGCACGTCCGTGCTGCTGTGCGCGACGATCGAGAAGGCGATGCACACCGCGATGAGCGTGTACGCCTGCTCGGCCTGAGGGATGCCGGACTGGAGCACGAGCAGTCCGTACACCACTGAGGCGAAGCCCTTCGGGCCGAACGAAGCAGCGGTCGGCTTCTCCCGGCGGTCGAAGCTGGTTCCGCTCATGGAGATCAGCAGGGAGGCCGGGCGGATCAGGGCGATGGCCGGCACCACCGCTCCGTATCCGCCCAGCGGGAGGTCACCGAAGAGGCCGGTGTGAGCAGGCGCCGAACACCAGGAGTGCGCGAACTTCGCCGGCTCCGCCAGGGCCTCGCCCAGCGGCTCGAACGCGCGCCGGGACTCGGGTGACACCGAGGCGAGGACCGCGCCGGCCGAGAACGCGGCCAGGTAGGGGTTGGCGTGGGTGAGGTGGCAGGCCGCGTACAGGGTGATACCGGTGGCCAGCGGCAGCAGTGGCTGGAGCTTCGGCTCGGCGCGTCGCTGGTGAGGCGCGCTTTTCCGGTCGCCGGAGCCCGTCTGGGCCGACGCCTGGCTTGACATCGTTTGCATAATGCAAAATGGCGCGAGTAAGGGGAAACTGCACATGAATGGCATACGAATGGGACGCTCCGAGGCGGCTGTGGCACGCCGGGGACCGGGCGCCGGGTGGCGTCTGGGGCTGCGTGAGGCCCAGTGGGGGCTCGCGGCCCTGGCCCTGGTGATCGGTGTGGGTGCGGGGCTCGGGTCGATCGCCTTCCGGTGGCTGATCAAGGTCTTCACCGGCCTGTTCACGGGGCATGCCGACTACGCGGGTGCCGGGCATGCGGCGAACCTGCACGTCGCCTGGCTGGGCCCGTACTTCGTTCTCCTGGCGCCGGTGATCGGCGGACTGCTGTACGGGCCGCTGGTGGACCGGTTCGCCAAGGAGGCGCGCGGACACGGCGTGCCCGAGGTGATGCTGGCGGTGGCCCAGCGCGGCGGGCGCATCAACCCGAACGTGTCGGTGGTCAAGGCCCTCGCCTCGGCACTGACGATCGGCTCGGGCGGCTCGGTGGGCCGCGAAGGCCCGATCGTCCAGATCGGCTCCGCGCTGGGCTCGACGCTGGGCCGGATCGTCAAGGTCACCGAGGGCCGGATGAAGCTGCTCGTGGCGTGTGGCGCGGCGGGCGGTATCGCGGCGACCTTCAACGCGCCGCTGGCCGGGGTGTTCTTCGCGATGGAGCTCATCCTGCGCGACTTCGCGATCGAGTCGTTCGGCGCGGTCGTCCTGTCCAGCGTCGCGGCGAGCGTGATCGGCAGGGCCGCCTTCGGCGATGTCGCCTTCCTGAACCTGCCGGCCTTCCACGTCGAACACGTCGCCCAGTACGGCCTGTTCGCGCTGCTCGGCATCGTCGCGGGCGCTGTCGGGATCGGCTTCACCCGCATCCTGTACTGGATCGAGGACGCCTGCGACTGGGCCTGGCGCGGCCCCGAATGGCTGCGCCCGGCCGCCGGCGGTCTGCTGCTCGGTCTGCTGCTCCTGGTGCTGCCGCAGATGTACGGGGTGGGTTATCCGGTCCTGGAGAACGCGGCGGAAGGCAAGTACGCCGCGGCCTTCCTGCTCCTGCTGCTTGCGGGGAAGATCCTGGCGACCAGCCTCACCATCGGCATCGGTGGCTCCGGTGGCGTCTTCGCGCCGAGCCTGTTCATGGGCGCGATGCTGGGCGCCGCCTACGGGGTGGGCATGCAGAGCCTGCTGCCGGGGACGGCGGGTGCGGTCGGCGCCTACGCCCTGGTGGGCATGGGCGCCGTGTTCGCCGGCGCCTCCCGCGCCCCGATCACGGCCGTGGTCATCCTGTTCGAGCTGACCGGCGAGTACTCGATCATCCTGCCGCTGATGCTCGCCATCGTCACCGCGACCGCGACCAGCAGACTGCTGTCCCGTGACACCGTCTACACCCTCAAGCTGCGCCGTCGCGGGATCGATCTGGACGGCCCGGCCTCCGGAGCACCGCTGGGCGGTCAGCAGGTCGACGAGGTGATGGAGCAGCCGCCCGGGACGCTCGCCGTCGAGGCGGAACTGACGGCCGCGGCGACGGAGTTGTCCCTGTCGGTCCACGGCGTGCTGCCGGTGGTCGACAAGAACGGCCAGTACGTGGGGGTGATCACGGCCAGGGCGGTGGCCGAGGCGCTCGCCGACGAGCCCGGCTCCGCCGGATCCGGTGCGATCGTCGAAGACTTGGTGGAGCAGCCCGCCTCGCTCACTCCGGACCAGCCCCTGGCCGCTGCCCTGCACGCCCTGATCTCCCATTCCGGAACCGGCCTGCCCGTCCTCGATGCCGAACGAGCGCGTCTGGTGGGCTGGCTCACGCACCAGAGCGCACTGCGCGCTCTGCACTCCGTGCGCGGCGAGGCGGCCCGGGAGCCCGCCGCGGCATGAAGGCGGCGGGAAGCGGCCAGGGTGCGCAGTGCACGGACTGAACGGCGCCCTGCCGGGAAGGCGCCGTGAGACGGACGCCGATCTGTCCGGCCGGCTTCGTTGAGGTCGGCCGGAACGTCGGACCGGGGCCGACCGCACGGAAGGAATCCCATGGACAGGTACCTCGACCATGTACATCGTTCCCGCCGGACCCTGCTGCCGCTCGGCGCCGTCGTCCTCGCCACGCTCGCATCGGCCACGGCATGCGGCGACGGCGCCACCGCCACCCCGCCGCCCTCGACGCGGGCCGCGACCACGACCACACCGCGTCCGGTGGAGTCCGCGCCCGCCGGGGGCGAGTCCATGCCGGGCGGGGGAGGGTCCACGCCGGGCGGGGGAGGGTCCATGCCGGGCGGGGGAGGGTCCATGCCGGGCGGGGGAGGGTCCATGCCGGGCGGGGGAGGGTCCATGCCGGGCGGGGGAGGGTCCTCGCCGAGCACCGCCGCCGCCACGCCCTCCCCCCACACCGGTGCGTCGACTCCCTCTTCCTCCGCCGGCGATCCGCGCTGCACGTCCGACCGGCTCCGCCTCTCCCTCGGCCGCATCTCGCCGGGCGCGGGCAACATCTACGTACCCCTGGTGTTCACCAACACGGGCACCACGGCCTGCCATCTGCTCGGCTTCCCCGGCGTCTCGCTTCTCTCCGCCTCCGGTGCCCGCATCGGTGAACCGGCACAGCGTGAGGGAGACACCCTGCCGCCCGTCGTGCTGGCGCCGGGCAAAGCCGCTTACGCGTCTGTGCACACCGTGAACGAGGGCGTGTCGGACAAGCCCTGCCGGCAGGCCGCCACATGGGTGCAGGCGTATCCGCCGGGTTCGACCGAGGCGCTGCGCGTCCCGGCCGACTCCCTGCGCATATGCGGAGCGACTTTCGACGTGACGGCGCTGCGTCCCGGACAACACCCTTGAGCGGCCGGACAAGTAGCGGGACGGGAGACCCCGCGACGATTCACCGGGGCCGGGACTCTTCCAGCCGTACGAACGGGATCCGCTCTCCGATCGCCTGATAGCCCTCTGCGCTGCCATCCGCCCGGAACCCCATGTACGAGCAGAGGGCCTTCGCGGCGCGGGGGTGCCGGGGCGCGTACTCGGCCATGATCCGCCCTCCTTCCCCGGGTGTGAGGAAGTGGGCGGTGACGGCCCGGAAACGGCGTCCGGTCTGGATGGTGGCCTGCGGGGCCTGCCGCAGGTTGCGGTACCACTGTGCCTTCGGGCCGAAGCCCGAGGCGAGGATCCAGGTCTGCTGTTCCGGGTCGTGGGCGACCACTTCGAGCACGACTTTCCGGGCCTGGCCGGAGGTGCGTCCGGTGTGGACGAGCAGCAGCACGCGGTTGCCGAACAGGGGGCCGAGACCCATGCGGAACAGGTGGATGGGCAGTCGGGCCAGTGTCCTTCGCCAGCCGGTGGGAGGCGCGGGCCGACGGGTCGCCGGTGATGCCGAGGTCATGGACTGAGCCTCTCTGTGCGTTCTGGAAACCGAACGGATGGCGTCGATCGGATAACGGCGAGCAGCCGGAATGCCGCAGCCGAAGGACCTTTGCATAGTCTAAAGGTTGAGAGGGAGGGCGGCTATGGGTCGACGAGGGGCGGCGGTTGTTGACGCTGCCGGGTCCGCCGAGGACCAGAGCAAGCGGCGCCCGGCCGGGGCGTCAGGACGGGAAGAAGCCGCCGCGCCGGCCGCGATGCCATGGGCGCTGATGGCCGTGGTCGCCGTGGTGGACGCGGCGACAGGACCGGACATCGGCCTACTGCCCCTGGTCTCGCTGGGGCCGGCGTTCGCGGGCCTGTCCGGCGGCTGGCGCAGAACGGCCCTCATCGGAACCGTTGCCCTGGTGCTGGGCTGTGCGCTCGGCATGTACGACGGACTCTTCGCCGAGCGGCGTGGCTATGCCGCGATGGGCGCCGTCGTCGGTGTCACAGCGGCCGGCGTCGTGGCGGCCGTGACACGGCAGCGCCGGGAGGTGGAGCTGGCCGGCGTCCGCTCGATCGCCGAGGTCGCGCAACGGGTCCTGCTCCGGCCGGTGCCGCGCAGCGCGGGCCCGTTGCGGATCGCGGTCTCCTACACCTCGGCTGTCGCCGAGGCCCGCATCGGCGGCGACCTGTACGAAGTGGCCGCGGTGGGGGACCGGGTGCGGGTCATCGTCGGAGACGTCCAGGGCAAGGGGCTCGAAGCGGTCGAGACCGCGGCCGTCGTCCTTGGTGCGTTCCGCGAGGCCGCGCATGACGAGCCCGACCTCACCGCCGTCGGCGCCCGGATCGAGCGGACCTGCGAACGGGCCCTGCACGACGAAAAGTTCGTCACGGCCCTCCTCGCCGAGATCGACCCCGCAGGCACCGTCACCTTCGTGAACTACGGACACCCGCCACCGCTCCTCGTATCCGCCGACGGCGCCGTCTCCTTCCCCGAGCCCGCCCAGTACGCCCTGCCGCTCGGCCTGACCATGCACGCCCCTACCGGACCGGACCCGTACCAGGTCTCGTTCACAGCAGGGGTCCAGCTGCTCCTGTACACCGACGGCGTCACGGAGGCGCGCGACGAGACCGGCGCCTTCTACCCGCTCGGCCGGCGCACCCATCTCCTCAAGGACCCCGACCCGGAAGCGGCACTGGAAAAGCTGCGCGAGAACCTGATGCTCCACACCCAGGGCCCGCTCCACGACGACGCCGCCATGCTCCTGCTCCGCCACCGCGAACAGAAGGCCGGATGAGAGCGGGGCGGGCGGGGCACGGTAAAAAGAGGTATGGCCGACCAAGCGCAGCCCGCAGCGGGCACGGAGCACGTCAACGCGGGCACGGACGATGTCGACGCGGTGACCCGCGCGGTGCTGACCGCCTCCCGCGTCCTGGTGGGCGTGTCCGCCCGCTCACTGGCAGCGGTCGAGGACCGGGTGACGCTCCCCCAGTTCCGTCTCCTGGTCGTCCTCGCGACCCGCGGTACGGCCAAGCTCGTCGTCCTGGCGGACCATCTCGGTGTGAAACCGTCCACCGCGATGCGGATGATCGACCGCATGATCGCCGCCGGCCTGGCGGTCCGCCAGATCAATCCCGACAACCGCCGCGAGACCCTCCTGGGCCTGACCGACGACGGCCGTCGCCTGGTCAACGACGTCACCGCCCGCCGCCGTGAGGCCATCGCCGAAATCGTCTCCAGGGTGGCCCCCGGCCAGCGTGCCGCCCTGGTCGAGGCTCTTACCGCGTTCAGTGAGGCAGGCGGCGAGCCGGGCGTCTCGGGTGAGGCGGACGCGCTCTACCCACTGGGCTGGTCCGACAACCCGCCCAGGAGCACCGGCTGAGCGTGTCCCCGGCCTCCCACATGGCCCCACAGGCTCCCCGAGTTCGCCGTGCCGGACCACCGTCGCTCCTCCCTGCCGGGCCGTCGACAGCTACTCCACCTTGATCCAGATTGGCCCGCACCTTCGAGCAGCGCGTCGAGGTCCAGTCCGGGTCCAGTCCACCGCCCTACCTCTAGCGCGACACCCGGCCCCGGCTCGGGGACGTTCATGCGGTTGTGATGCGGGTGGCGTCCGGTGTGCGGATGGTGATGCTCAGCCCGCGTCGTACGGTCGTAGGGCCGAGTTCTACGATCCCAAGGCCAACGCCTTCCGTGCCGCCGCCGGTACCACCGTCGGGCGCAACCATCACACCGAGGCCCTGCTGCTACCGGACGGCCGGGTCGCCGCCTTGGGCTCGGACCCCCTCTTGGGCGACGCGAACAACGCCAAGCCGGGCGTCAGGAAGCCGCTCTTGCGGCACCCCCGGTAGTCGCCGGAGCCACCTGGCGTGAAGACGGGGACGCCAGCCGCGAGGGGCCGTTCCGGCGCCCGGCGGAGGCGGGCCTGTCCGTCGGTGTGCTTCTGGAGTTGTCCCCGCGCCGGGAACACCGGCGGCGAGCTTCCCCCTGCCCCCTGTGCACCGCTCTCAGCGGCCGTCGGTGGAGCCTTTCATCATGGCCAGCATGTCCTTGCCTCCGGTGCGTAGGAAGCGGAGGGCCAGGACGGCGGCGAGCAGGAGGAACGCGCAGTTCAGCCAGGTCGTGTAGTTCCAGCTGACTCCGCCCTGCGGAAGGGCCGCGGCGGCGGTGTCAGGAACGAGGCCGAGGCCACCGAAGACGAACTCCACCACGTACCCGGCCAGGACCATGGCCGCGTAGAACGTGCCGAGGAGGAAGAGAGCCATCCGGGTGCCGTAGTACTTCCGGTAGATGTTCAGGATCGGCAGGATCAGCAGGTCGGCGAAGAGGAACGCCACGACGCCGCCGAAGCTGATGCCGCCCTTCCAGAGCACCACGGCCAAGGGCACGTTGCCGACCGAGCACACGAACGAGACGATGGCCACCAGCGGCCCGATCAACGGCCCCCACAGCTTGGCCGCGAGGGGGTGGCCGTCGAAGAAGAAGGTGCGCCAGAAGGTGTCGGGGACCCAGGCGGCGATGGCGCCGGCGACGAGCAGGCCGACGACGAGGTCGCGCAGGATTGCCGCCCATTCCATGACGAAGACGTGGGCCACCGAGGTGAAGCCCTCGCGCGAACACAGCCTGCGGGCGAAGGAGCCGTCGCGCTGGACCGACATGTCCATCGCGGCGTGGCCCTCCATGGACCCCGCCACCCCGCGCTCGGCCTGCTCCCGCGCGCCGCGCACCAGCTCGTCACGCAGGAGCAGCCGGAACATCACGGCCAGGGCGACGATCATCAGCCCGCCGCCCGCGAACTCGGCGGCGGTGAACTGCCAGCCCATCAGGAGGGCCAGGATCACGCCGAGTTCGACGACCAGGTTCGTGGAGGCGATCTGGAAGGCCATCGCCGCGGTGAGGTTCGCTCCCTTGCGGAAGAGGGAGCGGGCGAGCGCGACCGCGGCGTACGAGCAGGACGAGGAGGCGATGCCAAGGCCTGTCGCGGTGGCCAGCGTACGGGCGCGGTCGTCGCCCAGCAGCGAGACCACGGTGGACTTTCGTACCACCGCCTGGACCACCGCGGACAGGGTAAAGCCCAGGATCAGGGCCCAGGTGATTTCCCAGGCCATGGAGCCGGTGATCGACAGGGCGTGCTGGATTGCATGCATGAACGTCCTCCTGCCCGGGGTGAGCCCGATGCCTCACCCGGGATCGGGTATGCCCTCTTACTCGGTGATGTTCACGCGGTCGCCCGGAGGGTGCCGCGTTGGGTGTGAGCGGATGTGGTGAGGCGGCGGGTCATGTTCGCGGCGGAGGCCCACTGGGCGGGGGAGGCGGAGGTGCCGAGCCGGTGGTCGTACTCGAGGGCCGGACGCCGGTCCAGCATCAGCGTGCCGTTGACCTGCTCGACCTCTCAAGGTGCCGCAGGCGGCGCACAGCGCAGAAGGCGTGCGCCGAGACCGGTGGTGCGCAGTGGCCGGACAGGTCCAGGTCCTGGGCCGCCGCCAGGACCGGAGCGGCGGCACGCCCGCCTTTGGCGCGGCTTCGTCTAAATCGGCCCCGGCGTCGCCGGCGCCCGGCGGGCCGGAGGAGCTGACAGCAGCGGGCCTGGCGCCGGTCTGCCGGTGCCGTGACCCGGATGGCGCTCACCCGTCGCGAATGGCCCTTTTTACGCGTGAGGTGGGGGGTAGTCGTTTACGCATCGCAGGCCGCGGAGCCCGTGGCCCCCTCAGAAAGGAAGGGTTGTCATGCCTTCAGGATCCAGCCCCAAGCGTGAGCGCCAGTACGAGCACATCAAGGAGGGCGCCGAGAAGCGCGGCACTTCCGAGAAGCGTGCCAAGGAAATCGCCGCCCGCACCGTCAACAAGGAGCGCGCCCGCTCCGGGGAGTCGAAGTCCGCGAGCAAGACCTCCACCCAGGACCCCAAGTCCGCCTCGCAGCGCGGCGGACAACGGTCGCACAGCGGTTCCGAGGGACCGACCAAGGACCAGCTGTACGCGGAGGCGAAGAAGAAGAACATCGACGGCCGGTCGTCGATGAACAAGCAGGAGCTGCGCAAGGCACTGGGGCGCTGACAACAGCCACGGCATCATTCCGCGCGGGCCGGCCTTACCCGCCGTGACCCTGCGCAGAAGCACACAAGACGTCCCGGGTTCACGTCCCCCCGTTTGTGCCCCATACCGGAAAGAGCTTCGCTCATGAGTGCTGCCAAACCCCTCGCCCTGATCACGGGAGCCTCCAGCGGCATCGGGTACGAACTCGCCAAGCAGTTGGCCGAGCGCGGGTTCGACCTCGTCGTCAACGCCGAGGACGACGTACGGCTGCATGAGGCAGCCGAGCGCATGCGCGCGGCCGGTGCACAGGTCGAGGTGGTGCAGGCCAATCTCAGAGACTTCGAGGCGACCGAAGCCCTCTACGCAAGGGCCACGGCGCTCGGGCGTTCGCTGGACGTGGTCGCCCTGAACGCCGGGGTGGGGCTGGGCGGCCCCTTCGCGGACAATGATCTGGAGCGTGAGCTGGAGATCGTCGACCTCAACGTCCGATCGACCGTGCACCTCGCCAAGCGTGTGCTGCGGGACATGGTGGCACGCGACGACGGCAGCATTCTCGTCACGTCGTCGATCGCCGCCACCATGCCCGGCTCGTTCCAGGCGGTCTACAACGCCTCGAAGTCGTTCCTGCAGTCCTTCACCGAAGCGCTGCAGAACGAACTGAAGGACACCGGGATCACCTTGACTTCCCTGATGCCGGGCCCGACGGAGACCGACTTCTTCGACCGCGCCGGCATGGACGACACGAAGGTCGGCCGGCAGGACAAGGACGATCCGGCCGGGGTGGCACGGCAAGGCCTCGACGCGCTCTTCTCCGGCAAGGACAAGCGGGTCGCCGGCTCGATGAAGACCAAGGCGCAGGGCCTGGCCAACAAGGTGCTTCCCGATTCGGCCAAGGCCGAGGCCCACCGCAAGATGGCCGAGCCGGGATCCGGCGAGCGGGACGGCGACTGAGGCCACTTGCCGGTCTTCCGGCGGCGGGCCCGCGCGCCTTCCCTCAGTTCCCGCGCGCAGGCCCGTCAGCGACCAGGAGGTCGGCCAGCTCCGTCAGGTCCTGTACGTCATCCGTCGGCCGGGACATCGTGGCGGGGCAGCCGGCCGCGCCCCGGCGCCCGGCGGGAAGGGCACCGTCACGACTCGTCCTCCAGCCGGATCGCTTTCTTCAGCGCGTCCGTCGACCTGCCGCTCTCCCCGCTGTGCTGTTCGAGCAAGGCAGCCGCGATGGCGTCCAGCTTGCGCTGGATCGCATGTTCCGCGCGCCGTTCGGAATTCTTGAGCAGGGCCAGCAACAACAGGGTCACCGCGGTCATCAACTCGCCGGCGAAAAGCTGCGAACTCAGGGAGAGCCCGGCGACATGGGTGGCGACGAACGCCGCGACCAGGAGAAAGCACAGGACGGAGAAGAGCGGCGAGCTGGTGAAGTTCGACGCGCGCTCCGCGAGGTGTTCGAACAGGCCGCGCCCGCTCTCGCCACGCTCCGCTGGATGTCTGAAGGTCATACCCCCTGGATACCGGACGCGCCTGCGCAAGCGGCGTTCCCCCGCCGCTGGACCCGGTGACCGACCGGGGCAGCGGTCCTTCGCGTTGTCCCGGTCGGTCACCCGTCGGCTCTCCGCGTGGGGCTCGGCCCTCCCTCTCGCCCTGCACCCACCCGCCCGAGTCCCGGAGGGCGGCACGCAGGACACCGAGGCGGAGGCTCAGTTCAGCCTGCTCCAGCAGGGACAGACGGCATTCCGTCAGTGATGGCCGCTGGTCACGTGCTTCTCGTATTCCTCGGACGTCGTCTTGGCGATCTGGCCGCTCTGGCCGAAGTACGCACTGGAGAGCCTGGCGCGCAGCTTTTCGCTCCACCTGACGTTGCGCTGGACGCCGTTTTCGTCCGTAGCCGGCGGGATCTCATGAGGAGCGTATTGTTCGTGCGCCGTGAGGGTGAACAGCTGCTCCCGCGAGAGTGGTTCGTGGGCCTCAACGAACTCTCCGTGCGGCAGGCGCTTGATGATGCCGGTCTCGCGGCCGTGTTCCACTTTCTCCTTGTCGCGGCGCTGGAGCCCGAGACAGATTCTCTTGGTGACGACGAACACCACGACCGGCACCACGAAGAACCCGATGCGGGCGGCCCAGCTGATCACGTTGATCGAAAGATGGAAGTGGGTGGCCATCAAGTCATTGCCGCCGCCAAGCAGCAGGAGCAGGTACTCGGCGACCCATGCGGCGCCGAACGCGGTACGCGTCGGATTGTTGCGGGGGCGTTCCGTGATGTGGTGTTCCCGGTCGTCGCCGGTGATCCAGGCCTCGACGAAGGGGTACAGCCACAGCACCAGGAGGATGGTGGGGAAGACGATCAGCGGGATCAATACCCCGAGCTGGAGGGTGTGGCCCCAGAGGTTGATCTCCCAGCCGGGCATGAGTCGGATCAGGCCCTCGGAGTAGCCCATGTACCAGTCGGGTTGGGCGTCGGTGGTCACCTGGTCGGGGCGGTAGGGGCCGAAGCTCCAGATCGGATTGATCTGGGCGATGGCCGCCATGATGGCCAGGACACCGAAGACGAGGAAGAAGAATCCGCCGGCTTTTGCCATGTAGACCGGCATCAGGGGCATCCCGACGACGTTCTTGTTGGTCCTTCCCGGTCCCCAGCTCTGGGTGTGCTTGTGGTAGAAGACGAGCGCCAAGTGGGCCACGAGCAACCCCAGCATGATGCCCGGGATCAACAGCACGTGGATGCTGAACAATCGAGCGATGAAGTCCGTGCCGGGGAATTCCCCGCCGAAGAAGAAGAAAGAAAGGTACGTCCCGACGATCGGCACGGAGAGAAGCGCTCCCTCCATGAAGCGGACTCCGGTCCCGGACAGGAGATCATCCGGCAGCGAATACCCCATGAAGCCGTCGAACATTCCGAGAATCAACAACCCGGCACCGAACAGCCAGTTGGCCTCTCGGGGTTTACGAAAAGCGCCGGTGAAGAAGACGCGCATCATGTGCACGAGCATGGACGCGATGAAGACGATGGCGCCCCAGTGATGGATTTGGCGAAGCAACAACCCTCCGCGCAGGTCGAAGCTGATGTCCATGGTCGACTTGAAGGCTTCGCTCATGCGGATGCCGTGCAACGGCACATAGGTACCCTGATAAACAACTTCATTCATGCTGGGCTTGAACCAGAGCGTCAGGTAGACACCCGTCAGAATAATGATGACGAAGGAGTAGAGTGCCACCTCCCCGAGCATGTAGGACCAATGATCGGGAAAGATCTTTCTGAGATTCGGCTTGGCGATCGCGAACAAGCCGAGGCGACCGTCCGCCCACGTCGCGATCTTCTCCCCCCTGGCTGTCGGGGCATCCTCGCGATGGCCGGAGGACGAAGGCGTGTGCTGCGCAGAAGACATGGGTTGTTCTCCCGGAGGTTGAGGCCGCCTCTTCGGCGACCGCCACACTTGCGCCCCGCGGGCTGTGGCCGGCGTTTCACGGAAGAAACTCGCTGCTGTCCGAGCAAGGAACTTCCCGCGCCAGCGTGGCCCATACGCGGCCTTTCCGCGAATGAACCAGCCCTTGGCCGCGATCTTTCACCCAGAAGGCGGAAGGAGTCCCTGGGCCGCGGTGCCCGCTCGATCGGCAGCGCCCTGCTCAGGGGGTCGAGATTTCCGGACCGGCATATCGACCGAATGGGTCCCGGACGGTTTCGATGGTCACGGGGAGCGGTCCTCGGGCCACGGCGATGTTGTCAGACCGAGTGAACCGGGATGGTCCACAGGTGTACCAGGTGCCTCGCGAGGGACACGTCTTCAATGAAGACCAGCACCTGAAAGCGCACCTGGGACCGCAGGCCCTTCACGTGCCGCCGGGGCGGGCTGGGAGCGACGGTGGACCGGATCCCCTGATCCGTCAGGAACCGGCGGATCTCGTCAGCGGCCGCAATCGTGGCGACACGTGCCACAGGCGCCAGCAATCCGTACGGATAGGGGCGAGTGCGCCCTCGGGCGATGAGCGCCCGAGTGGCACGGACCCATGCACGTGCGCTCATGACTTCCATACCTCCGGCTCGGCGGATCGTCCACGGCGCTGTCGTCGCGACGAGCAAACACGACAAATGCAAGCACACGTCGCAGATCGCGGCGAAGGTTTCCTGCCGGGTGTCATGGTGAGCCAACAGTTCTCGCGTTGACGAATGAGCCACTTTGCGGGGTGAGAGCCGGGACTGTGGAAGAAAGTTCCGCGTGCTTACGCTGCCGACGTCATTCACCATTTCGGGGAAAGTACTCGCGCTGAACCGTGAATTCGATGGGATGGTCGCGGCGAACACCCTGGCCGCAGTCGACGACGAGCACGACCCGGGGAGGGGCGGCACCGCCTTCGAACGAGCCCACGTGGCCGTTCTGCCGGCCCCGGGGGCGCGCCCACCCGGAAGAGGGCCGCCGTCGGCCGGCCCGACCAGTGCCGGACCCGTGCGCGGATCGCCGAGATCGCGCGCCGCCGGTTCGGCGTCAAGTACACCCTGGCCCGGCTGGACCTGCTCATGCGCCGGATCGGCTGGAGCGTGCAGGTCCCCTTCCGCAGGACCGCCGAGCGCGGCGAGGGCGAGATCGACGCATGGAAGGACGAGCAGTGGCCGTCACTCAGGATGTAGCTGAGCAGCTTGAGGGGGTTTTCTTCGGGTGACTGGAGCGGACCTGGCGGGGCCCGTCGCCTCGTCCCCAGACCGGCGGATGCACCCGTACGTCTCTGGGCCCGTGCGAATGACTGCGCCTCATACATGACCGGGGGCGTATCCTCGCAGCCATCCGCGAGGCACACGAGGCATCACGCCGAAGGCCGCCTCCGACGGTGCCGGTCACGGTCGGCGTTGCTCGCGGCGATGAGGGCTTCTCTCGTAGCGGACTGCGAGCTTGTCGTGCCTGGCGAAGGGATATGCCTTGTCAGCCCGACACGATCCAGGAGAACGGGTGGTCGGCCCGCCCCGGCACGAGGTACGCGGACCTTCTCCGGGGCAGGTGCAAAAGGCGGTGAGTCTGCCTTGCCGTCACCGCGATCGACATGGCTTGTGGCCCTGCTCGACGGCCAAGTGCGCAGTTTGGTGGTGAACCCGCCGAGCGAGCCGCCCAGTCCATGATCAGCAGGCTCGGTGAAGACACCGCCGACGGCTCCAAGCGGTGTTCTCGCCGTTCCGCTTCATCGGTTACCGCAGCAGGATGATCGCGTAGGCGAGGAAGAACCCCGCAACCACCACTGCGAGACCGATGATCACCGCGAGCGGCGCCTTCGCCCAACCCTTCGTCGGGTTGTGGGTCTCCCGGGGCCCGGCCCCCGACATGCTGCTCTCGGCGGGCGGGGTCTCGCCCGGTGGTACGCCTCCCCCCGGTTCCAGCCCCGTCGTCTTGCGGGGGTCCGGGTCCGGGGTCGGTGCCGAAGATGAAGTCATGCATTGCGGATGCCCAATCCGCCGCGGTATTCACTCATCTGTGCAAGATTGCGCTATCCGGCCCGATCCGGTGTCGCGCTCGTCGCCCTCAGCCCCGGCGCGTGCGCTGTGCCCGGAGAGCGAGAGGAGCGCACTACGCCTTCTCGCTTTTCGGGCGCCGCGTTGAACTGGCCCTTCGGCGCCGGCTCGGCTGAGCTCGCAGATGGCTGGGACATCGCGAGAAGGGTTGCCTTGAGACGGTTGGCGCCAATGTGGGGTGCGAACGTCGCGGGCGTTGGGAAGTGGCTCGTGCAGAAAGCGAGGCGGCATGACATGCGGTTTCCGCATTGTGACGAAGCGCTTGCGCCCCACCGCGCACCTGACTCCGGAGTGAACTGGATTTCGACTCGTCGCGCCGTTCTGGAGCAAGCCGTTCTCGATGAGCACGTGATTGTCGTGGGTGTGGACATGCACCGTCTCGCTTTTCCTCGGCGTTGCCGGCCTGCCCGCCCGGTCAGTAGGCCATGAAAGACACCTGGGAAAGGGTTCTCGCGGCGGTCCTCGCGGTGGCGAATGCCGATGGCGACGCAGGCCGGACGGCGTCGGTGGACTCCACGTCTGCCGGGCCCACCGCCATCCGGCTGGATGCAGGAAAAAGGGGCTTCTGGCCGGCTGGGCCGAGGACCACACGCTTGGCCACTCCCGCGGTCGCTTGAGCACGAAGGTCCACTTGCCCAGTGACAGCTGGGCCCGGCCTCTGTCCATCTCCCTCACCGTGGGTCAGAGCGGCGACGCGGCGCCGTTCGGAGCGGCCATGGCCAGAATCCGATCTCGCGAGCGGTCTCGGCAGGCCGGTGAGCCGTCCTGCGGTCGCCCTGGCAGGTGAGGGCAGAGTGGTGGCCGCAGACCAGTGGAGCGGATATCTGGTGCTCCGGCCGCGCCGTGACACGACCTTGCCATCTCTGCCGGCGCCCACTCGCAAAGGACGCGTCAGTCGTGGGAAACCGAGGCCGCCGGGCTCGGCCTGTCATGGCTTCTCAGGACACGAATTCTCACTGCAGGCGACTGCGACACAGCTGCAGCAGGTCAGCACCCGCCAGGGCACTGAGTCCGGCTGTGGTCAAGCGCGCGGTCTTCGGGACGAAGATGTGCGCCGCTGTCAGGGCGGTGGTGGTCCACAGACCGGCGCAGTAGGGACAGGTGACGAGTTCACCGACAGCGTGGCGGATGCCCGTGCCGCGCACCTCCTCCTCCAGTTCCGCTGGTCCGGAGGTACCGCGGTAGCGGGTGAAAGGGGCTCGTAGCGGACTGGTGACCGGGTCCTTGGTCAGCATCCGGGAGAGCTGTTGGGTGGCGCAGGCGAGCATCAGTACATCGAAGGGGCCGAGCCTGGGCAACGGGCGCCCGTTGGCTTTGGCCGTCAGGCCGATCCCGACGACAGTGGCCGCGTAGGTGCCCATCAGGGCGAGGTAGCCCGCCAAGGGGCGTTTCTCCTGGCCTTGGTAGACGGCCTGCTCTTTTGCTGCGGCGCGCCGGGCCGCACGGATCAGATAGGTCAGGTCCACGATCGGTTCCTCGCTTCCTGCTGTTGACTGCTGACTGCTGACGAAGAGGGCGTTCAAACGCTGGGATGAATGACCGCCCGCGCCCGCAGCGGCGTCCAAGGCAATCAAGACGTCCTGGTCCATCTTCCGTACCATTCCCTACCCGCGCCTGCGCGGAATGCGCGACCGGAGCTCTCGCCGGGCGGGGATCGTCGCCAACGCCGACGTTTTCCGCCAACTTGGCGCCGCCGGGTACGAGCACGGCTTCGAAGGGAGCCCCGCAGCACACGCGGGACGCACTTGACCGCTGCGTCGGCCCCCCTCGGTGTCGCGGGCCGCTTCGCCGCCGCGTCACCGCCGCGCCGCGTCGCGCCCCGGGAATTCTGCGAACGTCGCACTGCGGTGCAGCAATATCTGTGCCCGCCGAGAGAGGGTTTTACCGGCCGCGCCGAGAGCGTTATTGCCGCAGCCGTTGGAGTCGAATATTTCGACGTACGCAGCCCGTTGCCGTGTGCTACTGTCGATCTCAGTTGCAGTTGTGGTTCCCAAAACTTCAAGTGCTCCACGCGGCTCCGGCCAGTGGGAGCGCTTTTGTATTTCCGGTCGTGTTCCGGGCGGGGTAATCATCGCGGCGACACGGTGTTCGCACGGTGTGGATTCCGATGTACTGCCCCAAAGGAGATATGACATGGCTGCTGGTACCGTGAAGTGGTTCAACGCGGAAAAGGGCTTCGGCTTCATCGAGCAGGACGGTGGCGGCCCCGACGTGTTCGCCCACTACTCGAACATCGCCGCTCAGGGCTTCCGTGAGCTGCTTGAGGGCCAGAAGGTCACCTTCGACATCGCGCAGGGCCAGAAGGGCCCGACGGCCGAGAACATCGTTCCGGCCTGACGCTGAGCGCACGCTGTAGCTGGGGCCCGCATCCTTCGGGGTGCGGGCCCCAGCTGCACGCATTTCCCGCTGCGGTTTCACCGGCGGGACGACTTGGGGGAACTCCCCGGTCTCACCACGCGCGGTGCCTGCTTCATGTACGCTGCCGCCGCTTATTGACGATCTGCATCGCAGTCGACGCCCGGGCATTGCGTGAAATCACGCGCCCATCGCGTCATTTGCTCCAGCACCTCCGCTCGGCGTGTATTTTCGCCGACCGGATCTGCTTTCTTTTGCCGTCGGTCCATACTCGTAATTCTCCGTGCCGTTCATCGCCGTGGGAATTCCTTGATATGTGCCGTATCGAGGAAGGTTCCACATGAACCAGACACGCACGAACGACCGCTTCGCCCGTACCCGCAATGGCAGTGCCGACTCCCGCACCGGCGGTGGCCGCGGCGGTTCGTCGTCATCGTCGCCGCGCCGCTCCGGCGGGCCGGCCCGCTCCGGCGGTTACGGCCGCAGGCCCGGCGCGGTGCAGGGTGAGTTCGCGCTCCCCAGGACGATCACCCCCGCCCTGCCCGCCGTCGAAGCGTTCGGCGAACTCGGCATGCCCGAGCAGCTGTTGGCCGAGCTGGCTCGGCAGGGCGTGACCGTGCCGTTCCCGATCCAGGGCGCGACGCTGCCGAACTCGCTCGCGGGCCGTGACGTCCTGGGCCGTGGCCGCACCGGCTCCGGAAAGACCCTGGCCTTCGGTCTCGCCCTGCTCGCCCGTACCGCAGGACAGCGTGCCGAGCCCCGCCTGCCGCTCGGCCTGATCCTCGTACCGACGCGTGAGCTGGCGCAGCAGGTCACCGACGCCCTCACCCCGTACGCCCGTGCTCTGAAGCTGCGCATGGCCACCGTCGTCGGCGGCATGTCGATCGGCCGGCAGGCCGGCGCGCTGCGTTCCGGCGCCGAAGTCGTCGTCGCCACCCCCGGCCGCCTCAAGGACCTCATCGAGCGCCGCGACTGCCGGCTCGACCAGGTCGCGATCACCGTGCTCGACGAGGCCGACCAGATGGCCGACATGGGGTTCATGCCCCAGGTCACCGCGTTGCTCGACCAAGTGCGGCCGGAGGGACAGCGGATGCTGTTCTCGGCGACCCTTGACCGCAACGTCGACCTGCTGGTGCGCCGCTACCTCAGCGACCCGGTCGTGCACTCGGTGGACCCGTCGGCCGGTGCCGTCACCACGATGGAGCACCACGTCCTGCACGTCCACGGCGCCGACAAGCACGCCGCCACGATCGAGATCGCCGCGCGCGACGGCCGCGTGATCATGTTCCTTGACACCAAGCACGCCGTCGACCGGCTGACCCAGGACCTGCTCCACCAGGGCGTAAGGGCCGCCGCCCTGCACGGCGGCAAGTCGCAGCCGCAGCGCACCCGCACGCTGGCGCAGTTCAAGACGGGGCACGTCAACGTGCTGGTGGCGACCAATGTCGCGGCGCGCGGCATCCACGTCGACAACCTCGACCTCGTCGTCAACGTCGACCCGCCGACCGACCACAAGGACTACCTCCACCGCGGCGGCCGCACCGCCCGCGCGGGTGAGTCCGGCAGCGTCGTCACGCTCGTCACGCCGAACCAGCGCCGGGACATGGTCCGTCTCATGTCTCACGCCGGTATCCAGCCGCAGACCACCCAGATCCGCTCGGGCGACGAGGCCCTGAACCGGATCACCGGCGCGCAGGCCCCTTCGGGCGTCCCGGTCGTGATCGCCGCACCGGTGACCGAACGCGCCAAGCGCGGTGCCGCGACCCGTGGGCGGCGACGTCCTTCGTCGGCGCCCCGGCGTACGGCCGCGAGCCGGACCGTCGTCGAGGCGGCCGCGTAGCACCTTCGTGCCGAGGACGTTCACCCATCGCCGCAGGAGGCACCCTGTGACGCTGGTTCAGACGCGTGGTCAGCCGCAGGACCTCTCCGCGAGCGGCGACCTCGACCAGGACGGCAGTGCACCGGCGTGATCACCCGGGCCTGAGGGCTGACCACTCTCCCCTTCGGCGCACGCCGACATCGCGAAACCAGTGTGGGACCTGCCGGCGTGCCGGCAGGTCCCACACTGCTGTCATGGAGCCCCTGATCAGTGGTCGGAGTAGCTGAAGTCGCCCATGGTCCAGGCGTTCACGTCCTCGATCGCGACGCGGTACATCCCGCCCGTCTCCGGGATCCCCACGGTGCCCTGCAAGATGCGGGCGACATGGAAGTGCAGGTGGGTGGGCGGTCCGTTCGTCTTCGCGGCGGTATCGAAGACGGCGGAGAACTCGCCCAGCCGGGCGGAATCCGTCAAGACCTCCGACACGCGCTGACGCCAATCCGCTTCGGGAGCCAGCCGGCCGGTGATGACAGCGCCACCGGTGACCACGGTCAGGGACATCTGATTGCTCCGGTCCGACTCCACCAGGGTGGCGACGGCAACGAGCAGCTCGTCAGGCTTCGACATGAAGCAGATCATATGCACCGCCCGGCGCCGGACCACGGGCCGGCCGAGGCGCCCGGCGCTGCCGTTCGGGGCCGACTGTCTCATCGCCGGACACGCGAAAATCTATGGCGGCCGGAGTAGACATTGAGTGGTGGGGTCGTTATGGTTTCTCTCGTAGCCGAGATCGAAGAAGGCCCGGCAGGGACGAACTGCCGGGCAGCGGAAATGCAGCGGTAACAGCAAGTGCAGGTGCAGGACGGTGCGGTGACGGAGTGTCGAAGCCAGAGCGGTGCAGGACGGCGACGGGACTGGTGACCGGACCGGGTGGCCCGCAGTCGTCAGGGGCCGCCGTGAGCAGTGCCGCAGTACAGGTACAGGTAAGTCCAGTACAAGTACAGGTAAGTGCGGTCAGCGGTAACAGCAGTAACAAGCAGTACGCAGTAACAGAAGCACGCAGTACCCGTTCGGTACGTGCGTGATCCAGAGGGAAAGAACGGAGGAGCCGACGCCATCAGGATCGCCCGGACGCCACGCGTGTCCGGGTACCGCAGGACATCGACAGTGAGGTGGTCTCCGGTCACGCATCCGCGATCCCCGCAGCCCCGGCGGTTTCTCGGTCGGGTCCGCGGACACACAGGGCCGGCGCAGCATTGGGGCCGGCAGATGGTGTAGCAATTCCTTCGGGGCCCTGGTGCCGGTACGGCGCCAGGGCCCCGCCATGTGCTCCCGAGAGGTATGTGTTCCCGAGAGGTGAGATGACAGCAGACGATTGCTTCGGACGTCTCGACGACGACGATTACCCTGCCTTCACCATGGGCCGAGCCGCCGAAATACTCGGCACCACTCCCGCCTTCCTCCGAGCCATCGGGGAAGCGCGCCTGATCACCCCGCTCCGCTCGGAAGGCGGCCACCGCCGCTACTCCCGTTACCAGTTGCGCATCGCCGCCCGTGCCCGGGAACTCGTCGACCGCGGCACACCCGTCGAAGCCGCGTGCCGGATCGTCGTCCTGGAGGACCAGCTGGAGGACGCCCGGCGCATCAACGCCGAACACCGCCGCGCCACCGGATCGGCCGGTCCCTCGACCGCCGCCTGAGGCGGAGCGTGCCGGTCGGCGCGCCCGCCGACCGGCCACGAGGGCACCGAAGCCTCGGCGAGCGGCCCTCATGTCACCGCCCGTGGGCGGTCCGGCCCATCCGTGAGGGCGCGGAGGCGCCGGCGAGGTCGGCGCCGGTGTCGGCGTCCCGTCGAGAATGGCCGACGCCGTGCCAGTCCAGGCACATCACCGTCGCGTCATCCTGGAGATGCCCCCGATTGGCGTCCACGACCGCCGCGATGAGCGTGCGAGCGGCCTCGCGGGGATGCAGCTTCCGGCTGCGGACGATCAGGTCCGACAGGTCGACGGTGGCGGCTCCGCGCTCCAGCATGCCGTCGGTCAGCATCACCAGCCGGTCACCCGGCCGCAGGTCCAGGGTCTGGACCCGGTAGGCGTGGGGGACCTGGAAACCGAACGGCATGTCGATCTCCGGCGTGATCTCCCGTACCTGCCCGTCCCGCAGGCGCAGCGGCCAGGGATGCCCGGCATTGATGAATTCGGTCGTGCCGTCGACCAGGCTGATGCGCAGCAGCTGGCCGGTGACGTAACTCTGGCGGCCGTGCTCGCGCATGGCCCGGTCGGCCTGGCGGGCCTGCTCGGCGAGCCCGGCGCCGGCCCGGCGCGACCGGCGGAGCGCGCCGACCAGGAGGGTGGCCAGCAGCGCCGCCTCGACGTCGTGGCCCATGGCATCGGTGACGGAGAGCTGGACCGTGTCCCGGTCGATCACGTAGTCGAAGGTGTCACCCCCGACATGGTCGGCCGGCTCCAGCGCTCCGGCGACCGCGAACTGCGCGGCCTCGCACGCCAGGGACGCCGGGAGCAGCCGGTGCTGGATCTCCGCGGCCAGGCTCAGCGGGGTGGTGCGGCGGCCCCACTGGTACACGTCGGTGAAGGACCGGTTGGCGATGACGATGTACGCGAGGGCGTGCGCCGTCTCGCCGATCTCCCGCATCACCTCCGCGTCCGGCGCCGCGGGCAGGAAGAGTTCCAGGAGCCCGATCGCGTCCCCCCGGTTGGTCACCGGCGCGACGATCCGCACCAGCGCGCCGTGGCCCTTGTCCTCCACCCTCGGCCGCTGCGTGCGGATCACGTCGTCGTACAGGGTGCCCCGCAGCATGATGCGCCGGGCGGGCTCGTCGGTCTCGACGCTGCCCGCCGCCCCCAGCCGCACGACCGAGCCGCCGGTGAAATCCGTGATCAGGAACGACACCGACGCGGCTCCCAAGTGCTCCTTGAGTATCCGCGCGACCACGTCCAGGGATTCGACGGGCGCAGCGGTCTCCGCCGCCGCCAACGTCCCCGCCAACGTCATCGCCGCGCCCCGGCCACCCCCGTTCCCCGCAGCGCCCGTGCTCGGCCCACCGCCCCCGTCAGGCCCTGGCCCCCATACGGTCACGGCGACTCCTCGCTCCTCGCTGATGCCGGGGCCCGCGCCCAGCCGGCGCGCGACAGCCGGCCGAGCCCCGTGCCGGGCAGATGTCACATTGGACCACAAAGCCCCCGGAGGACCCCGGCTCACCTCCGCCCGCTCGCACCGGTCGCCAGGTTCTGGCCGACGCCGTGCCTGCGAGCGGCCCGCGGGGCTCGGCGCCACGGTATGCCGGGGTCGAGTGCGGATCTAGCGGGGGGAGGGATGGTGAGGGGGTCTGTAGAGGATCGAGGTGAGCTGGGTGGCTTTCAGGTGTGTCGGGCGATTGCTGGCGTTGGGCGTGGTACGCGGCGCGAAGGGCGTGTGGCGGGGACTGGTCGCTTTCGGTGAGGCCATGGTGGGTGGGCTTCCCGGAGGTGGTGAGCAGGACATGCTCACCGGACCGCTCCCCGGGCATCCCGAGAGACTGCTGACCGATGTCCCGCTCAGCGCTCTGGAGCGGGAACTCGTACGGGAGCTGACGAAACTGAGCTACTGGCCTCCGACGAGGAGTTTGTGGTGAACGCGGCGACGACACAAGCCGAAGCCGCGGTGCGGCGAAGGATCACGCAGGTCGAGAGGGCTCTTCAGGACCCGGACGACCCGGCGAACCCGGCCGGTTTCGCCGCCCTGCTGTCGGCGGACGAACACTTCGCGTGGCCGGCCGAGGCCGAGCGGCGACTGGACGCGATCGGCTTCGGCGCCGAATTCGTCCCCGTGGCGCTCGGCGGCAGACTGGCCCGGGCCGATGTGCTCGCACGCGTGCTGCGCCCCGTGTTCCGCCGCGACGTGGCACTCGGATTCGGGTACGGGATCACCTCGCTGTTCGCCGCGTCGGCGGTCTGGGCCGCGGGGTCGCAGGGGCAGCGCACGCGCCTGGCGGAACTGATGCGGGGCGGCGGCCGGACGGCGGTCGTGCACCACCGCCTCGCGCACGGCAACACGATGTGGCAGGGCGAACTCACCGCCCGCCGTGACACCCACGGATTCACGCTGGAGGGCCGTAAGGAGGACGTCGTCAACGCCGAGCGGGCCGGGGCCTTCGTCGTGTACGCGAGGACCGGCGAAGGCCGGGGAGCGGCGAGTCATTCCGTGCTGCTCCTTGAGGACGTGGAGGCGCAACCCGGACTGCGGGTGCTGCCGCGGCGGTTGAGCACGGGGATGCGCGGCTGCCGGTTCGCCGGCCTGGAGTTCACGGACCACCCGGTGCCCGCCGATGCCCTCGTCGGCGAGCGGGGCGAAGGGATGCGGCTGGCGCTGCGCACGTTCCAGCTCAATCGGTCGCTGGTCTCCTCGGTGCTGCTGGGCGCCGCCGACACGGTACTGCGGGCCGCCGTGCGGACCGTGGCGACGGACCGAAAGAGCCGACCCGGCGGCCGCCAACCCGCGGTGCTGGCCTCGGTCTTCGCCGACCTGCTGCTCTGCGACACGATGGCGACGGCGGTGCTCCGCTCGCTGCACCTGTTCCCGGACAGCGGCCACCTGGGGGCCGCAGCGGTGAAGTACCTGGTGCCCGATCTGGTACGGGAGGACCTGGAGGAGCTGGGCACGGTGCTCGGCACATCGGGCCACCGGCGCGACAGCGCGCAGGGATTCCTGAGCAAGCTGCTGCGGGACCTGCCCGCCGCAGGCCTCGGGCACATGGGCACGGCCGCGTGCCAGGCGGTGCTCATCCCCCAACTCCCGCTCCTGGCAAGGACGTCGTGGGGCGAGACACCGGATCCGCCGGACCTGCTGTTCGCCGTCCAGGAACCACTGGCGCCGCTCGCGCTGGAATCGCTGGCGGTGGCGGGAGGCGAGGACCACCTCGTTGCCGCGCTGCTCGGCGCGGCCCACAGGCTCCGCGACGGCGACGGCGGCGCGTCAACGGATCACGGGGACGGCGCGACCCGGGCCGCGCTGCGTACCGCCGTGGAGGCGTTCGCGGCCGAACTGGCGCAGCTGCGCGCGCGGTTGTGCGAGGCGCCGCCGCACGACCGTACGTTCATGGCGAGCGCGCGCTGGGCGGCGCTCACGGACCGGTACGTCCTGGTGGCGGCCGCCGGGGCCGCGCTCGGCCACTGGGTGCGCCTCGACGGCACGGACCCCTTCCTCGCCGACCCGGCCTGGCTGGTGCTCGCGCTCACCAGGCTCGCCGGACGGCTGGGCATCAGGCTCCCCGATCCCCCGCCGGGCTGTGTGGAGCGGGTGTACGGCGAGGCGGTGGCCCGCCTGCGTACCGGGCGTGCCTACGACGTGCACGGCGTGGCGCTCGACGGATCGGATGCGGGAGCGGACGGACACCGACGGCCGGGGAGGGCAGCCTGATGGCGGGGCGAGACACGGTGTCCGCACCGATCCACATGGCGAGCCCCGACGGCCACTGGCTGCGGGTGCGCGAGTCCCTGGCGTTCTTCGGGAACGCGGTGGTCTACGCGAACTGGCAGCAGTGGCGGTCCGCCGTGGCCGCGGAGCCCGAACTGCGCTCCCTCCTGGGCAACAACGACTGGCAGCGTTTCAGCGCCCTGGACAAACCCGAGGTCAGGTACCGTTTCGCGGTCTCCAGGATGCTGGTGCGGCACGCCGCGAGCGCCGCACTACAGGTCCTGCCCGAAGCGGTGGAGCTTGCGTACAAACCGGGCGGAAGGCCGTATCTGCGGGGCTGCGACCAGATCGACATCAGTCTCAGCCACACCCTGGACCTGGTCGTGGTGGGCCTCAACCGGCTCGGCCGGATCGGGGTGGACACGGAGCTGGCGCGGCGCAGGCTGCGGTACTCGCAGGTGCACCGGCAGATCTGCACGGCGGCGGAGCGCAGGGCGCTCGCCCCGCTGCCCGAGTCCGAGCAGGAGGCGGAACTGCTGCGGACCTGGACGCTCAAGGAGGCGTACACCAAGGCGCTGGGGCAGGGCATGCGGATGGGATTCACCCAGTTCGGCTTCGACCCGGAGGGACGTGAACTACAGACACCGGACGGGGACGCGGCGTCGTACGGCGAGTGGTCGTTCGGCACCTTCGGACTGGATCTGAACGGCGGCCCGACATCGAACGACGGCTACGTGGTGAGCGTCGCGTGCCAGGACGCGGGACACGGGGCCGTGGAGGACACCTCGGTCGGCACGATGCTCGACGAGGGATTCCTGGGGGAGGTGGTGGATCTGCTCGGCAGGGGACGCTGAGGGTCAAGTCGGCCGGTGCGAGGCGTGCTTGGTGGTTTGTGGGTGAAGCGGTGACCTTTTACTACCGAAGACGTTGCGAACTGCATAATGGCGATCAACAAGCGCTACAGGACTTGGCACTATGGGGGAAAAATGATCAGAGTGCTGATCGCCGAAGACTTGCACATGCTCAGGAAGGCTCTGGTGGCGCTGATCGAGCTGGAGTCCGACATCGTGGTGGTGGCCGAGCTCTCCAACGGCGATGACATCGTTGCCCGAGCACAGGCCGAACGGCCGGACGTGGCCGTACTGGACATCGACCTGCCGGGCACGGACGGGATCACCGCCGCCGGTGAGTTGCACACGGCGGTCCCCAGCTGTCGCACCCTGATCCTCACCAGCCTCGGCCGCCCCGGGAACCTGCGCCGCGCGGTGGCCGCGCATGCCTCGGGCTTCCTGCTCAAGGACACCGAACCCGAGCGGTTGATCGCCGCGATCCGCGCGGTGGTGGCCGGCGAGCGCGTGGTGGACCCCTCGCTCGCTCTTGCCGCGCTGGAGCCGGAGGCCACCACGCTGACCAGCCGCGAGCTCGAAGTGCTGCGGCTGGCGGCGCAGGGCGACGAGGCCCGGCAGATAGCGGCCCGGCTCTTCCTCTCGGCGGGCACGGTCCGCAACTACCTGACGTCCACGGTCAACAAGCTCAACGCCCGCAACCGCGTGGACGCCATCCGCATCGCCCGCGAGGCCGGCTGGCTGTGAGCCGGGGGGTGCCGGTCAGCGGCCGTACGCGGCGCCGCCGGCACCCTCCAGCCGCGGGTCGCCCACTTCCAGGGAGTGGTCGAGTTCCCCGTTGTCCCGCTCCACCGCCGGGAGTTCGATGACGGCTTCCAGCACGAACCAGCCGTCGCACCGGCCCGCCGCGGTCAGGGTGCCGCCCAGCGCCTCCACGCGGGTGGCCAGGTTGCGGATGCCGCTGTTGCCGTTCCCCTCCTCGCACGCCAGGGGCTGAAGGCGCACGGCGCGCCCGTCCACACCGTCGTTGGCCAGCCGCAGGGTGACCGTACGGCCCCGGCGCAGTGAAGTGATCGTGCAGCGCGAGGCGTTGCTGTGCCGGAGCATGTTGGTCAGGCCCTCACGCAGGACGGTGGCCAGCGTGGTGTCCACGTCCCGCGGCAGGGTCCCGCACTCGACGCGTGCGACGGCGGCGATGTCGAGCGCGCCCAGCATGGACTCGGCGTCGGCCACCTCCGTGGCCAGGTTCATGTTGCGGTAACCGCTGGCCACCGCGCGAACGTCGGACAGGGCCTGCCGCGAGGTGCTCAGGATCTCCGTGAGCTCCTGCTGCACCCGACCGGCGCCGTCGGGCAGCAGCCGGTACGCCAGCTCACACTTGAGCGTGATCGTGGACAGGCTGTAGCCGAGCAGATCGTGCAGATCGCGAGCGAAGCGCAGCCGCTCCTCGTCCACGGCCATCCGCGCCAGGTCCGCCCGGGACTGATGGACCTCGGCGACCATGTCGGTCAGCCGGGAGAGACCGAAGACCACCAGGCCGGTCAGCACGGTGGAGACGCCGGTGTACGACAGGTCGCGCCAGCCGAGCCCCACGAAGAACTGCAGTACGTCGGTGCTGAGCACGATCAGCAGGAAGCAGGGCCACGCCAGCACCTCGGGCAGCACGAGCAGCACCGAACCCGACAGCAGGCCGGGCAGCGGCAGCCACGCCTGCTTGAAGGTGAGGAAGGGCACGTACGTCAACAGGGCCTGAAGCACCAGGAGCAGCAGCCGGTGCCGGCCGAGCCGCGGTATCAACCGGGGGAAGGACACGAGGAGTTGGATCGTGAGGACCACCAACAGCAGCACCACGGCCTGAGCCAGCGTCCCGGGGGAGGGGTTGCCGCTCCATTCATAGGTGAGCGCGACGAAACAGAAGGCGCACAGCACCACCGTCGTGATGGTCATGGCGAGTCTCGGTGCCAGGCTCTTGGAGCTGTTGACCCGTGAGGTGATCAGTCCGGCCTTCGGCACACAGCCAGCATCCATCTGCTCTGTCCTCCCCGTTGATCCGGCAGCGGGCCCGAGGCTCGTCGCCGGTAATCGCTTGCTCGTGTGCGCAGGCTAACTACGCACGGCCCCTGCTCGCCACGCTGCGACGGGTTCCTGTCCGAACGCTGATACAGGCTTGGTGCTTCGCACCGTCCACGCCGGCTTCCTGGCGGGCCGGCGCGGGCGAACCGATCAGTAACGCCCTCACGCCGGACTCCGTAAGCCCGGCCGGCCGTGATGCCCGTGCCGCGGTGCCGACGCCCTCCCCAGCCGGCGCGCACCGGCCGAGACCACGGCCGCGGCGACCAGGGACAGGGTCCGCTGGAGCGCGCCGATCCGGCCACGGCAGGGGCCGCCCGGCGCGGGCCAAGTGGCCTTGCCCAGCAGGAAATACAGGTCGTGCGCGGCGTCGACAGCGGTCTTGCCGGGCGGCTGTCCGGGCGCCGACGGTGCGTTGCCGTTTTCGTTGCCGTTGCCGTTGCTGTCCGCGTCGGGCCGGCCGGAGTGGCGCCGCTTCTCGGCGCTCCCGCCGCGCCCGGGCTCGGCGAACTCCACCAGGCCGGCCGCGGCCAGGTAGGACAGGGCGGTGTCCACGAAGGCGGCGGGCAGGTCGGGGATGTCGTGCTCCGCGGGCGGGACGGCGCCGATCGTGTTCCGGGCCGTGCCGCCGAGCCCGACCAGCAGCAGGGACGCCTCGGGGCGCAGCAGTTCGGCGCGGTGCAGGGACAGGGGGGACTCCAGACACAGCCCGCCCCGGGGGCGCCGCACCACGGTGCGACGCGACAGGCGCGCCGTCGCGTTCCCGGGCGGCGGCACCGGCGCGAACCTGGCCCGCGCCGACAGCGGGACGACCGACAGGAGCGGCAGCGAACCGACGGCGATGGTGCGCACCACCACGTGCTGGATCCGGCGCAGCACGTCGAGCAATTCGGTCGCCTCGGCGCTGAGCACCGTACCCGGCTCGACGGCCCCGCTCTCGGGGAAGTCCGCGACGACGTTGCGCAGCGAGACGGGGCCGATGTCCATCCGGCGCAGTGCTTCCCTGACGGCCGGGCCCGGGGCATCGACCCGTAGCTCCCCCCAGCGGGTGTCGAGCACGACGGGGCCCGCCCCGTCGGAGGGGTCGCAGCCGGAGTTCAAGAAGGTGTCGTCGCGCAGGGACCACAGCTCGGTGAGCCGGGGCCCGGCAAGGTAGCCGATCAGCAAGAGTCGAATCCAGGTTCGGTTGTCGTGGCCGTCCGCAGGGGAGCCCGGGCGTCACGAGCGAGGAGAACGGGCAAGCCGTGGTGCAGGGGTGGGCAGCGGGTCAGAGGAAGAGGGGGAGCGGGTTCAGGTCCTCGTACGCGGTGGGGGCGGCGAGCCGGCCGAGCCGCACGGGGACGTCGAAGAGCCGGCCGGGCGCGAAACGCGCCCAGTGCGGGCGCAGGCCCGGCACGATCACACGGACCACGGGCAGTCCCACGTCGGGGCGGGTCTGGTCCAGGACCAGGAGCTCCAGGCCGGCCCGGGTGACGATGTCCTTGGCGGCCGAGACGTCATCCAGCAGGTCGGCGCGCGGCACATGGGGATGGTCCGCGGCGCGCACGGCGGGTGCGGCCGGGTCGGGCAGCAGATGGGGCTGCTCGCCGGCGCGGGCGGTCCGCATCCAGCGCAGGGTCTCGGGGTCGGTGAGGGCGTAACCGGTGCCGTCGTGGCGGGCGTCCAGCACCGGCGGCAGCAGCTGATTGATCTCGGTCAGGGCGCGGCGCAGCGCGACCCGCGGGTCGAAGTGGGCGCCGAACCCCAGCACGATGTCCTCGGCGGGCTTGTCGACGCGCCGCGACAGCGCGGCGAAGACGGGCACACCGAGGTCCGCGGTGAGGTCGAGGGCCCAGACCTCGCGGTGCAACGAGGCGTGCACCGTGCGCAGTTCGGCCGTCCAGGGATCGCCGAAGGAGTCCAGGTCGACGCCGGGCCGGCGGGTGCGGTTGTACCACCACAACGCCACCGCGTCCCGCTCGACGAGTTCGAGGAAGCCTTGCAGCACCGCGTCCTCCAGGCTGCCGCCCGCGGCGGTGCCGTTGGAGTTCGCGTGGCAGTAGCGGCCCGCGTCCAGCTGCGCGGTGCCGTAGTACAGCAGGGAGGTCGGCAGCAGCCGGTGCCGGCCGGAGGTGAGCGACCACACCGGGGTCCACTCGATCTCGGCGCGCTCGGCGCGCTCGTCGAAGGGCTCGGGCACACGGTGGAAGTGGCTGTGCTCCGCGTTCCAGCGGTGGCGGTCGCGGAACTGGCGCGGGTCGAAGAGCTGCACGTCGTCCGGGTGGACGGCCTCGTCGCCCAGCTCGCGCAGGGTCGCCCGGCGGACCGGCTCGTCGCCCTGGAAATGGCCGCAGTGCCGCTCCATCGCCTCGGCGAGGGCGCCCACCCTGGCCTGGAGGGGAGTGGCACCCTTGCCGGAGCTGGTGCTGCGCAGCCCGGCCCGCAGGGAGGTGAGTCCGTGTGTGCCGGCCGCCGGATTGTGCCCGGCGTGGAAGGAGTTGAGGAAGGCGGGGCCCCGCGGGTCCCGGCGGATCTCCTTGACGAGCCCGGTGATCGGGTCGACCAGGTGCCCGTACCGGTTCAGCATCTCCTCGCAGCCCACCGCCCGGTGACCGCCGCCGCCGATGTCCTGCTTGGCGCGCGGGACGAGAGTGACGGGCGAACTGACCTGACGGCGCATCAGGTCCGGGTCGCCGCAGGAGACGCACTGCGGGCGGCGCTGTACGGGGTGGCGTCCGCCGGTGAGGTCGAGGCCGTCCAGCGTCCACAACTGCCGCTGGCCCGCATGGCGGTGGCCGCCCAGCCACTTGACGGCCTCAAGGACCGCCAGGTGCAGCCCGGCCAGCCGGCCGGCGGGCAGGGAGCAGGAAGGCCGGGGAAGTGGCCCGGAGCGGTGCAGCATGCGCTGCACATGGGCCTCCACCGGACGCCCGCGCCACAGCCGGTCGGCCAGGCAGTGCCAGCAGGGCCCGTCGGCCGCGCCGAAGAACGGGCCGATCCAGGTCTGCGTGCCGCCGGTGCGCACCGGCAGCCAGGCCCGGCCCGCCGCCCGGTGCTCGGCGTCGATGGCCTTGAGTGCGGGGTCCAGATAGTCCTCGCAGTGCACGAGCGTGAGGTCCGATTCGAGGGCCCGGGCGGCCGGCACGGTGTCAAGGCCCGCCGCACCGGCCGCCCGCTCCAGCTCGTCGGCCGCGGCGTTGCCCACGGCGGTGACGTGCACCCGTTGGGCCCGCAGCTGTTCCGACGCGGCGGGCCCGGACAGGCCCGCCGCTTCCCAGAAGGCATGCTCGGCCGCTGTTCCGGGTGCCGGAAGGGCGGGGCGCTCGGCCAGCAGCCCGGCTCGGGAGAGCCGGGCCACCAGCCGGTCGGCCTGCTCCTCGGACATGATGTCCGAGGCCTCCCGCAGCACCGAGTCCAGACGGCGTGTGCCGTCCAGGAGCGGCGCCAGCCGCTCGACCTGCTCGCCGTGCAGCGCGGTCACCCGCTGGTCCGAAATCAGGTACACGGCTTCGCCCGGTACGGCCTCGACCCGCAGATGCGGCTTGAAGCCCAGGTAGGTACCGGCACCGGAGAACGGGGCGAGGGTCATCAGGCGGCGATGTGGGTGAGCCGGCCGTCCTGGTGGGCGGAGGCGGGGAAGGCGGCCTCGGCCCAGCACACGAACGTGTCGGTGGGCGGCGCCCAGGGGGAACCGTGGACGAGGTCCTCGATCAGGTCGTCGAACTCGTCCATCGCGCCGAAGGTCTGCAGGGCCATCGTGTCGTCCTCGCTGTGAATGAGTGGGGGTGAACAGGGGCACTGGTGCTGTCCCGCACCGTTGTGGGCGGGCTGCCGCGGTGACAGCCAGAAGTCTGCTGGGGCCGGGAGGGCCGGACCAGTGCCAGCTTCATGCTCGGGGGGTGAAAAGTTCATGGGTGGCGTGTGTGCGATGTGGGCCGGGTTCGGGAGTGCGGCACTGGGGCGCGGCGGTGTCCCTGCGACATGCTCAAGCGGTCATGAGAGCCGGTGCGAACCGGCCACCCACGACGTCGGCGGATTCACCCCGCGGACCACATCTCGGAGAATCCCATGGACATCAAACTTCTGGGCCCCTTGAGCGCCGAGCTGAACTCGGTCTCGATCACCCCCAACGCGGGCAAGCCCCGCCAGCTCCTTTCCCTGCTCGCGATGAACGCGAACCAGGTGCTGCCGGTGCCGACGCTGATGGAGGAGATCTGGGGCACCGAGATGCCCCGCAGCGCGCTCACCACCCTCCAGACGTACATCCTCCAACTGCGCCGGCTGATCGGCGCCGCACTGGGCCCCGACGCGTCGAACGGCGCCAAGGACGTCCTCGTGACGCGGCACGGGGGCTACCTGCTCCAGATTCCGCAGGAGTCCGTGGACGTGCACGCCTACGAACGGCTCGTCGCCGTGGGCCGGCAGGCGATCGGTGACGGCGACGACGTGGCCGCCTCGGCCGCGTACGGCGAGGCACTGTCGATGTGGCGCGGCCACGCGCTGGTCGACGTGCGGATCGGCCCGCTCCTGGAGATCGAGCTCGCGCGGCTGGAGGAGAGCCGGCTCGGCGCCCTGGAACGGCGCATCGAGGCCGATCTGCGGCTGGGCCGCCACAACCAGCTGCTGGCCGAGCTGACCACGCTGATCGGCCGGAACCCGCTGCACGAGAACCTGCACGCCCACTGCATGACCGCGCTGTACCGCGCGGGCCGTCGCTGGCGGGCGCTGGAGGTCTACCAGGGGCTGCGGGGGCGCCTGGTGGACGAGCTGGGTCTGGAGCCCTCGGCGCCCCTGCGGAGCCTGCACCAGGCGATCCTGGCCGCCGACCCGTCGCTGGACGCGCCCGGCACCGAACGCGGTCCCGTGGCCGAGCTGTACGTCGCCTGACCCGACGCGGGCACATCGCGGTCCCGGCCCCCCGCCCCCCTCCTCCCGGGCGACGGGGACGGGCCGCGGCCGGGCCTCGATCCGCACTCCAGCCCGGACCTCCACAGTGCACGCAAGGGTTCCGCCGTGTCGTACGGCCGGAACGAGACACACCGCGTGTGGGAGGAACCTTGCGCATCATCGACCTTTCACAGCCGATCGACGCCTCCGGCTGGGAACCAGACCCGATCACCCACGAGATCATGACGCCGGCCGAGGGCGCCCGCCACATGAGCGAGGAGATGCGGGAACACTTCGGCCTGGAATTCGATCCCGCCGAACTGCCCGGCGGCGAACTGCTCTCCCTGGACACCCTCACCCTCACCAGCCACACCGGCACGCACGTGGACGCCCCCTCGCACTACGGCTCGGCCGGCGACTACGGCGTACCGCGCCACATCGACCAGATGCCGCTGGACTGGTTCCTGCGCCCCGCGGTCGTCCTGGACGTGAGCGACGTCGGCGTCGGCGTGATCGGCGTGGACCGCATCGAGGCGGAGCTGGACCGGATCGGATACCGTCCGCGCCCGCTGGACATCGTGCTGCTGCGCACCGGCGCGGACCAACACGCCGGAACGCCGCGCTACTTCACCGACTTCGCCGGACTGGACGGACCGGCCGTCGATCACCTCCTGGACCTCGGGGTGCGCGTCATCGGCACCGACGCGTGGAGCCTGGACGCCCCCTTCACCGACATGATCGGGCGGTACCAGAAAACCGGCGACCGCTCCACGCTGTGGCCCGCGCACTTCGCCGGACGCCGCCGGGAGTACTGCCAGATCGAGCGGCTGACCCGACTCGGCGCACTGGAGCGGCCGTTCGGCTTCCAGGTCGCCTGCTTCCCCGTGAAGATAGCGGGCGCCGGGGCCGGCTGGACGCGGGCCGTGGCCCTGGTGGAGGAGTGAACGAGGACGGGCGCCCGCGCCTGTTCTGCTTCCATCACGCGGGCGCCGGGGTCAGCTCCTTCGCCCGCTGGCAGCGGGTCTTCGGCGAACACCGCGAGGTGGTGCCCGTCCTGCTGCCCGGACGTGACGCCCGCGCGGCCGAGCCCAGGATCACCGACCCCGACCGGCTGACGGCCGAACTCCTGGACACCTTGGGGCCGTTGCTCGACCGCCCGTACGCGCTGTACGGGCACAGCCTGGGCGCCCTGGTCGCCCACACCCTCGCCCGCACCGTGGCCCGGCTCGGTCTGCGCCGGCCCGACCGGGTGGTGCTGGGCGCCGCGCTCCCCCCGCACCTGCCCTCCCCACTGCTGCCCGCCCCCTTCCCGCCGGACCACGAACTGCTGTGCCGCCTGGTGGCGCAGGGCCAACTGCCCCGGCAGGCCCTGGAGGAGGGCGAGGACGGCGTCTGGCACCGCAGGGCGCTCCCGGTGATCCGCGACGACCTGAAGCTGGCCGGCGCCCTGCGCGACACGGCAGGCGGCCCCCCGCTGGACGTACCCGTACTCGCGGTCGCGGGCCACGACGACACCGTCGCGCCGGTCACCGAGATCGGACAGTGGCGCGCCTACACCACCGCCGGCTTCGCGCTGCGCACGGTCACCGGCGGTCATTTCTTCGTGCGCGACGCGCGGTTGCCCGGCCTGCTGCGCGAGGAGCTGGACGGGGAGCTGGACGGGGCGACGCCGCCCTCCCCAGCGGCCGTCCGGTCGGGATCGAGCACCGTTTGAGCACCGTGGCGCACCGTCGAAAGCACCTTCGGGAACACCAACACCTTCAGTGACCCGAGAACCGAACAGAGAGGACGTGGTCGTGAAGACAGAGCGCACCCGTCACCGCATCCGGGCCGCGCGGCTCCGGAAGGGTGGGCAGCGATGAACCGTCGAGTGGTCATCACCGGAATCGGTGTTGTCGCCCCCGGCGGGACCGGGGGAACGCAGCAGTTCTGGTCCTTGCTGACCGAGGGCCGCACCGCGACCCGGCCCGTCTCCCTGTTCGACGCGTCCTCCTTCCGGTCCCGGATCGCGGCCGAGGCCGACTTCGACCCGGTCAGGTCGGGGCTCACCCCGCGGGAGATCCGCCGCATGGACAGGGCCGCACAGTTCGCCGTGGTCAGCGCCCGCGAGGCGGTCGCCGACAGCGGCCTGGACCTGGAGGCGCAGGACCCGTTCCGCATGGGCGTCACCATCGGCAGCGCGGTGGGCGCGACGACCGGTCTGGACACCGAGTACGCGGTGGTCAGCGACAGCGGCGCCAAGTGGCACGTGGACCACGAGTACGCCGTGTCCCACCTGTTCAACCACTTCGTGCCCAGTTCCTTCGCCACCGAGGTGGCCTGGGTGGTGGGCGCCCAGGGCCCGGTGGGAGTGGTCTCCACCGGCTGCACCTCGGGCCTCGACGCCGTCGGCCACGCCGTCGAGCTGATCCGGGAGGGCAGCGCCGATGTCATGATCGCCGGCGCCACCGACGCCCCGATCTCGCCGATCTCGGTCGCGTGCTTCGACGCCATCAAGGCGACCACGGCCCGCAACGACGACCCCGAGCACGCCTCGCGGCCCTTCGACCGCACCCGCAACGGCTTCGTGCTGGGCGAGGGCTCCGCCGTGTTCGTCCTGGAGGAGCTGCACGCGGCACGTGCGCGCGGCGCCCATGTCTACGCGGAGATCGCCGGCTTCGCCTCCCGCTCCAACGCGTACCACATGACGGGCCTGCGGGCGGACGGCAAGGAGATGGCCGAGGCCATCCGCGTCTGCCTGGACGAGGCCCGGCTCGACGGGACGGCGGTCGACTACATCAACGCCCATGGTTCGGGCACCAAGCAGAACGACCGGCACGAGACCACCGCGTTCAAGCGGAGCCTGGGCGCACACGCCTACGACGTCCCCGTCAGCTCCATCAAGTCGATGATCGGTCACTCGCTGGGCGCCATCGGATCGCTGGAGATCGCCGCCTGCGCCCTGGCCATCGAACACGGCGTCGTCCCGCCGACGGCCAACCTGCACGAGCCCGACCCGGAGTGCGACCTGGACTACACCCCGATCACCGCGCGCGAGGCACGGATCGACACCGTGCTCAGCGTCGGCAGCGGCTTCGGCGGATTCCAGAGCGCCATGGTTCTCACCCGGCCCGACAAGAGGGAGGCGGCATGAGCGCCCCACAGGCAGAGCGGACCGCGCCCGTCGGCGCGGCCCACGACGGCGGGGCCCGCACCGAGGCCCCGGTCTTCACCGGCATCGGCGTCGCCGCGCCCAACGGCCTCGGCACCAAGGACTGGTGGAGCGCCACCCTCGCGGGGGAGAGCGGCATCCGCCCGGTGAGCCGCTTCAACGCCTCCCGCTACCCGGCCACACTCGCCGGGGAGGTGCCCGGCTTCGACGTCACCGAGCACATCCCCAGCCGCCTGATACCGCAGACCGACCACATGACGCGCCTGGCCCTCACCGCGGCGGCCGAGGCCGTCGAGGACAGCGGGCTGGACCTGAAGGAGCTGGCGGAGTACGCGGCGGGCGTGGTCACCGCCGCGTCGGCGGGCGGCTTCGAGTTCGGCCAGCGCGAGTTGGAGGCGCTGTGGAGCAAGGGTGGCCAGGCGGTCAGCGCGTACCAGTCCTTCGCCTGGTTCTACGCCGTCAACACCGGGCAGATCTCCATCCGGCACGGACTGCGCGGCCCCAGTGGCGTGCTGGTCACCGAGCAGGCCGGCGGCCTTGACGCGGTCGCCCAGGCGGGCCGTCAACTGCGCAAGGGCAGCCGGGTGATGGTCACCGGAGGTGTGGACGGCGCGATCTGCCCCTGGGGCTGGGCCGCGCAGCTCAGCAGCGGGCGCCTGAGCACCCGGGACGACCCGCGCGAGGCGTATCTGCCGTTCGACGCCCGCGCCAACGGGCATGTGCCCGGCGAGGGCGGCGCGATCCTCGTCCTGGAGGACGCCGCAGCGGCCCGTGAGCGCGGCGCCCACCGCTACGGCAGGCTCGCGGGCTACGCGGCCACCTTCGACCCCGGGCCCGGCCGCGAGGGCGAGCCCGGACTGCGCAGGGCCGCGGAACTCGCCCTCGCCAGGGCCCAGATGACACCGGCGGACGTGGACGTCGTCTTCGCCGACGCCTCCGGCGTCGCCGAGCTGGACCGGCTTGAGGCGCAGGCCGTCAACGCGGTCTTCGGGCCCGGCGCGGTGCCCGTCACCGCGCCCAAGACCATGACCGGCAGGCTGGCGGCGGGCGGCGCCTCGCTCGATGTGGCGGCGGCGCTGCTGTCCATCAGGGACTCGGTGATCCCGCCCACGGTCAACGTCACCGAGCTCGCCGAAGGAATCTCCCTAGACCTGGTCACCGAGCTGCGCCGGGGTCCCGTGCGCACCGCGCTGGTGCTCGCCCGCGGCTTCAGCGGCTTCAACGCCGCCGCGGTGGTGACCGCCGCCCCGTGACCGGGCGCCCCGCTCCGCTCCCAGCCGGCCGGCTCGCGGCCGGATGTCCCCCACCACCGGTCCCGAGAACGGGTTCCGTACCGAAAGGTGTTTCTTCATGGCTGAGATGACGCTCAAGGAACTGACCACGCTGCTGCGCGAGTGCGCCGGTGAGGAGGAAGGCGTGGACCTGGACGGCGACGTCATGGACGTCCCCTTCGTCGAGCTGGGCTACGACTCGCTGGCCGTCCTCCAGACCACCGGCCGTATCGAGCAGGACTACGACGTCCAGATCTCGGACGACGCCGCCGCCGAGGCGCACACGCCGCGGATGCTGCTGGCCTTCATCAACGAGAGCCTGTCGCAGTCCGCCGCCGCTGCCTGATCCCGCCACCCGGCAGCAGCCCCCGCCGTCCGCCCGGAGCCCTCGCTCCGGGCGGACGGCGTATGCGTACGCCCACGCGGGCGCGGCCCCGTGCGCATCCGGCGGCACGCGCACGAAAGCGCCGCGCCCCGGCCGTGGGCACGGTCGGGGCGCGGCGCGCGGGAGAGCGGGTCAGGACAGGTCGTCGCGGTAGACCTGACGGTGCTTGACCTGCCAGCGTCCCTCCACGCGCACGAGCAGGTCGTCGCAGCGGGTGCTGACGTGCAGCTTGGCCTGGCCGCCGCGCGGGGTCTCGATGACGATGGCGTAGCACTGGGCGAACACCTCGTCCGGGCCCCGGCGTTCGGCGTTGACCATGCCGAGCCAGTGCCGGCGCTGGATCTTGTTGGCCGCGTAGTCGTCGGTGGCCTTGCGGGCCGCGGCGGCGATGCCCGCGCGCCCCTCGGCAGGCTGGGGGTGCGCGTTCGCGGCGAAGACGCCGTCCTCGGTGAAGGTGTCGGCCCAGTCCTCGGCCCTGCCGCTGTCCAGCAGCTGCATCTGGCCCGCGTAGAACTGCTGGATCTGCGCGTGCAGGACGGCCTCGGCAACGGCTGTGTCCGTGGTGGTCATGCGGGTCCCTTCTCGATGAGGCGTGGGGTTCGTTCGCCCGCGAGTCTGCGCGAGCCGACTCAAAACGCGATGGAAGGCCGCTCGACCGCCGGTGGCGGGGGCCCGTCCAGCTCCGCTCGATCCCCCGTCGAGAGCGGCCCGGCACGTTGGTCCTCGTCAACGTCCTCAACAACGTCCGCAACGGACGTCCTCCATCAGTGGGCGAAGGGAGCGTGCACCATGACGAACGACGAGACGCGGGTCGCACTGGTCACCGGCGGTACCAGTGGCATCGGCCTCGCGACGGCCAGGGACCTGGGCGCCAAGGGCTTCGCGGTCTTCATCTGCGCGCGCGGCGACGAGGCGGTCCTCCAGACCGTCAAGGAGCTGCGTGCCGAGGGCCTCGAAGTGGCCGGAGCCACCGCCGACGTGCGCCGTGCGGAGTCGGTCAAGGCCCTGGTCGCCGCCGTGATCGAGCGGTACGGCCGGATCGACGTCCTGGTGAACAACGCGGGCCGCAACGGCGGCGGCGTCACCGCCGACCTGACCGACGAGCTCTGGTACGACGTCATCGACACCAACCTCAACAGTGTCTTCCTGACCACGCGCGAGGTCCTGAAGCAGGGCGGTCTCCAGGGCCGCGGCTGGGGCCGCATCATCAACATCGCCTCCACCGGCGGCAAGCAGGGTGTCGTGCTCGCCGCCCCGTACTCCGCCTCCAAGCACGGCGTGATCGGGTTCAGCAAGGCGCTCGGCAAGGAGCTGGCACCCACCGGCGTCACCGTCAACGCGGTCTGCCCCGGCTACGTCGAGACGCCGATGGCCCAGCGGGTCCGCCAGGGCTATGCGGCCGCCTTCGACACCACCGTCGAGGACATCCAGAAGCAGTTCGAGGCGAAGATCCCGCTCGGCCGCTACTCGACCCCCGAGGAGGTCGCGGGTCTGGTCGGCTATCTGACCACCGACACCGCCGCCTCCATCACGGCGCAGGCGCTCAACGTCTGCGGCGGCCTCGGCAACTACTGAGCATCCCGAACCAAGAGAGGTAGGAAACCCCCGTGTCCGTTGACGTCTCCGCCCCCACCGCAGCGTCCAAGGAGCACCGGACCCTGCACAGCACCACCATCGAGGCACCGGCCGATGTCGTGTACGACATCATCGCCGACGTCTCCCGCTGGCCGCAGTTCTTCGCTCCCAACGTCCACGTCGAGCAGCTGGAAGGCGACGCACAGCGCGAGCGCATCCACATCTGGGCCACCGCCAACGGCGAGGTCAAGCACTGGATCTCGCGCCGTGAGCTGGATCGCGCGAACCTGTCGGTGACCTTCCGCCAGGAAGTCTCCCAACCGCCCGTCGCCTCCATGGGCGGCAAGTGGGTGATCACCCCGATCTCCCCGGCCACCTCCCTGCTGGAGCTGTACCACGACTTCCGTGCCGTGGACGGTTCGGCCGACGGCGAGCAGTGGATCCGCGCCGCCCTCGACCGCAACAGCGCCGCCGAACTCGACGGCATCAAGCGCATCGCCGAACTCGCGGACCGACTCGACGAGTTGATGTTCACCTTCGACGACACGGTGCACGTCGACGCGGACGGCAAGGACGTCTTCGACTTCCTCGACCGTGCCGATCTGTGGCCCGAGCGACTGCCGCACGTCGCCCGTCTCGACCTGACCGAGAAGACCCCCGGTCTCCAGGTCATGGCCATGGACACGCGTACCGCCGACGGCTCCGTGCACACCACCGAGTCGGTCCGCGTGGTCTTCGGCGAGAACCGGATCGTCTACAAGCAGACGACCGTGCCCGCGCTGATGACGGCCCACACGGGTCGCTGGACGATCGTGCCGGCCGACGGTGGTGGCGTCGACGTGACGTCCCGGCACACCGTGATCATCAAGGCGTCCGCCGTCGAGCAGGTGCTCGGCGAGGGCAGGACCGTCGCCGACGCCCGTGCCTACATCCACCGGGCCCTCAGCACGAACAGCACCAACACCCTCAAGCACGCCCGTGCGTACGCGGAGAGCCGCCGTGGCTGACGGGCGGCCGTACGCCCGCGACGTGCCCCGCCGGCTGGACGCCCTGCTGAGCGAGGCGGCCGCCTCGGCCCCCGACCGCGCCGCTCTGATCCACGGCGCCGGCCGGGTCACCTACGGCGAGCTGGACCGGCGGGTGACGGCGGCGGCCGCGGCCCTTCGCGCGCTGGTGCCCGGCACGGGCGCGACCGTCGCGGTCGCCTCGGTGCTGCACCCGGACTTCGCCGTGGCGTATTACGCGGCGGCCCGTGCGGGCCATGTCGCCGCCGTGGTCAACCCCCTGCTGGGCGAGGACGATCTGCTGCACGTCCTCACCCTCGGCCGGGCCCGGCTGGCGTTCGTCGACGCCGCGCTGTACGAGCGGCTGGCCGCGGTCAGGGACCGGCTGCCCGACCTCGAACAGGTCGTGCTCATCGGCGACGGCGCCCGGGAAGGACTCACCCGGCTGCGCGAGCTGGTGGACGGCGCGCCGTCCGGCGCGGTCCCGCCCGCGGCACCGGCCGGCCCCGACGACGTGGCCTGCGTGCAGTTCACCAGCGGCACCACCGGGCGGCCCAAGGCGGTGCGGCTCACGCACCGCAACCTCACCGTCAACGCCGACCAGATCGCCGTGGCACACCGCCTCACCGCCACCTCGGTGAGCGTCAACCACCTGCCGACGTTCCACCCCATGCACCTCAACTCCGCGGTGCGCGCCGTCGCCACGCAGGTGCTGTGCACCGGCCGCGAGCCGTTCCACGCGGTGGCCGCCGCCAACGAGCACGGCGCGACACATCTGTACAGCCTGCCGGTGCGGCTGGCCCGGCTGGCCGCGGACCCGGGCCTGGACGAGCTGGGACTGCGTACCGTCACCCGGATCGCCTCGGGCGGTTCGGGGCTGCCGGTGGCCGCCGCCGCCAGGCTCACCGAGCGCTTCGGCATCCCGGTCTTCCAGGGGTACGGACTGGCCGAGACCTCACCGCTGACCCACAGCGACGACCCCGACCATCCGGTGCACGGCTCGGTCGGCAGGCCGGTCGAGGGCACCGAGTGCCGGGTGGTGGACGTGGAGAGCCGCGCCGTGCTGCCCGCCGGTTCGGTGGGGGAGGTGCAGCTGCGCGGGCCCCAGGTGATGAAGGGCTACCTGGGCGGCCCCGACGGCGCCGGCCTGGAGCCGGACGGCTGGCTGAGCACCGGCGACGTCGGGCGGATCGACGACGAGGGGCGGCTCTTCCTCGTCGACCGTCTCAAGGACGTCTTCAAGTGCGACAACTTCCTCGTCGCGCCCTCCGAGGTCGAACTGGTCGTCGCCCGGCACCCGTTGGTGCGCGAGGCGGTGGTCGTCGACCTGCCCGACGAGTTCAGCGGCGCGGTGGCCGGAGCCCTGCTCGTGCTCGACCCGTCGGTGGCCGCGCAGGACACCGGACAGGCCGTCGCCGACGCCGTGGCCTTCGTGAGCGACCGCCTGCCGTACTACCAGCACATCCGGTACGCCCACGCCGTCGAGGCGATTCCGCGTTCCGGCAACGGCAAGATCCAGCGTCGGCTGCTGCGCGAGCGACTGCTCGGTCTGCGGGCCGACGTCTGAGCCGCCTTCCCCGCCCGAGCGGCCGCTGCCGCCGCTCTTCCCCTTACGCACCAGAGAGGCGCGCCCATGCCCGCACCGCTGTTCACCGTGATCAACACTTTCCTTCTCAAGGACCCCGCAGGCGCCGAGGACTTCGAGCGCCGCTTCCTCGACCACGTCCGGTGGATGAGGGCGCAGGAGGGGTTCAGGGCCCACCAGGCCGTCCGCGCCACGGAGCGGCCCGAGGTCTATGTGAACCTCGGCTGGTGGGCGGCGCCCGACCTCTTCAAGCAGGTCATGGCGAGCGAGACGTTCCAGGAGCACGCCAAGGAGTTCCACCGTCTCGTGGACGTCACCGCCGATCCCTCCCTCGGCATCCTGCGCATCGACGCCGAGGACACGCGGGCGGCGGACGGCGGGGGCGTCGTCCTGGTCGAGCGGTTCACCGTCACCGGTGAGGCGGAGGCGTTCGAGGGCGCCTACCGCGCCTACGCCCAAGCGGCCGCCCGCCTCGACGGCTTCGGCCACACCGACCTCGCCAAGTCCCTTGTACGGCCCGGGGGTTACTCCGCGGCCACCCGGTGGAGCGGACCGGCCGCCTACCGGGCCGCACACCGGAGCCCCGAGTACGCGGCCGTGCTGAAGCTGGCCGACGTCGAGACGCTGCCCGCGTCCCCGGTCGCGGGCAACCGCTCCCCCGAGGTGATACGCCATGCCTGACATCGGCCTGGACACCAGGGTCGCGCTGGTCACCGGTGCGACCCGTGGGGTGGGGCTGGCTGTCGCGCGCAAGCTGTGTGCGGCGGGCGCCACCGTCGTACTGAACTACGCCCACAGCGCGGACGACGCCCGCCGTGCCGTCGAGGAGCTGGCACCGCTGCGGGGCGAGGCGCTGGCCCTGCGGGCCGATGTCACCCGGCCCGAGGAGCTGGACCGGCTGCTCGGGCAGGTGGGGGAGTGGTACGGGCGGCTCGACGTGTTCGTGCACAACGCGGCCTCCTGGCACCCTTCGACCGCCGTCGGCGCGGACCCCGCCGGGGTGCGCGCCGACCTCTCGGCCGCCCTGGACCCGCTGCTGCACGGCGCGTCCGCGATCGCCGGCCTCATGGCCGGGGGCCCGGGCCGCATCGTGGCGGTGTCCAGCAGCGGCGCGCACTCGGTCGTGCCGCGCTATGTGGGCCCCGGGGTGGCCAAGGCGGCGTTGGAGAGCCTGGTCCGCTATCTCGCGGTGGAGCTCGCGGGGCGGGGGATCGCCGTCAACGCCGTCTCCACCGCCAAGATCGACAAGGGACCGGGTACGCCCCAGCCGGAGGTGAGCGCCGCCCTCGCGGCGCGCACCCCCGCGGGACGGCTCACCACGCCCGGGGACGTGGCGGACGCGGTGGCTCTGCTGTGCACGGATGAGGCCGGATGGATCCATGGCCAGGTGATCACGGCCGACGGCGGCCTGGGCCTGCGGGGCTAGAGAGGAACGGGACGGTGCATAGGCCACAGACCGAGCGGAACGAACGGATCGAGCGGACCGGAGACGCCGGGCAGATCGGACGGTACGAGCGGACCGGAGACGCCGGGCAGATCGGACGGAACGAACGGACCGGAGACGCCGGGCAGATCGGACGGTACGAACAGGCCACCGACGCAGACACCCAGCAGGCCGGACGGAACGCGCGGGCCGGAGGCAACGCGCAGGCCGTAGGCAACGCGCACACCGGACCAAACACCCCGGCCGGAGGGAACGCGGAGACCGAACGGGCCGAACAGACCGGGACCGCACGAACGGCCCTCGGGGTCGCCGGGCCCGAACGGGCCGCGGCCGCCGAGGAGTTCACGGCCGACATCTGTGTCGTCGGTGCGGGACCCGCCGGGCTGGTCCTCGCGCTGTTGCTGCTGAAGTCCGGACTGCGGGTCGCGGTCGTGGAGCGCGCCCGTGCCCACCAGCGGGAGTTCCGCGGCGAGATCCTTCAGCCGGGCGCCCTCAAGCTGCTGGACCGTCTCGGCGTGCTCGCCGGCGCCCGGGCCCGCGGCGCACACGAGCACACCCACTTCCGGCTGGTCGAGGGCGGCCGGGCACTGCTCGACATCGACTACCGGGCGCTGCCCGCCCCGTACGACTACCTCCTGAGCATCCCCCAGGCCCACGTCCTTGACGAACTGCTGCTGCACTGCCGGACGTACGAGGGCTTCAGCTACCTGGACGGACGGCGGGTCGGCGCGCTGCTGCGCGAGGGCGGCCGGATCACCGGCGTCGCCGCCGACGGGCCCGGCGGAGCCTGCACGGTCCGCGCGCACGTCGTGGTGGGCGCCGACGGCCGCTTCTCCAAGGTCCGCCGTCTCGCGGGCATCGAGGCGGGCCGCAGCGAGGCGTTCGACCTGGACGTGCTGTGGTTCAAGCTGACCGACGACAGGTCCGGCGCCCGGGGCCCCGACGCCGCCAGGGACGTCCGCGTGTTCCGGGCCGGCAAGAGCCCCGTCCTCGTCTACGACTCCTGGCCCGACCGCGTCCAGATCGGCTGGACGCTGCCGCACAAGGGCTTCAAGGACGTCGCCGCCCGGGGCATCGAACACGTCAAGGAACAACTGGCGCTGGCCGTCCCGCCGTACGCGGAGCTGATCCGCGAGCAGATCGGCTCGATGCGGGATCTGAGCCTGTTGGACGTCTTCTCCGGGCGCGCCGAACGCTGGACCGACGACGGCCTTGTCCTCATCGGTGACGCCGCCCACACCCACAGCCCCATCGGCGCGCAGGGCATCAACCTGGCCGTCCAGGACGCGGTGCTGCTGCATCCGCTGCTGGTCGCCTCGCACCGCGCGGGCGACGCGAGCGCGGCATTCCTCTCGGCGTTCGAGAGGACGCGGTCCGCGGACATCGAGCAGGTCATGCGGCTCCAGCGGGTGCAGAGCAGGGCCATGCTCTCGCACGGCACCTTCGCCACCCGCGTGCGGCCCAAGCTGGCCGCACTGCTCAGGCGCACGCCGGTCTACCGCAAGGTGCTCGACCGCATCGCCTTTGGAAACCCCTCGGTGCGCATCGCCGAGGAGATCTTCGTACCCGACGTATCGGAAAGGAGGAACCGGTGAAGGCTCTGGTGTTGTCCGGCGGGTCGGGAACCCGACTGCGCCCGTTCACCTACTCCATGCCCAAGCAGCTCATGCCCATCGCCAACCGGCCGGTGCTGGAGCACGTCCTGGAGAACATCCGGGAGCTCGGCGTCAGCGAGGTCGGCATCGTCGTCGGCGACCGGGCGACGGAAATCGCCGCGGTGCTGGGGGACGGCTCCCGGTTCGGTCTCGAACTCACCTACATCCGGCAGGAAAAGCCGCTCGGCCTCGCCCACTGCGTCACGATCGCCCGCGATTTCCTCGGCGAGGACGACTTCGTGATGTACCTCGGCGACAACATGCTGCCCGACGGCGTCCAGGAGATCGCGCGGGAGTTCGCCGCGCGCCGCCCCACCGCGCAGGTCGTGGTGCGGCGGGTCGCCGACCCGCGGGCCTTCGGCGTCGCCGAGGTCGCGCCCGACGGCCGGGTGACCCGGCTGGTGGAGAAGCCCGAGCGGCCGAACAGCGATCTCGCGCTGACCGGCGTCTACTTCCTCACCCCCCTCATCCACCAGGCGATCGACCGCATCACCCCCAGCGCACGCGGGGAACTGGAGATCACCGACGCCCTGCAATGGCTGATCTCGTACGGCGCCACCGTCCTGGCCCGGGAGTACACCGGGTACTGGAAGGACACCGGCTGCGTCGAGGACGTGCTGGACTGCAACCGTGAACTCCTCGGTGACCTGAAGGGGTCGGTGACCGGCCTGGTGGACGCCGAAAGCGAGCTGGTAGGTCCCGTGGTGGTCGAAGCCGGTGCCCGGGTGGTGCGCTCGCGGATCGTGGGCCCCGCCATCGTGGGCGCGGGCAGCCACGTCGTCGACTCCCAGGTGGGCCCGTACACCTCGATCGGCCGGGACTGCCGGCTGCTGGACGCCGCCCTTGAGGGCTCGATCATGCTGGACGGCGCCTCCGTCTCCCGGGTACCCGCGCTGCGCGGCTCCCTCATCGGCCGCGCCGCCGCCGTCACATCGGCCGACGTGGGCTCCGCACACGGCCGGCTGGTCGTCGGCGACCACACCCATGTGGAGGTGGCGGCATGAAGCTCCTGGTCACCGGAGGTGCGGGCTTCATCGGCTCGCACTACGTACGGGGTCTGCTCGACGGCCGGCACCCCGGCTACGAGGACGCCGAGATCACCGTCCTGGACAAGCTCACCTACGCGGGCAACCGGGACAACCTGCCCGAGCGGCACCCCCGGCTGACCTTCGTGCGGGGCGACGTGTGCGATCTGCCGTTGCTGCTCGACCTGTTGCCCGGCCATGACGCGGTGGTGCACTTCGCCGCCGAGTCGCACGTCGACCGCTCCCTGCACGCCGCTGCGGAGTTCGTCCGCACCAACGCCGGCGGCACCCAGACGCTCCTGGAGGGCGTGCTGCGCACGGGGGTCGAGCGGGTGGTGCACGTCTCGACGGACGAGGTGTACGGGTCCATCGAGGAGGGTTCCTGGACCGAGCACAGCCCGCTGCTGCCCAACACGCCCTACGCGGCGTCCAAGGCGGCGTCCGACCTGATCGCGCGCGCCTACTGGAGCACCCACCGCATCGACCTGTCGATCACCCGCTGCTCCAACAACTACGGCCCCTACCAGCACCCGGAAAAGGTCATCCCGCGGTTCGTCACCCATCTCATGGAGGGCCGCCGGGTGCCGCTGTACGGGGACGGCCTGAACGTCCGGGAGTGGCTGCACGTGGACGACCACTGCCGTGCCGTCCAGCTGGTGCTCACCGGCGGCAGGGCCGGCGAGATCTACAACGTGGGCGGCGGCGACGACCGCACCAACGTCGCGCTGACCGAGGAACTGCTCCGGCTGTGCGGCGCCGGGCCCGAGATGATCGAGCGGGTCGCCGACCGTAAGGGCCACGACCGCCGTTACGCCATCGACGACACCAAGATCCGCCAGGAACTGGGGTACGCGCCGCGCGTCCCCTTCGAGCAGGGCCTCGCGGACACCGCCGCCTGGTACCGCGACAACCCCGGCTGGTGGAAACCCCTCAAGGACTCCGAGGAGGAGAACCGATGACCGCCGAAGGACACCCGCGGCCGGCCGGGCAGCCGGTCCTGGTGGTGGGCGCGGGACCGGTCGGGCTCACCGCGGCCCACGAACTCGCCCGCCAGGGCGTGCGGGTGCGGCTCGTGGACGCGGCGCCGGGCCCCGCCACCACGAGCCGCGCGCTGGCCACCCACGCCCGCACCCTGGAGACCTACGACCAGATGGGCGTGCTGGAGGACCTGCTGCCGCGCGGTCAGCGGGTGGAGCACTTCACCCTCCACCAGAACGGCCGCAGGCTGATCCGCTTCGACACCGACTACAGCAAACTGCCCACGCGCTACCCCTTCACGCTGATGGTCGACCAGGTCATCACGGAGGAGGTGCTGCGCGCCGCGGCCGGCCGCCAGGGCGTCGAGGTGGAGTGGGGCGTGCGCCTCACCGGTTTCACCGACCACGGCTTGGGCGTGCGCGCCGAGCTGGAACACGCGGACGGCCGCACCGAGAGCTTCGAGGCGGGCTGGCTGGTGGGTTGCGACGGCGGGCACAGCACGGTGCGCAAGCAGCTCGGGCTCAAACTGGTCGGAGAGAGCAGCGAGACCTGGCTGATCTCGGACGCCGTCGTCCACTGCGACCTGCCGAGGGACAGCATCCACTGGATGCGCACCCCGGCCGGCACCGTGATGCTGGTGCCCTTCCCGGACCCGGGCAAGTGGCGGCTGCTGGACACCGCCGAGGTGTCGTACGACGGTGACGACGACGCGGTGGCACGCCGCTTCGAACGGAAGATCCGCGCCGGCATCGGCCGCGAGGTGCGGGTGGAGAAACCCACCTGGGTGTCCGTCTTCACCATCCAGCAACGCATGATCCCCCGCATGCGCACCGGCCGCTGCCTGCTGGCCGGCGACGCAGCGCACGTCCACAGCCCCGCCTCCGGGCAGGGCATGAACACGGGCGTCCAGGACGCCGTCAACCTCTCCTGGAAGCTGGCGTCCGTCATCCACGGCACGTCGGGGGAGAGCCTGCTGGACAGCTACGGCGACGAGCGCGTCCCGGTGGGCGCCGCCCTCCTGAAGTCCACCAGGTTCGCCACGCTGCTGGTGCAGTTGCGCAGCCGCGCGGCGGCCGGGGCGCTGCGCGCGCTGTTCACCTTCCTCAGGTCGGTGCCGCCGCTCAAGTCCCGCATCGAGCAGAAGATCATGGGCGGGATGTCGGCGCTCGACCTGGGGTACGGCTACGGACCGCTGGCGCTGGGAGCGGGCGAGGGCGGGAGCTCCGCCACGGCAGCCACGTCCGCCATACCGGCCGGCGGCCGGGTGAGCCGGGTGACCGCCGCCGGCGCCGCCGAGTCGGCCGGCTGGCGCCACCTCGTCGACGAACTGCGCAGCCCCGGCTGGACGTTGCTGACGCGGCCGGGCACCGGAGCGGCGGACCGGGCCTCGACATGGGCCGAGCTCGCGCGGACGTACGCGGGCGCCGTCCGCGTCCGCGGTGTCGTACCGGGGCAGCGGCCGATGAACGGGGAGGAGCCCGTCGGCTTTTTGCCCGATCCGGACGGGCGGCTCGTCGCCGACCTGGGGCTCGGGCCCGGTGGCTGGCTGCTGATCCGCCCGGACGGCTACACGGCCGCGAGCGGCGGGCCTGCGGACGACCCGCGACGGGCGCTGACCGCGCTGGGCATCCGCCCGGCGGACCGGCACGACACGGCACGGGCCACGGACGCCGAGGAGGGACAGGATCATGCGGTACCTGCGGTTGGGTGACCACGGGCCCGTCGTCAGCCGGGTGGCCTTCGGCAACTCGCTGACCGCGGGCAACCAGGTGGACGACAGCGCGGCCATCGCCTGTGTGCGCGCCGCCCTGGACGCGGGCGTCACCACGTTCGACACCGCCGACGTCTACGCCGACGGCCGGGCCGAGGAAGTACTCGGCCGGGCCCTGGCGGCCGTGCCCCGCGACCAGGTGGTGATCTGCACCAAGGTCGGCCGGGGCGCAGGCGGCGACTCCAACGGGCCCGGGGGCCTGAGCCGTGCGCGGATCGGGGCCTGTCTCGACGCGTCGCTGCGACGGCTGGGCACCGACCACATCGACGTGTACCAGGCGCACCTGTACGACGACGCCACGCCACTTGAGGAGACCATGGCGGCGTTCGCCGACGCGGTCGCCGCCGGCAAGGTGCGCCATGTGGGCGTCTCGGAGTGGGCCGCGCCGGAACTGGCCGAGGCCGGCCGGCTGGCCCGGGAGGCGGGCGTACCGCTGGTGTCCAACCAGCCCCAGTACAACCTGCTGTGGCGCGTCGTCGAGGCGGAGGTGATCCCCGCCTGTGTGCCGCTCGGCATCGGACAGATGGTGTGGTCGCCGCTGGCCGGTGGTGTCCTGACGGGGAAGTACCGGGCGGGCGCCGAACTCCCCGAGGGCTCGCGTGCCGTGGCCGCCCGGGGCGGTGACGTCTCGTTGCGCCGCTGGCGCTTCCTTGAGGACCGGGTGCTCGACCGGGTGCAGGAGCTGCGGCCGCTCGCCGCCGAGGCGGGTCTGACGCCCCCTCAACTCGCCCTCGCCTGGGTGCTGCACCGGCCGGGCGTCGCCTCGGCCGTCATCGGCGCCTCGGCGCCGGAGCAGATCGCGCGGAACCTGCACGCGGTGGACGCCGCGCTGGATCCTGGGCTCACGGCACGCATCGACGAGGTGCTGGGCGACGCGGTGGTACGGGACCCGCAGCTCACCCTGAGCCGGATGCTGCGGGCCAAGCGGGCGGCGGCCGCCGCCTGACCGGGCCCGACGCGAAGGGCTCCCCTCCGGTGGGAGGGGAGCCCTTCGGGCATCAGCGCCGGTGTCGCAGCCGGCTCACTCGGCGGGTTCGGCCGCGGTCGGCGACGGGCGCCGGGCGGCGTCCTGCGGAGCCGGGGCCGGGGCCGGGGCAGGAGCGGGAACGGACCCGGGACGCGGCATCAGCAGCGCGAGCGCGCCCGCCACCAGCGCCAGTACGGTCGCCACGAGCAGCGCCCTGGCGTAGCCGTGGGTGAGCGGCGCGGCCGCCCCCGACGAGGTCGCGGCGATCGCGCTGAGCACGGCAAGACCGAGGCCGCCGCCCATCTGGCGGGCGGTGTTCATCAGGGCGGAGGCCAGCCCCGCGTCCTGGGCGGCGACCGAGGAGGTGGCAGCCGTCGTCATCGGCAGCACGACCGCACCGAGCCCCAGGCCCAGCAGGATGCCGGGGCCCAGAATGTCCACGCCGAACGAGCCGCCGGGTGAGAACCGCGACTGCCACAGGAGCCCGCCCGCCGTAAGCAGCCAGCCGAGCGCAAGCGGCACCCGGGGCCCCATCGCCTGGACCATGCGCCGGACCGAGAGCGAGGCCACGGCGATGGCCAGCGTCAACGGCAGCATGGCCAGGCCCGCTTGGAGTGGCGTGTAGCCGAGCACCCGCTGGAGGTAGAGCGTGACGAAGAACATCACCGAGGTCGTGACGGCGCCGATGACCAGTGCGGCCACGTTGCCCAGCACCAGGGCCCGGCTGCGGAAGATCCGCAACGGCATCAGCGGCTGGGCGCTGCGCGCCTCCACGACGAGGAAGGCGACAAGGAGCAGCACGGCGACCGCGAGGACCCCGCCGGTCAGCGGGTCGGGGAACGAACGGGTCTCCAGTTCGGACAGGCCGTAGGAGGCACAGGCAAGGGCCGCGGTGACCAGCACGGCGCCGGGCACGTCCAGGGCGCGGCCGCGTGCCTGTCCGGGGAAGCCGGGAAGAGCGCGCAGCGCGACCACCACGAGCACGGCCCCGATGGGCACGTTGACGAACAGCACCCAGCGCCAGCCCAGCGCGTCCGTCAGCACCCCGCCCAGCAGAATGCCGCAGCTGCCGGCCGCGGTCGCGGTCGCGCCCCAGGCCGCGATCGCCTTGGTGCGCGTCCGGACGTCCTGGTAGGTGGCGTTGATGAGGGCCAGCGGGGCCGGTGCGAGGAACGCCGCACCCAGGCCCTGAAGGGTGCGGGCGGCGATCAGGAGCCCGCCTCCGGTGGCCAGACCGCCCAGGAGGCTGGCGGCGGTGAACACGACGAGTCCGGCGGTGAACATCCGGCGGCGGCCGAAGAGGTCGGCGGCCCGGCCGCCCAGCATCAAGAACCCGGCGAAGGTCAGCAGGTAGGCGTTGACGACCCATTGCTGGCCCCCGGCGCCGAGCCCCAGGTCCTCACGCATCGAGGGGAGAGCGACGTTCACGATGGTGGTGTCCAGCACCACCATGAACTGAGCGGCACACGCCACCGCCGCCACGGTCCATCCTGGCGTCGGTCCTGGGAGGCCGGCGGACGGCACAGTCTTCATCGGTGTTTCCTTCATTCGGTTTCCATGGGAGTCGTGCGGCTCATGGGTTCGGGGTCGGGGGGGCCAGGGGCGGCGCCCCCGCAACGGGCGTGCCGTCGGGCCGTCCGCGCAGAGGTGCGGACGGCCCGACGGCACGGGAAGGCGGATCGGGAGGCGGATCGACGCCCGTCGGCGGGGCAGGGAACACGGTAGGTCAGATGATGAGATGACCGCCGCTGACCGGCAGGAACGCGCCAGTCACGTAGGACAGTTCGTCGCCCGCCAGGACGGCGACGGCGCGGGCCACGTCCTCCGGTTCGCCGATGCGGCGCAGCGGGGTCTGGTCGATGACGGAGGCGAGGGTGCGGCCCCATTCGTCCTTGGCGTTCCACTTCTTCATCAGGTTCTCGCTGCGCGTGGCGCCCGGGATGACCGTGTTGAAGCGGATGTTCTTCGGGCCCAGCTCGATCGCCAGGTGCTTCATCGCGGCCTCCATCGGGGCCTTGGCCACCGCGTGGCCGATGGCGCCGGCCGCGGCCTGGCGCGAGAAGCTGTCCGAAATGAGGATCACGGTGCCCTGCTCGCGCTCGATCATGCCGGGCAGCACCGCGTAGGCCGGCCCGAGGGTGGCACGGGCCTGGGTCGCCATCTTGTCCACCAGGGCCTCGACCGGGTGGCCGAGCGCCGGACCGCGCAACACGTCGCGGTAGCCGCTGGAGTTGAGGACGAGCACGTCGATCGGGCCGAGCTCCTGCTCGACCCGTTCGATCATGGCCCTGGTGCTCTCGCCGTCGGTGATGTCGGCCTGTGCCGTCACGGCGCGGCCGCCGTGCTCCTCGATGCCCGCGACGACCTTCTGCGCGGCCTCCTCGGAGCTGAGGTAGTTCACGGCGACCGATGCGCCACGGCGGGCCAGTTCGGCGGCGATGGCCGCGCCGATGCCGCGGCTCGCGCCGGTGACCAGTGCGGTCCTGCCCTTGAGAGAGAGTTCAGTCATGCCGCCGACGCTAGGAGGGCGCGCCTGAAGGCGACTTGAGGAACGCAGGAGCCGCCCGGCCGAGGGCCGCGGAGGTCAGTGGTCCGCGGAGGTCATTGGTCCGCGGCGCCGCCCGCCGCTTCCCATTCCCAGCCGTTCTCCGTGACCCGGACCGTGGGCCAGGCCAGCGTCCCGCAGTCGATCTCGGCCAGCACCTCCTCGGTCCAGGCCAGTTCGGCACGGCACATGCGCAGCGCGTACTCGTTCTCGATCAGGAAGAGGCGGGGAACGCCGTCGCCCGCGGCCAGGGCCCGCTCGATCCTCGCGGCCCGCTCGCGCAGCCGCTCCACGCGTTCGCGCAGTGCCCCGGTGGCCCGGCCGGGGTCGAGGGCGCCCAGGTAGCCGACCGCCGTCAAAAAGGCGGGCGGCTGTCCGTCGGGAGCGCCGAGCCGCGCGACGACGCGCCGGGCGAACTCCGCCCGGCCCCGGTCGGTCAGCGCGTGGGCGGGGCCCTCCGCGCCCGCCACGGCCTCGGTCAGGCCCGCCGCCGACAGCGCGTCCGCCACCGCGGCGAACTCCTCGGGCCCCGGCTCCGGCAGGCATTCCAGGGGGCTGTCCGCGGCCCGCTCGGCCGCGGTCAGTGCCAGCTCCCGCGGTGTCATCGGCCGTTCGAGCAGCAGACCGAGGGCCAGCAGGGCGGAGGCGGATTGCGCGCCGCGGCCGGCTTCGGGGTGTGCTCGGGTCGGCGTGCTCGACGTGTCCACGTCCACAATGTCCTCCATGTTCCGGCGTGTCTTCATCGGGTTCGGCCCGACGGGTCCGAGGCGGACCCGGGGACCCGGGGGACGAGCCTCGCCGCTCGCGCTGTAGTCCCGCCGGAGCGGGCCGCGGTACCCGGCGCGGGCGGCGCCCGGGTTCCGTCCGCCTTCGAGTGCGGCTTGATGCCCGGCGCGCATGCTGGGGCCGCCCCCGGCGCACGCGGTCCGGGGCCGGGCCGCCGACGGAACCGGCGGGTTCCGCACGACGGAGGGAAGTTGATGAGCGAGGAGAACACCGCGGTGCTGATCGCGGGGGGCGGCATCGTCGGCCTGTCGGCGGCGGTGTTCCTGCGCCGCCACGACGTGCCGGTCCTGCTGGTGGAGCGGCATCCGGGGACGTCGATGCTCGCCAAGGCGCGGGTCCTGAGCCCGCGCACGATGGAGCTGTACCGGGCGCACGGCCTGGAGGAAGCCGTCCGCGCCGCTCCGCCCTCGGTGTTCCTTGAGGCGACCGACGTCGTGCGGGCCGCCACCCTGGCCGGCCCGGAGGAGTACCGCGGCAGCAGGCCGGCCGGCGAATCGGCCGGCTGGGCGAGCCCCTGCCCGCCGGCCCTGGTCGAGCAGAGCACCGTCGAGCCGCTGGTGCGCGCCCGCGCCGAGGAACTGGGCGCCGACGTGCGGTTCCACACCGAACTGGGGGAGGTCGCCCAGGACGCCGACGGGGTCACCGCGAGCGTCACCGACCGCGCCGACGGCCGCCGGTACACCGTACGGGCGCGCCATCTCATCGCCGCCGACGGACACCGCTCCCCGCTGCGCGCCGCGTTGGGCATCGGCACGTGGGGCAAGCGGCTGGCGCATGTCGTCAACATCGCCTTCGAGGCGGACCTCGGCGCCGCGCTGCGCGGCCGTCCCGTCGGCCTGGCCTACCTCACCCGCCCGGTGCCCGGCACGCTGCTGGCCCGGCTGGACCGCGCCGGCCGCTGGGTCCTGATGGTGCCCTACGACCCCGAACGCGGCGAGGGGCCGGACGACTTCACGCCCGCGCGCTGCGTGGCGGACATCCGGGCCGCGGTCGGCGACCAGGACCTTCGCGTACGGGTGCTGCCCGCGGTGCCCGGCACCGGCCGTGGCGTGCACACCTGGGAACTGGCCTCCTGGGTCGCCGACGCCTACCGGCGCGAGCGGATCCTGCTGGCCGGGGACGCGGTCCATGTGATGCCGCCCTCGGGCGGGCTCGGCGCCAACACCGGCATCCAGGACGTGCACAACCTCGCCTGGAAACTGGCCGCGGTCCTCGGCGGCGAGGCGGGCCCCGGCCTCCTGGACACCTATGAGCCGGAGCGCCGGCCCGTGGCCGAACTGACCTGCGCGCTGTCCACCCGGCTCCAGGAGGAGCGGGCGGGCGCCGGCGGCGACGACGCGGCCTCCCAGGTCTCCCGGATCGCGCTGGGCCTCGGCTACCGGTACGCCTCGGACGCGGTGGTGGATGACGAGGAACCCGGCGATGCGGGCCGCCCCGGCACCCGCGCCCCGCACCTGGTCCTGGAGCGGGACGGCCGGACGTGCTCCAGCATCGACGTGTACGAGCCGCACTTCACCCTCGTCCTCGGTCCCGACGCGGCAGCGGACGCGCCCCAGACGGATCACGGGTGGCTGAAGGTGCTGCGTGTCGGCCGGGAACTGGCCGACCCTTCGGGGCGCTGGGCCGCCGCGCACGGCGTGGGGGGCGGGGGAGCGGTGCTGGTGCGTCCGGACGGCTTCGTCGCCTGGCGGACTCCCGTCTGGGACGCAGGGGCCGCGCGCGAACTGCCCGCGGTGCTGGCCCGTGTCCTCGCGCAGCCGCAGCCGCAGCCGCAGCCGCAGCCGGAGCCGGAGCCGCAGCCGCAGCCGTCCCCGGCCGGTATCCGCTGACGTCGCCGAACGCCGTGGGGCGCCGGCCGGGCCGTCCCGGCCGGCGCCCCACGGCGCTTTTGCTATGTCCGGCGAATCAGCCGGTCTCGCGCGCGTCCCAGGCCGCCAAAATCTCGGCCTCCCGCTCGCGGGTCAGCGTCTGGTCCGGGTAGCGGTACTCGGCGAACGCCTCTTCCATACCGCCCTGTTCCGTCATCCAGGTCCAGGTGTCGCGCACGGAGTCGGCGAAGGGACGGCAGCGCAGCCCGTCCGCCAGCGCCTTCTTCGAGGAGAAGTCCCAGACGCCCGCGAGCGCTTCCATGGGCGGCGCCCAGAACGGCACGGTCACGAACGGGGGGATCTGCTGGGTGGCCAGGAACGCGTCCGGCACCCACACCGGCTCGGTACCCGCGCCCGTCAACTCCACGGCGTGCTCGACGAGTTCACCCCAGGTGGCATTGGCGGGCTCGCCGGTGGTCAGGTACGTGCCGGAGCCGCCGGCCGCGATCCGGTCCAGGCCGAAGGCCGCGATGTCCCGGGCGTCGATGAGCTGCATCGTGCGCTCGGGGGCGCCGGCGGCGAGCATCCGTCCGCCCTGCGTGGCCCGCCGCAGCCAGTACGGCACGCGCCGCATGCGGTCGCCGGGGCCGATGACCACGCCGGGGCGCAGCACCAGCACTCGGCCGTCGAAGTCCCGCTCGACGGCGCGTTCGCAGCCCGCCTTGAGCGCGGGGTACTGGCCGTCGTCGGGCCCGGCGTCGGGGGAGCACTCGAAGCGCACGGAGGACTCGTCCACGGCGGCCGCGGGCCAGGGTCGCAGGGCGTTGATGGAGGAGATGTACAGATAGGCACCGGCCCGCGGGCTCAGTGCGCGGGCCGATGCGCCGACCGTGCGCGGCACATAGCCGCACACGTCGACCACCGCGTCGAAGGGCCCCGCCGCGGCCACCCGCGCGAGGTCGGCCTCGTTCTCGCGGTCGCCCAGGATGGTCTCGACGCCGGGCAGGTCGGAGCCGGAGCGGCCGCGGTGGAAGGTGGTGACCTCCCAGCCGCGGGCGAGCGCGTCGGCCACGAAAGCCCTGCCGAGGAAGACCGTTCCGCCGATCACCAGAAGTCTCATGCCAGATAAACCGTTCCTGTCGAAAACGTGCGGGGAAAGGGGCCGGGGGCGGCTCAGGCCGCGGGCAGCGCGGCCACCAGTGCCCGGTAGGCGGGCTCGAACTCGGCCTCGTAGCGGGCCCGCAGCGCCGGGGGCATGCCGCCGAGCATGAAGGTCACGGCCTCGGGGGCCGCCTTCTCCAGCAGCAGCGGCATCGTCGGCACGAAGTCGAGGGGGTCGTGCCCCGAGGCGAGGGAGGCGAGCATCGCCCGGTACGCCTCGGCGCTCACCTTCTCGCGCAGGACCGGCACCATCGTGCGCTCCTCCAGCCTGAGGTGGTCGTGCATCAGGGCGTCGAACTCGGCGATGCGGGCCAGCAGTCCGGTGAGCCGGACCTCCCGCTCGCCCTGCCCGGACACGAGCCGGCGCAGGCCCTCGTCGATGGCTGCCAGGTGGTCGTCGAGCGAGGCGTGCTGGTCCTCCAGCGTGCGTGCGACGCCGGCCAGGCCCGGCTCGGCCTCCAGGACGACGGGCCACACGTGCGAGTCCTCGCTGGTGTGGTGTCCGTCCAGGATGGTGGTGAACATCTGCCACCAGGCGCTCAGGCGGTCCACGGCGTTCGCGTCCAGGACGCCGGCCGCCGCGGCGCCCGCCAGCCGCCGGCCCAGCTCCGGGATCACCCGGCGGATCAGGTCGTGGGTGAGGGTGAACCCGGTGAGGTTGTTGCCCGGTTCGGTGCCGGGTGTCCCGGCCGGGGGAGCCGGCTCGGTGCCGGGCTGTGTCGTTGCGGTCGTCGCGGACAACGCCCACTCCTCTCGTGCCAGCCGCCGGTACGCCCGGCAGGCTCGTGTGGCGGGGAGTCTGGCGCGCGGCGGTCGAGCCCCGCTCGACCGGCGTGCACCGGAGCGGGCGGCCGGGGCCGCCCGGCCTGCCGTGCGGCGTCCTTGTGCGCAGGGCACGGGGTGGGGCTGCTACGGCTCCCGTACGCAGTACGCGCCGAAGGCCGGCTCAAGCATGCCGAAGGCGGTGGCGGCCAGTTCGGTCATCTCCTCGCGGAGCTGGACCGCGGGTGTGGCGGTGCGGCACAGGGCCCGTACCCGGCGGCACAACGCGCGGTGGACGGCGGCGAGTTGAGCCGCGCTCAAGGGGGATACGGGATCCTCCGGTCCGGCCCCGGTCGCGTCGGCAAGGGCCTCGGCGAGTGCCGCCTCGCGCTGCTCGTCCAGCTCGCGCTCCCGGGCGCGCAACCGGGGGCTGTCGTACACGAGCCGGGCGAAGCCGGGCGTGCAGCGGCCGTTCACCGGATGCTGCCGGTCGAGGGAGGTGACGAAGACGCGGTGCAGGGCGTGCAGCGCGGACTCTCCCACGGCGCGTTCGCGCACCACCCGGGCCAGGCTGTCCACCAGCCCCTCGTAGGCGTCGAAGACCAGATCCTCCTTGAGCGGGAAGTAGTTGCTGACGGTCATCTTGGAGACATCGGCGGCCTCGGCGATCTCGGTGATCGTCACGTTCTCGAAGCCGCGCTCGATGAACATCAGCGTCGCGACATGGGCCAGTCGCTCGCGTGTCTCGCGCTTCTTGCGCCCGCGTCGGCCCTCTTCGGGGGCCCGCGCCTCGGTGGTTCTCGCCTCGGTCATGCGTTCATCGTACCCACTTGATTTGGCCAACATAAAGATTGGTTTGACAAAAAATTTGGTGCGACCTAAATTTGTGTCCGTCAAGAAAACCCACGGCCCAGGAGGCACCTTGGACCCCACGGTCGCCCGCCGCGACACCTCCTCCCGTCCGCGACCCGAGCCCCTGGACCCGGCGCTGGTGCGGCTCGGCTCGGTGCTGATCCTGGGCGCCGTGCTCGCCCAGCTCGACGCGACCATCGTCAACGTCGGCCTCGGCCCGATGGCCGAGGGTCTGCACACCCCCATGGCGACCGTGCAGTGGGTGAGCGCCGGATATCTGCTCACCGTCGCCTTCGTCGCCCCGCTCTCCGGCTGGCTCCAGAAGAGGTACGGCGGCCGGCGTGTCTGGCTCGCCGCGGTCGCCCTGTTCATCGCCGCGTCCGCGCTGTGCGGCCTGGCCTGGTCGGGCTCCTCCCTGATCGCCTTCCGCGTCCTTCAGGGCGTCGGCGGCGGGCTCATGCAGCCCGTCGGTCAGGCGCTGGTCGCCCGCCACGCGGGCCCCCAGCGCATCGGACGGCTGGTCGGCATCATCACCGTGCCCGTCTCCGTCGCGCCGATCCTCGGGCCCGTACTCGGCGGTGTCCTGGTCCAATGGGCGGGCTGGCGCTGGCTGTTCCTCGTCAACATCCCCGTCGGCCTTGTGGCGCTCGCCCTCGCGATCCGGCTGGTCCCGGCCGACAGCGGCGAACGCGACACCTCCGTACGGCCCGACGGCATCGGCCTGACCCTGCTCCCCACCGGACTCGCCGCGCTGGTCTACGGCCTGGCCCGGTACGGACAGGGCGGCGGCACCGACCTCACGCAGGCCGTGGCCCTCGCGGTCGGCGTCACCTTCCTCGCCGGGTACGTCGTGCACGCGCTGCGCACCACCCGGGCGCCGCTGCTGGACCTGCGGCTGTTCGCCGGCCGCGGCTTCACCCTGGCCGCCGTCAACACCTTCCTGCTGGGCGCGGCGCTGTACTCCTCGATGCTGCTGCTGCCGCTGTACTTCATGGAGGTGAAGGGCGTCAGCGCCCTCCAGGCCGGTCTCATGCTCGCCCCCCAGGCGCTGGGCAGCGCGCTGGTCACCCCGCTCGCGGGACGGCTCACCGACCGGTACGGGCCGCGCAACACCGTCCTCGTGGGCATCGCGCTCACCATCGTCGGCACCCTCCCCTTCGCGCTGGCCGCCGACGCCCCCGGGGAACTCCTGCTCACGGTGGCCCTGTTCGTCCGCGGGGTGGGCCTCGGGGCGGTGGTCCCGCCGAACGTCGCCGCGACGTACACCTCGGTCGACCGGAGCCAGGCGGCCGCCGCCACCAGCGCCCGTACCGTCCTCAACCGCGTCGGCGGCTCCCTGGGCACCGCCGTGCTCGCCGTCATCCTTCAGAGCGCCCTCGCCCACGCCCACGCCCAGGCGCACGGCGTCGGCGCCGCGAGCGCCTACGCCCACACCTTCCGGTGGGCCCTGGCGTTCGGCGCCCTGACCCTCCTGCCCGCCGCCCTGTACCCCAGGCACGCCCCCGGCAAGGGGTGAGGGGCCGCCCGCCCCTGCGCGCCCGCGCCACCCTCACCCGTCCCCACCATCCCCACCGCACCCCAGCCGTACAGGAGATTCCGCATGACCAGGTCCACCTCACCCTCCCGCACCGGACTGCGCCTGATGGCCGTGCACGCCCACCCGGACGACGAGTCGAGCAAGGGGGCGGCGACCCTGGCCCGCTATCAGGACGAGGGCGTCGACGTCCTGGTCGCCACCATGACCGGCGGCGAGCGCGGAGACGTACTCAACCCCGCCATGGACCGCCCCGAGGTGTGGGCCGACCTGCCCCGGCTGCGCCGCCTTGAGATGGAGCGGGCCCGCGAAATCCTCGGCGTGCGCCAGCAGTTCCTCGGCTTCACCGACTCCGGGCTGCCCGCCGAGGGCGAGTCGCTGCCCGAGGACTGCTTCGCCGTCCAGCCCCTGGAGACCGCCTCCCGGCCCCTGGTCGCCGCGATGCGCGCCTTCCGCCCGCACGTCGTCGTGACCTACGACGAGAACGGCGGTTACCCGCACCCCGACCACATCAAGACCCACCAGGTCACGATGGAGGCGTTCAACGCGGCCGGGGACGCGGCCCGTTACCCCGGCACCGGTGAGCCCTGGCAGCCGCTGAAGCTCTACTACACGCTCGCCTTCAGCAAGGCGTACTTCAAGGCCATCTACGAGGCCATGACGGCCGCCGGACTCGACTCGCCGCACGGCGAGGTCCTCAAGGAGCTCGAAGGCGTCGAGGAGAAGTGGGGGATCACCTCGCGGGTGGAGTGCGCCGAGTGGTTCCCGACCCGGCTGCGGGCGCTGCTCGCCCACGTCACGCAGGTCAACCCCAACGGCCCCGAGCGCTCCTGCCCGTTGGAGATCGAACAGCAGGCCTGGCCCACCGAGGACTACCACCTCGCGCGCAGCCATGTGACCACCGAACTGCCCGAGGACGACCTCTTCGCGGGTGTGACCCCCGAGGCGTGAGGCGCGCGCCCGGCGGGTCCGCCGGGGCTCGGCCAGGACTCCAGTGACGCGCGCGAGGCTGAACGCACCGACACCGCGCCGAGCGGCACGGTCCCTCGCGCCCGCCGCCGGTCCCCTCGCGCCCGCGGCCGGGCGCAAGGCCACTCCCTCGGGAGCCGGCAGCCGCGGTCCCTGGAGCTACAGAAAGAGAGACCCATGCGCATCGTCCGCTACCACCAGCACGGAACGCCGGAGGTACTCCAGGTCGACGAGGTCGCCAAGCCCGAGCCGGGTCCCGGGCAGGTACGGATCCGGGCCGAGGCCATCGGCGTCAACTTCGCCGGGATCCAGGAGCGCGCCGGAGAGTTCTACTACGGGGAAGGGCTTCAGCTGCCCGCGAGCCCCGGCGGTGACGCGGTGGGCTTCATTGACGCCCTCGGCCCCGGGGTCCAGGGGTGGCAGATCGGTGACCGGGTGGCCAGCGTCATCTTTAAGGACGCCTTCGCCGAGTACTCCCTGGCGCGGGTGAAGGACGTGGTCCGCGTTCCCGCGCAGATGGACGCCGCGCAGGCCACCATGCTCAGCTCGCCCGCCCAGGTCGGCCTCGAAGTCGTCCAGGCCGCGTACCTGAAGAAGGGCGAGAGCGTCCTGGTGCACGCGGGCGCCGGGGCGATCGGCCACCTCGTGATCCAGATGGTCAAGGCGCTGGGCGCCGGCACCGTGATCGCCACGGCCAAGGACCCCGCGAAGCTGGCGTTCACCAAGGAGCTGGGCGCCGACCACGCCGTCGACTACAGCCGTGAGGGCTGGGAGGAGGAGGTCCGCGCGGCCACCGGCGGCGCCGGGGTCGACATCGTCCTCGACAGCGTCGGCGCCGACATCACGCCCAAGAGCATCGCCCTGTTGAAGCCGTTCGGCCGGCTGGTCTTCTACGGCTCGGCAGGCGGCGGCCTGGAGCTGCCCAAGATCGCGCTGGAGGACCTGGCGGGCAAGTACGTCACGCACTTCTCCATGGGCGTCATGGACAGCCAGGTCGACAACTTCGACCGGATCGTCGAGGAAGTGTGCGCGATGGTGCTCAGCGGCGCGGTGCGGCCCGTCGTACACACCGAACTGCCGCTGGAAGAGGCCGCGAAGGCCCACCAGTTGATGGAGGACCGCATGCAGCTGGGCCGGATCGTCCTCGTCCCCTGACCCCCGGCAGTCCCACCCGGCGGCCCCCACGAACCGCTGCGGCCCGCGATTCCCCCGGCGGGCCGCAGCACCCTTTTCCTCTCTGCGTCTCGCGGTTCCCCCGTTTCTCCCCCCGTTTTCCCCGCGCTTGTCCCGTTTCCCTCGTTTCGCCTGCCCCCTTTCCGACCGACCCAAGGGAAGACAGTCATGTCCACGACCGTGCGTGCCACGGCGGCCCGACCGAGCGATCGTCTGGAACCCGCCGTCCTCAAACTCGGCAGCGTCCTGGTGCTCGGCACGATCCTCGCCGTACTCGACTCCACCGTCGTCAACGTCGGCATCGAGGCCATCCGCAGCGACTTCGGCAGTTCGCTCGCCACAGTGCAGTGGATCAGCACCGGCTACCTGCTGGCGTTCGCACTGGTCGCCCCGATCAGCGGCTGGGCCACCAACCGGTTCGGCGCCAAGCGCGTCTGGATGACCTCGGTGGCCTGCTTCGTCCTCGGCTCGGCGCTGTGCGGCCTGGCCTGGTCGGCCGCCTCGCTGATCCTCTTCCGCGTGCTCCAGGGCCTCGGCGGCGGGCTCATCCAGCCCATCGGCCAGTCGATGATCGCCCAGGCCGCGGGACCCCAGCGCATCGGCCGGGTGATGAGCCTGCTGATCATCCCGCTGACCTTCGCACCCGCGCTCGGCCCGGTCGTCGGCGGTGTCCTCATCGGCCTGCTCAGCTGGCAGTGGATCTTCTACATCAACATCCCGCTCGGCGCGCTCACCCTGCTCCTGGCCGCCCGGGTGCTGCCCAGGAGCACCCCCGAGGGCGGCCAGAAGCTCGATGTGCTCGGGCTCGCGCTGATCTCACCAGGACTCGCCGCGATCATCTACGGATTCTCCGAGACCGGCAACGGCCACAGCTTCGCCGACACCATCGTGCACGCCCCCGTCGCCGTCGGCGCGCTGCTGCTGATCGGATACGCCGTGCACGCGCTGCGTCCCGGCTCCTCACCCGTACTGGATCTCCGGCTGTTCGCCCGGCGCGCCTTCTCCCAGGCGATGCTGACCTCGTTCCTGGTCGGCGCCGCCCTCTTCAGCTCCATGTTCATGCTGCCGCTCTACTACCAGCAGGCCCGCGGCCAGGACGCGCTGCACGCAGGACTCCTGCTGATCCCGCAGGACCTGGGCATCGCGGTCGCCATGTTCTTCGCGGGCCGGCTCACCAGCCGTCTCGGCCTGCGCACCGTCATCCTGATCGGCATCGCCCTGGCCATGGTGGGCACCCTGGCCTACACCCAGGTCGGTCACGCGCCGAGTGAACTCCTTCTCGGCACCGCGCTGTTCGTGCGCGGTCTGGGTCTCGGCGGGGCCATGTCCCCGATGATCACCGCCGTCTTCCAGAGCATCGAACCGCACCAGATGCCGCAGGCGGCCGGCATCAACAACGTCGTGCACCGCATCGGAGGCTCGCTCGGCACGGCCACCCTCGTCATCGTCCTCCAGCACCAGAGCGACGGGCAGGGCGCCCGCCTGGCCGACGCGTTCGGCACGACGTTCTGGTGGGCGCTGGCCATCAGCGCGCTCACCCTCCTGCCGGGTCTTGCGCTGCCCGGCCGGCCCCGCGACTGACCGCGGCCGGACCACGAACCGCCCTCACCCCCGCAGAACGTACGTTCCTCGACCTCAGGCAGGTGACGACAGCATGCGTGTCCTCTTTGTCGCCCACGGGGCAAGTCATGTCCCCTGGGCCGTACCACTGGCCTGGGCCACTCAACTGGCGGGCCACGACGTGCGGGTCGCGGCCCGGCCGCAGTCCCTCGACCGCGTCAAGGCCGCAGGCCTGATCGCCGTACCCATCGGCGACCGTGCGGCCGGCGACGCCTTCGCCTCCTGGCGCATCCCGGACAGCACCGAGCGGCCCGAACGGATCCCCGAGGACTGGCCGATGGGCCCGCTGCCCTGGTCCGAGGAGCGCCGCATGAGCTGGGCCTCCCAGCTCATCGGACTCGCCGACTCGCTCGCCGACGATCTGGTCGCCTTCGCCCGCGCCTGGCGCCCCGACCTGGTCGTGTACGACATCGGCGCGGTCGTGGGCCTGGTCGCCGCCGCGGCGGTCGGCGTACCGGCGGTCGGCTACAGCTGGTGCCAGCCCGTCGGCATCTACTTCCTCGAAGAGAAGGAGGTGCCGCCCGCCTACATCCGGATGTTCGAACGCTTCGGCGTCGAGCCCAGGATCGGCACCGACACCTGGATCGACACCTGCCCGCCCGCGCTGCGCCGCCCCGGCCGGGTGCCGCGCGTGCCCATGCGCTACATCCCCTACAACGGGCCGGGCGAGGTCCCCGGCCACCTGCTCGACCGCCCGGACCGGCCCCGGGTGGTGCTGTCCGGCGGCATCACCACCAGCAACTTCGCCGACCGCCGTCGCCAACTCCTGGAGGAGGTGGCCGACTTGGACGCCGAGGTCGTCCTGGCCGTGGCCGGCGCCGAGGAAGTCAGGACCCCGCTGCCCGCCCATGTGCGGACCACCGGCTGGGTACCGCTGGGCGCCCTCATGCCCACCTGCGACCTGCTCGTGCACCACGGAGGCGCCGGCACCGGCATGACGGGCTTCGCCCACGGCGTCCCGCAGGTCACGGTGCCCGACACCACCGAGTCCACCCAGTGGCTGTGGGGCGAACTGGTCGAGCAGGCCAAGGCCGGGACCATCCTCGCGCCCGACCGGCAGTCCACCCCCGGCGCCCTGCGCACCGCGATCGAGGACGTGCTGGGCGAGCCCCGGTATGCCGAACACGCCCGTGAGGTCCGCCAGGAGATCGAGGCCATGCCGCTGCCGAGTGAACTGGTCGGCCACCTGGAAGCCCGCGCCACCTCCTGAACCGCCGCCCGACTCTGCTAGGAGCACTGTGACCATGACCGAGATCATCACCGATGCCGCACGCGGGACGGGTCCCGCGGCGGCGCGGGAGATCCACCGCACACAGGCCGCGATCACCGTCGACGCACCGGCCGAGCTGGTCTACCGCACGCTCACCGACGTGACCGGCTGGCCGCTGCTGTACCCGTGGATCGTGCACACCGAGATCGTCGAGCGGAGCGGCATCGAGGACCTGGCCACGTTCTGGGCGGTGCGCCCGGGCCCCGAAGGCGGCCTGCGGATCTGGCAGTCCCGGCGCAGCCTGCACGACGACACGCTGCGCATGGTCTTCGAGCAGCGGGGCAGCGTGGGTGCCATTCGCGAGCTGGGCGGCGAGTGGCTGTTCACCGATCTGGAGGGCGGCGGCTGCCGCGTCGAGTCGCACCACTGGTTCACCACCGACGAGGACCCGGCGCTCACCGCAGGGGAGCTGGACCGGCACGGCGCCCTTCAGATGCGCACCCTCAAGGAGGCCGTCGAGGGCCGCGAACAGCAGTCGCCCCTGGTGCTGCGCGCCGCGCGGGACACGCTCGTGCCCGGCACCGTCAAGGACGTCCACGCACGGTTGTCCGCCGACTTGGGGCTCGGGGGACCGGCGACCGGGGAGACGGCCGGGTTCGGGACCGCGGCCACCGAGCACCCCGACGGCACCACGCACGACGGCCGCACCGTCCACATCGGCCGCGCGCCGCACACCGTCGTCGTCAAACACCTCGACCCGCCCGCCGAGTTCGCGCTGTACCGGCGCACCTGGCGGCTGGCCGAGGAGGCCGACGGCGTACGCGTCACCGCCGAACGCCTCGCCGTCGCCCGTCCCGACACCCTGGCCCAGGACGCGCAGGAGCGCCGCCGCGCCCTGCTCACCTGGCTGGGCGAAGGCGCGGCGCGGGACCTGCCCCGGGGGGCCGGCCCCTTCGTGAAGTGAGCCGCGCGCCACGTCGACCGTCCGAAGGAGCCCCGTGCGCATTCTCTTCACCACCTGGTCCCCGTCCGCGCATCTCTTCCCGATGGTCCCGCTCGCCTGGGCCTTCCGCGCCGCGGGGCACGACGTGCTGGTCGCCGTACCGTCCGAGTGCGCCCCGGCGGTCGGCGCCGCCGGCCTGACCGCGGTGGCCGTCGGCGCCACCGCGCCCCCCGCCACGCCGCCCGCCATGGGCGGCGCCGGGGCCCGCGCCCTCCTGCGCGGCTGGCCTGCCGACTGGCCGCTGCGGCTGGGTGAACTGGACGAGAAGCGGCGGCGGTTCATGGCCTCCCTGGTGGAGCGTCAGGTGGGGATCGCGGACGACATGGTGCCCGGCCTGCTGGACGTCGCCCGCGCCTGGCGGCCCGATCTCATCGTCGCGGACGCCTCCACCTACGCGGGCACCGTCGTGTCCCAGGTGCTCGGGGTGCCGCTGGCCGCCCATCTGTGGGGCTGCGCCGCGGTGCTGCGACTGGAGCTCGGCGGCGCATCCCCACCGATGGGCGGCCCGCTGCCCTGCTACCGCGACCTGTTCGAACGCCACGGCGCGGACCCCGCGCACACCCCGTTCGGCTGGATCGACCCATGCCCGCCGATGCTCCAACTGCCCACCCCGGAGCTCCGGATGCCGGTGCGCCATGTGCCGTACAGCGGCCCCGGTGAACTGCCCACCGGACTGCTGCGGGCACCCGCGCGGCCGCGGGTGTGCGTCACCTGGGAGGCCGGCGCACGCCCGGCCGGCGGGCCCGGGGCGGACCCCGACCCCCTGCTGGCCGCCGCCGGCCTGCTGGCGGCCGAGGGCCTTGACGTGATGCTGGCCCTCGGCCCCGCCCAGCGGGCCGCGCTCACCCGTCTCCCCGACGAAGTCGGCGCCACGGACGCGTCCGTGGCGCATCTGCTGCTTCCCACCTGCGCGGCCGTCGTGCACCAGGGCAGCGGTGGCACCGCGATGACCGCGGCGGCCGCCGGAGTGCCCCAACTCGTGGTGTCGCCGCGCCCCGAGCAGCTGCTCACGGGTGAGCGGCTGCGCGCCGTGGGCGCGGGCCTGCACCTGCCGGGCGCCGACCTCGCGCAGGACAGCGAGGCCGCGGTCCGGGTGCGGGACACCGCGCTGGAACTGCTCGCCGGCCCCGCCCGCGAAGCGGCGGCGGCCCTGCGCGACGAGGTGCGGTCCCTGCCCGCGCCGTCCCGGACGGCCGCCTCGCTCCTGGAGCTCGCGGCCCGCGCCCACCCCCGCTAGCGGGCGCCCGGCGGGTCGGGGCCGGCGAGCGGCCGGCGAGCGCGTCACGCGGTGGCCGGCCGCCGTCCGCCCGGCGCGGGCCCGTCCCGGCGTGCCGCACGCCGCAGGTCGGCGTAGTGACTCAGGCACGCGTCGTACGTGGCGAGCAGCCCGAGGTCGGCGGCGCGGGCGAGCGGGGGCGCATCGGCGTCCTTCTGCGAGAGCAGCGGCTCCCCGCTCAGCCCCAGCTCCCAGGGCAGGCCGAGGTCCGGGTCGAAGGGGAAGATGTCGACCTGGGTGCCGGGCACGTACTCGGTGGAGCACAGATAGCTCACACACGCGTCGTCCGTCAGCGCCACGAACCCGTGGGCCAGCCCGTCGGCCACGAACATGCCGGTGCCGGCGTGCGCGTCGAGCACCGCCGTGGTGTACGCGCCGAAGGCGGGCGAACCCAGGCGTACGTCGACGACGAAGTCACGCACCGCGCCCCGTACACAACTGACGAACTTGGCCTGCCCGGGCGGCAGCAGCACCGAGTGCAGACCGCGGACGGTGCCGCGCCTGGACGAGGAGAGGTTGACCTGCCGGGGGAGCAGCACATGCCCGGTCGCACGCGCCAACTCCTCGTGCCGGAACGACTCGTGGAAGGTGCCCCGGGCGTCGGTGAGGGCGCGCGGCTCGATGCGGTAGGCGTCGGGCACGGCCGTGTCGTGGATGTCCATCGCGCGCACGCTAGGCGCCCCGGCTCGAACGCCGCTCGCGTGTCCGGTCCATCGGGTGTCCATCTCGTGTCAAGCCCGGTTCGAGGCACGTGGCGCAGTTTGGGTGCGTACGGAGCGCTCCCCACAGGTGCGGGGATGGGCCGAGGCCGATGGTGAAGGAGGCAGGGATGCGCGGCGACAAGGCGCTCATTCTCGACCAGGTCCGCGAATACCACGAGGACATCAGGGACAAGCGGCCGTTCGAGCCGGGGGTGACGGAGATCTGGCCGTCCGGGGCGACGCTGGACGCGGAGGACCGGGCCGCGCTGGTGGAGGCTGCCCTCGATCTGCGTATCGCGGCCGGAAAGAGCTCCCGCACCTTCGAGTCACGGTTCGCCAGGACCCTCAAGCGACGCAAGGCCCATCTGACCAACTCCGGTTCGTCGGCCAACCTCCTCGCCCTGACGGCCCTGACCTCCCACACCCTGGGCGAGCGCCGGCTCAGGCCCGGCGACGAAGTGATCACCGTCGCGGCCGGGTTCCCCACCACCGTCAACCCGATCATCCAGAACGGTCTGGTGCCCGTCTTCGTCGACGTGGAGCTGGGCACGTACAACACCACCGCGGACCGCGTGGCCCGGGCCATCGGCCCCAAGACCCGCGCGATCATGATCGCCCACGCGCTCGGCAACCCCTTCGAAGCGGCGGAGATCGCCGAACTGGCCCGCGCCCACGACCTGTACTTCGTCGAGGACAACTGCGACGCGGTCGGAACCACCTACCGGGGCCGCCTCACCGGCACCTTCGGCGATGTGACCACCGTCAGCTTCTATCCCGCCCACCACCTCACCATGGGCGAGGGCGGCTGTGTGCTGACCTCCGACCTCAAGCTCGCCCGGATCGTGGAGTCCCTGCGCGACTGGGGCCGGGACTGCTGGTGCGAACCCGGCAGGAACAACACCTGCTTCAAGCGGTTCGACTACCAACTGGGCACCCTCCCGCACGGCTACGACCACAAGTACATCTTCTCGCACATCGGTTACAACCTGAAGGCGACCGACCTCCAGGCGGCCCTCGGGCTCAGCCAGCTCGCCCGGCTGGAGGAGTTCACCGCCGCCCGCAAACGCAACTGGCGCCGGCTGCGCGAAGGCCTGGACGGCCTGCCCCACCTCCTGCTCCCGGAGCCCACCCCGGGCAGCGACCCCAGCTGGTTCGGCTTCGTGCTCACTGTCCTTCCCGGCGCGCCCTTCACCCGGGCCGAACTCGTCGCCCGTCTGGAGGACCGCAAGATCGGCACCCGCCGGCTCTTCGCCGGCAACCTCACCCGTCAGCCGGCTTATGTCGACCAGCCGCACCGGGTCGTCGGCGACCTCACGAACAGCGACCTCATCACCGAGCACACCTTCTGGATCGGCGTCTATCCCGCCCTCACCGACGAGATGCTCGACTACGTCATCGGCACCATCAAGGAGTTCGTGGCGGCCCGGGGCTGAGCACCGCCTGGAGCAGGCAGGCAGGCAGACCGGCAAGGCAGAGCACGCGACGGACGTGAAGGATCGGACATGGATCTTGGCCTGAGTGGACGCACCGCGCTCGTCACGGGAGCGACCAGTGGGATCGGCCGGGCGGTGGCCCGGGCCCTCTCAAGGGAAGGGGCCCGAGTGGCGGTCTCGTACCGCAACGACCGGGTGGCGGCCGAGGAGTTGGCCCAGGAACTGGGCGCGGAGCAGGACCGTGCCTTCCCCGTGCGGTACGCCCTGGACGACCCCTCCTCGCCCAAGCGCGTGGTGGCCGCGGTCGAGGAGCGCTGGGGCTCCCTGGACGTCCTGGTGGCCAACGCGGTGCGCTGGGGTGTGCGAAGGACACCCGGCACCCCCTTCGAGAACGTGCCCGAGGAGGACTGGCTGCCGGTCGTGGACGGCAACCTCGCACCGGTGATCCGCACCGTCCAGCAGGCGGTGCCCGGCATGCGCAGGCGGGGCTGGGGCCGGATCGCGCTGATCTCCTCGCACAACGCCCTGGGCGGCAACCGCGGGCAGGAGTTCTACGGGGCGGCCAAGGCAGGCCTGCACGGCCTGGCCCGCAGCCTCATGTGGGACCTCGGCGGCGACGGGCTGCTGGTCAACGTGGTCTGCCCCGGGCTGACCGTGACCGAGCGGATGCTCAAGGGGCTGCCGGAGCCGGTCCGCGCCCGGGAGGTCGCCGCGACACCCACCGGGCGGCTGAGCGACCCCGACGACGTGGCCAGAACCGTGCTCTTCCTGTGCTCGGCGGCCAACGGGAACATCACCGGCGAGTCGGTCGCCGTGGCCGGCGGCCGCTAGAACCTCCCGGCCCGCCCGCGCCGACGCCGCCCGCGTGCCACGGCAGGCGGCCGGTGCTGCTCCCTCCCCCCGCACTCGTCGGTGCTCCCTCTCCCCGCACCCGTGGGTGCTCCCTTCCCCCGCGCCCCGTCGGTGCCCCGGCGCCCCCGCATGCCCGCCCGCGTCACGTCCCCACGACTTCGAGGAGCCAACTCCCATGTCACCCAAGCTCGCCGTGCCCACGGCGCTGCGGCCGCGGTACGACGCGGCCCCGGCCGTCCGGATCGCCCGTTCGACGGCGGCCACCCAGGGCGCGTTCATGGACCTCGGCCAGTTCCACCGGTGGTTCGCCGAGCGGCGCGCGGCGCACCCCTTCCGGGTCGAGACCATCGCCTTCGCCGATCTCGAAGGCTGGCGCACCCAGGAGGGCACCGGCAACCTCGTCCACGACAGCGGGCGCTTCTTCAGCGTCGAGGGGCTGCGGGTGAGCGTGGACGCGGGCGCGGGCGGCTGGCACCAGCCCATCATCCGGCAGCCGGAGATCGGCATCCTGGGGATCCTCGTCAAGGAGTTCGACGGGGTCCTGCACTGTCTGATGCAGGCCAAGATGGAACCCGGCAATCCCCATCTGCTCCAGCTCTCGCCCACCGTCCAGGCCACCCGGTCCAACTACACCAAGGTGCACCGGGGCACGGACGTGCGGTACATCGAGTACTTCACCCGCCCCGGACGGGCCGAGGTGCTTGCCGACGTGCTCCAGTCCGAACACGGCTCCTGGTTCCACGGCAAGCACAACCGGAACATGATCGTGCAGACCACGGACGACGTGCCGCTCCACGACGACTTCTGCTGGCTCACGTTCGGCCAGATCGCCCAGCTGCTGCGGCTGGACAACGTGGTGAACATGGACTCCCGTACGGTCCTGTCCTGCGCGCCCCTGGCGGACGTCGCGGGCGGATCCGCCGCGCTGCACTCCGATGCCGAACTCGCCTTCTGGCTCACCGCGGCCCGCTCCGCGCACGACGTCCACACCGAACGGGTGCCGCTCGCGGGCCTGCCGGACTGGGAGCGCGACGCGTACACCATCCGTCGCGCCGACGGCCGCTACTTCGACGTCGTCGCCGCGTCCATCCAGGCCGGCAGCCGCGAGGTGACGCACTGGACGCAGCCTCTGATCCGCCCGTGCGGCCAGGGCCTCGTGGCCATGCTGACCCGTCGCGTCGACGGCGTGCCGCACCTGCTCGTGCACGCCAGGACCGAGGGCGGACTGCGAGAAGCCGTCGAGCTGTCGCCGACCGTGATGTGCACACCGGACACCTACGAGGGACGAGCCGAGGCGGACCGGCCCGCGTTCTTGGACCTGGCGCTGCGGGCCGACGCCTCCCGCATCCGCTACGAGGCACTGCACTCCGAGGAGGGCGGACGCTTCCTCGGCGCGGTCAGCCGCTATCTGCTGATCGAGGCCGACGCGTCGCAGGCGCCCCTGCACGAGCCGCCCGGCTACCGCTGGGTGAGCGCAGGACAGCTGTCGCGGTTCATCCAGCAGGGGCACTGCGTCAACGTCCAGGCCCGCACCCTGGCCGCCTGCCTGGCCGCCACGGAGCTCGGTGACCATGGCTGAATCCACCCGGTCCGGCGCCCAACGCCCGCTGCGCATCGGGGTGTTGGGGTGCGCGGACATCGCCCGGCGCAGGATGCTGCCCGCCTTCGCGGCCACCGACGGCATCGAGGTGACGGCCATCGCGAGCCGCGACCCGGCGCGCGCCGCGGAACTGGCGGGCCGTCACGGCTGCCGCCCCGTCACCGGCTACGCGCGGCTGCTCGACCGGGACGACGTCGACGCGGTGTACGTCCCGCTGCCCGCGGCGCTGCACGCCACCTGGGTCCGGGCGGCGCTGCTGGCCGGCAAACACGTCCTCGGGGAGAAGCCGCTGACCTGTGAACCGGCAAGCACCCGCGCGTTGTCGGCACTGGCCGGGGAGCGGTCGCTCGCGCTGATGGAGAACGTCATGTTCGTCCACCACCCCCAGCACCGGGCCGTGCGGGAACTGCTCGCCGGCGGGGCGATCGGTGAGCTGCGCTCCTTCAGTGCCGCGTTCGCCGTGCCCCGCCTGCCCGCGCACGACATCCGGCACGCCCCCGAACTCGGCGGCGGCGCGCTGTTCGACATCGGCGTCTACCCGGTCCGGGCCGCCGCCCACTTCCTCGGCGAGCGGCTGCACACCGTCGCCGCCACCCTGCACGCGGGCCCCGGCAGCGCCGTGGAGACGGCGGGCGCCGCCCTGCTGCGCGACGAGCACGGCGTCAGCGCCCAACTGACCTTCGGCATGCACCACTCCTACCGGTCGGCATACGAAGTGTGGGGCAGCGACGGCCGGATCACCCTGGAGCGCGCCTTCACCCCGCCCCCCGGTCACCGGCCGGTGATTCAGCTGGAGCGGCGTGGCGTCACCGAACGCATCGAGCTGCCGCCCGCCGACCAAGTCGCCCTCACCGCAAGGGCGTTCGCCGCCGCGTGCCGGGCCGCGGCCGACGGAAACCGTGACCAGTCCGCGCTCCCCGACGTGCGTGCCTGTCTCCAACAGGCCGACCTCCTGGACGAGGTGCGCCGCTCGGCACAGCCGCCATGGCCCCGCGGAGCTCCGCGGTCCACCGTCGACGACCCCCCACCGCATCCAGTGGAAGGACGCAGATGACCACCATCGACGAAGCCCCTTGGGCACAGCTGCACGCGGACGTGGCCACGCGCCCGCCCGCCCCCGCCGCCGCTCCGCCCCCGCCACCCGCCGCCCCGCCCTACCCGACCGGCGACAAGCCGGTGAAGGCCACCGCGGACCGCGTCGCGGACCTGGTGGAGCTCAGGCGGACCGTGCTGGGCGGCCCGGGCGACAAGGCCACCGAGGCCCAGCACGCCAAGGGCAAGCTGACCGCCCGCGAGCGCATCGCCCTCCTCTTCGACAAGGACACCTTCACGGAGGTGGAGGGGCTGCGCAGGCACCGGGCCACCGGCTTCGGCATGGAGGCCAGGCGGCCGCACTCCGACGGCGTGATCACCGGCTGGGGACTGGTCGAGGGCCGCGAGGTCTTCGTGTACGCCCATGACTTCAGGATCTTCGGCGGGGCGCTCGGCGAGGCACACGCCACCAAGATCCACAAGATCATGGACATGGCCGCCGCGGCCGGCGCGCCCATCGTCGGCCTGTGCGACGGGGCGGGCGCCCGCATCCAGGAAGGGGTCACCGCGCTCGCCGGATACGGCGGCATCTTCCAGCGCAATGTCCGCAACTCCGGCGTCATCCCGCAGATCAGCGTCGTCATGGGCCCGTGCGCGGGCGGGGCCGCCTATTCGCCGGCGCTCACCGACTTCGTGTTCATGGTGCGCGAGACCTCGCAGATGTTCATCACAGGACCCGATGTGGTCCAGGCGGTCACCGGCGAACAGATCACCCAGAACGCACTGGGCGGCGCCGACGTGCACACGGGAGTCTCCGGAGTCGCCCAGTTCGCGTACGACACCGAGGAGGAGTGCCTTCAGGAGGTCCGCTACCTCCTGACGCTGCTGCCCGCCAACAACCGTGAACTGCCGCCCCGCGCGGGCGTGGAGGACCCCGAGGACCGGCGCACCGACTCCCTGGTGGACCTGGTGCCCGCCGAGCGCGGCCGCGCCTACGACATGCGCCGGGTCATCGAGGAGATCGTCGACGACGGCGAGTACGTCGAGGTGCACCACCGCTGGGCCGGCAACATCATCTGCGCGCTGGCCCGGCTCGGCGGTCAGGTGGTGGGCATCGTCGCCAACCAGCCCGGCGAACTCGCCGGCGTACTCGACATCTCCTCCTCCGAGAAGGCCGCGCGCTTCGTGCAGTTCTGCGACGCGTTCAACATCCCGCTCGTCACCCTCGTCGACGTGCCGGGCTTTCTGCCGGGCGTCGACCAGGAGCACGGCGGCGTCATCCGGCACGGCGCCAAGCTCCTGTACGCGTACTGCAACGCCACCGTGCCCCGGATCTCCGTGGTGCTGAGGAAGGCGTACGGCGGCGCGTACATCGTCATGGACTCCCAGTCCATCGGCGCCGACCTGACGCTGGCCTGGCCGACCAACGAGATCGCGGTCATGGGCGCGGAGGGCGCGGCCAACGTCATCTTCCGCCGCGAAATCGCCGCGTCCGCAGACCCCGAGGGCACCCGCGCCCGCCTGATCGAGGAGTACCAGGACAAGCTGATGCACCCCTATTACGCGGCCGAGCACGGACTCGTCGACGACGTCATCCACCCGGGCGAGACCCGCGCCAAGCTGATCGGCGGCCTGAAGATGCTGCGCGCCAAGTACAGCGCGCTGCCCAGCCGCAAGCACGGGAACCAGCCCCAGTGAACGGCCGGGACCCCCAGGCGCTGCGCGTCGTGCGCGGCGCCCCGACCTCCGAGGAGGTCGCCGTCCTCACCCTCGCCCTGCTTGCGCTGTCCCGCCGGGCCGTTGAGCCGGCCGCCGAGCAGACCGCCGCCCGGCCGCACTGGCCGAGCGGCGCCGATCCCGCACCTGCCGCGGGGCGCTGGGCGGGCGGCGCCCGGCCCGGCTGGTGTTCCCCTTGAAAGGAAGAGACCGATGACGACCTTGGACCGGCTGCGGCTGGTGCGCGACATGGTGCGCATCCGCTGTGCCGAGGAGACGCTTGCGGACCTGTACCGCGACGAACAGCTGATGCGTACCCCCACGCACTTCTCCATCGGCCAGGAAGCCACGGCGGTCGGGGTGTGCGCCGCGACCCGGCGCGGCGACGTGGTCTACAGCGCCCACCGCTCGCACGCCCCCTACCTCGCCAAGGGGGGCGACCTGGCCGCGCTGGTCGCCGAGCTGTACGGCAAGGAGACCGGCTGCGCGCGCGGGCGCGGCGGCTCGGTGCACCTGGTGGACCACGCGGCGGGCTTCGGTGGATCCGCGGCCATCCTCGGCGAGATGATCCCCGTCGCGGTCGGCGCGGCATGGGCGTTCGCGATGGACGGCGCGCCCCGCGTGGCGCTCACGTTCTTCGGGGACGGCGCGTCCGAGGAGGGCGTCTTCCACGAATCGCTCAACTTCGCGGCGCTGCACCGCCTTCCGGTGGTGTTCGTGTGCGAGAACAACCAGTACTCCATCGCCTCGCCGCTCTCGGCCCGTCAGCCCGCAGGCAGCAGCATCTGGCAGCGGGCCCTTGGATACGGCATGCGGGCGAGCCGGATCGACGGCAACGACGTCCTCGCCGTGCATGACGCCGCCCGTACGGCCGTCGAGGCCGCCCGCGCGGGAGAGGGCCCGCACCTGCTGGAGCTCGACACCTACCGCTGGCGTGAGCACGTCGGCCCGCACCCGGACGCGGGCGGCTACCGCAGCCACGCCGAAGTCGCCTCCTGGATCGAGCGCTGCCCGATCCGGACGGCGGCCGACGCGCTGCGCCCCGAGGACCCCACCGTCGACGACCGCATCGACGCCTGGCGGGCCGAGTTCACCGAGGAGGTCGCACGGGCCGTGGAGCTCGCACGGGCCGCCCCCTTCCCCGATGTGACGGATCTGCTCTCGGGCGCCGACGAGCCGCGGCCCCTCGCCCCGACCACCAGGAGGAACTGAACCGATGCGCACACTCACGTACTGGCAGGCCATCAGCGAGGCCACCGTGCAGTGCATGGCCGACGACCCGGCCGTCTTCGTCGCGGGTGAGGGCGTCGATGACGACAAGGGCATCTACGGCACGACCCGCGCCGCCTTCGAACGCTTCGGCCCCTCCCGCGTCTTCGACGTGCCCAATGCGGAGAACGCCACTTCAGGCATCGCCGTCGGGGCCGCCGCCATGGGGCGCCGGCCCCTGATCGTCCACTCCCGCGCGGACTTCCTCTTCCTCGCCATGGACGCGCTGGTGAACCTCGCCGCCAAGTGGCGCTACATGTACGGCGATCAGGGCGGCGTGCCCGTCGTCACCCGCGCCGTGGTGGGCCGTGGCTGGGGCCAGGGCGCCACCCACTCCCAGAGCCTTCAGTCGGTCTTCGGGCACTTTCCCGGACTCAACGTCGTGATGCCCGCGTCTCCCGCGGACGCCAAGGGGCTGCTCGTCCAGGCACTGCGCGCCGAGACCCCGACGCTCGTCCTGGAGAACCGCGGCCTGTACCGCATGGAGGGCGAGGTGCCCGATGAGCCGGTCGCCGTCCCGTTCGGGCGTGGCCGGATCGTCAGGTCCGGCACGGATGTGACCGTGGTCGCCGCCTCCCTGATGGTCCACGAGGCCGAACGTGCCGCCGCTCTGCTCGCCGAGCAGGGCATCAGCGTCGAGGTCGTCGACGTCCGCAGCATCCGCCCGCTGGACGACGACCTGATCTGCTCCTCGGTCGCGCGCACGGGACGCCTGGTGGTCGCCGACACGAGCTGGGCGCGGTACGGGTTCGCCGCCGAGGTGGCGGCGGTCGTCGCGGAGAAGGCGTTCGACGCGCTGCGCCGGCCGGTGCGCCGGGTCACCCTGCCCAACTGCCCGGCGCCCGTGTCGCACCCGCTGGAGGAGGCCTTCCATCCCAACGCGGACCGTATCGCGGCCGTCTGCCTCGACATGGTCGACGGAGGTTCGTCCCAGGTGCGCCGGCTGTCGGACGTCACCGCCGGATTCGTCGGCCCGTACTGAGCCCGGCGCCACGCACGCCCGACGGGCGGTCATCCAAACGGCTCGGGGCCGGCGGTTTCCAACCGCCGGCCCCGAGCCGTGACACCCGCCTCCGCGTCTCACCAGGTCACGGGCAGCGAACGCACGCCGTAGACCGCCTTGTCCGTGCGGTACTCCAACTCCTCGTAGGGCACCGCGAGGCGCACCTCGGGCAGCCGGCGCAGCAGGGTGCCGAGGGCGATCTGCAACTCGGCGCGGGCCAGCGGCTGGCCGATGCACTGATGGACACCGAAGCCGAAAGCGAGGTGACGGCGGGCGTCGCGGGTGATGTCGAGCGCGTCGCCGTCCTGGAAGACCAGCTCGTCCCGGTTGGCGGCGGACAGCATGCACAGCACGCCCTCGCCCGCCCGGATCAGCGTGCCGTCGATCTCCACGTCCTCCAGGGCCGCGCGCGGCAGCCCGAAGTGCACGACGGACAGATAGCGCAACAGCTCCTCGACCGCGCCCTTGATCAGCTCCGGCCGCGCCCTCAGCAGGGCCAGCTGCCCGGGGTTGCGCAGCAGCGCGAGAGTGCCGAAGGAGATCATGTTGGCGGTGGTCTCGTGACCTGCGACGAGCAGGACCATTCCCATGGCCGCGCACTCGGCCTGGTTCAGCTCACCGCGTTCGACCAGCCGGCTGAGCAGACTGTCGTCGGGCTCGCGCCGCTTGCGCTCGGCCAGTTCGGTCAGATACCCGTTCAGCGTCCCCATCGCCGACTTGATCTGCTCCGGGGGAGTACTCAGGTCCACCAGCATGCTGGTCTGGCTCTCGAAGAACTCGTGGTCGGCGTACGGGACACCGAGCAGCAGGCAGATCACCCGGGAGGGCACCGGCAGCGCAAAGTCGCGTACGAGGTCCGCGGGGGAGCCCTTGGCGATCACGTGGTCCAGGGCCTCGTCGACGATCCTCTGGAGCTGCGGGCGCTGGGATTCCGCCCGCTTGACGATGAAGTCACCCGTGAGCATGCGCCGCAGCCTGGCGTGCTCGGGGTCGTCCAGGCGCAGGAAGCTCGGCTGGGCCTTGGTGAGCAGCTGCCGGCGCCCGGGGGAGAGGAAGGGGAAACCCGGCACCCGCGCGTCGGCGCTGAACCGCTTGTCCTGGAGGACGGTACGCATCTGCTGATGACCCGTCACCAGCCAGCACGGCTCGCCGCCCCACAGGCTCGTTTTCGTGAGGGGGGCGCCCTGGTGGGCCTCGACATAGGCGGGCGGCGGGGAGAAGGGGCAGGCTCCCCGAGGGGCCGGCAGGGTCAGCTCCCGGTCGGCGATCGTGGAATGGGCGGAAGTCATACGACGGGCTCCTTGCGCGGACGAGGGTCGGACTGGGGGTGGCGGGCGGTCAGGCGCCGGCGGGGTCTGCGCCGTCGGCGTCCCCGGGCCCGCGGTCCGTGTGCACGGTGATGGCGCCGGTCGGGCAGAGGCCCGCGGCCAGCTCAAGATCGGCGCGGGCGGCCCGCTCGGCGCCGCCCGGGCGCAGCAGGACCAGACCGTCGTCCTCGCTCTGGTCGAAGACGGAAGGAACCGTCATGACGCACTGGCCGGAGCCGCAGCACCGGTCCTGGTCGACGTTCACCTGCATGGCGGGGACCTCCGATGGAAGAGGGGTTCGGTTGCACATACGGCCGACCGCATCCAACCGACGCGCACTCGTGCACCACTGGAGCACCGGTCATCAGGTGCCGCCCGCCCGCGACGACCTGGCCCGGGGGCACGCGTCAGGCCGCGCCCGAAGCGCGGACCGGGACCCGCGCGGCCTACAGGGCCGCACCCAAATGCCGCGACAGGCCCGGGACTTGACGCGTGCGATCCGTGGCGCGAGCGCTAGGGTGAAACGATGACCTCCCCGGCACAGGACCCTGCGTCACCGTTCGGCGAAGACGACCGCGACGCGGCCGTGCGGCGCCTCCAGGAGGCGTACGTGCAAGGGCACATCACGCACGAGGAGATGGACGAACGTCTCCACCGGGTGCTCACCGCCGAGGCGGGCGACGCGATCGTGTCGGCCATGGCATCGCTCCCGCCGCAGGACGCGGGCACCACGTCCACGATCGCCGCGGCCGCGGGACGGATCCGGCGCGGCGGCCCCTGGCGGGTGCCCCGGTTCCTCAAGGTCGAGTCCGCGCACGGACGGGTGCGCCTGGACCTGTCGCGTGCCGTCATCGAGCATCCGGTGATCGACATCGAGCTGCAACTCGGCACGGGCGGCGCCAGGATCACCGTGCCGCGCGATGCGGTCGTCGACGTCGAGGGGCTGCGGACCGGGTGGAAGGACCTCCTGTACAAGGCCCGGCGCCACTCCCGACCGGGCGGCCCGAAGATCCGGATCTCCGGCACCATGGGGTACGGGCGGCTGAGGATCCGTCACGCCCGGCGTTGAGGGGCGTCAGCGCAAAGCCGCCCGCCGCACCACGCCGTGGGCCTGGTGCGGGAGGCGGCTTCTTCTCGCTGTAGCTGTAGCCGTAGCCGGAGTTGACGCCGAACGACCGCCGGAGCAGGGAGACCGGGGCCGAGGGTGCGCGAGTGCCGGGCCCCGCGCGGGGCGTCAGGCCGCGTGGCCCTCGGAGGCGGCGATGAGGCTCTTGGGACGCATGTCCGTCCAGTTCCGCTCGATGTGGTCCAGGCAGGACTGTCTCGTGTCCTGGCCGTGCACGGTGGTCCAGCCGCGCGGGACGTCGATGAACACGGGCCAGATGGAGTGCTGGCCCTCGTCGTTCACCAGGACGTAGTAGCCGGCGTCGTTGTCCTCGAAGGGGTTGGTCACGGTCGTTCCTCTTCTCTTTCCGTCAGTGGGTGTACTGCTCTTGGGTGCTCAGCCCGTCCAGGACGTCCGGGCCGTAGAACTCCCGCACCCAGTTGGTGTGATAGAGCGTGTCGAGATAACGCTCGCCGAAGTCGGGTGCGATCGCCACCGAGGTGACCTCGGCGCCCGGCCGGTGTTCGGCGAGCCAGCGGCGCGCACCGGCGATGACGGTGCCGGTGGAGCCGCCGAACATGAAGCCCCGCCTGGCGAGTTGGTGGCAGACCCGGACCGTCTCCGCCTCCGGCACATGCACGATGTGGTCCACGAAGGACTCGTCGAGCAGCGCCGGACGCACGCCCGCGCCCAGGCCCGGGATCATGCGGAGTCCCGGCGGTGTGCCGAAGGTGACGGAACCGACGCTGTCGACCGCGACGACGGTCACGCCCGGGTGGGCCTGGCGGAAGTACCGCGCGCAGCCCATCAGGGTGCCCGTGGTGCCCGCTCCGATGAACAGCACGTCCAGGTGCGGGAACCGGCGGGCTATCGCGGGGGCGGTGACCCGGTAGTGGGCCTTCCAGTTGTTGGGGTTGGCGTGCTGGTTCAGCCACACGTACCGGGGATCGCTCGCGCAGCGTTCGCGTACGTAGTCGAGCCGTGCGCCGAGCAGCCCGCGCTCGGGATCCGCCTCGGTGATCACCTTGACCCGGCTGCCCATGGCTTCGATCAGCAGCCGCGTGGCCAGGTTGCACCGGGCGTCGGTGACGCACTCGAAGGCGTAACCCCGGTTGGCGGCGATCATGCTGAGCGCCACACCCAGGTTGCCGGACGAGGACTCGATCAGGATGGAGTCGGAGCTCAGCAGCCCCTGGCGCTCGGCGGCGTCCACCATTTCGGTGGCGGCCTTGAGCTTGATCGACCCCGCGAAGTTGAAGCCCTCGCATTTGAGATAGACTGGCAGGTCCATCATCGAGTTGAGGTCGAGGTACAGGTCTTCCTGATTGAACTGTTCAGGAGCGTCGACGATGGGCACGCCGTCAGCCTCTCAAGGCGGCCGAGGCCCGGGGTATTCCCGCGGCGACGTGCTCGGAAAAGCGGGAGACCCACTCGATACCGTCCGCCGGGGTCTGCTCGTCTCCGAAAAGCGCCCGTTTCTTCGGGGCGCCGGAAATCACCGCGAACCGCGGCACGTGTCCTTGCACGGATTCCACTCCATCCTCAAGGGGGCTCCGTTTTTCGGCCGCTCCCCTCGACAGGCATTCGGACCAGGCCACTGCGGTGTGCGAAATGCTCGCGCTCCCCTCCTGGGGGACCGGGATTCCGCACCGGCGCAGTGCAGTCGACATGGGGCAAACCCTAGATATCAACCGGCCATGGCCGCATTCGTCCTTCGAATACCTCGATATGGAGTTCACCGCGGCGCCGGGTTTTCACCGGCGCCGGCGCCGGGGCAGGGCGCCGCTCAGTGGTTCTCGCGCACCGGTTCCGGGACCGCGGGCGCGGCCGTGCGCCGCCGGTAGTACGCGATCGCCGACACCGCAAGGAGCGGGGCCCAGGCCAGCAACGGGACGTAGCAGACGACCAGAAGCGCCTCCTGGGCCGCGGAATGCGTGAGGCTGCCCGAGGTCAGGCTGTGGGTCTGGACGATGCCGACGACGATGCTCAGGAGGAAGAGCGCCGCCGCGCCCAGCAGCGCCGGCACCACCGCCGCGAGCGGCCGCACCGGACGGCCGCCGATCAGCGGGATCCAGCGCGGCACGACCTCGCCCCACGGCTGCACCAGACCGAGGGTGAGCAGGGCAAGCCCCTCGGAGACCGCCGTCAGGGTCAGGACGTACAGCTCGCCCCAGCCGGTGCGCAGGGGATCCGATGTGACCGGGAGCCCGACGACCAGGGCGAGCCGCCACAGCCCCGACGGCAGCGTGGCCAGCGGCACGGCGTAGGCCACGAGGGCGGCCCAGCGCGGCACATCGGGAAGTACGTTCCTCGGCATGTGATCCATTCTCATCACGGGGGTGACGCCGTGCCTCACCCTGTGGGGTCATCCGCCTCCCCCGCACGGGGGAGGGGCAGGCACGGCCGTACGGCGGGCACGCGGCGGCCCTTCCCTAGGGGGTGTCTGGTGGATCAGGGTCGGTCAGGGTGCGGCGCCTGGTGCGGTGCATCGCAAGGCGCCGGAACGTCGTGATAGCGGAGCTATCGGGGCGTTCCGGCAACGCCGCGAGGTGCCGTGCCAGGCGCCGCACCCCCGGCCATGATCCACCAGACACCCCCTAGCGCGCGCGTGGCACTCGGTCCCCGGCAGGGCCGCTCTGCCGGGTGACCCAGGAGCGCGGGGAACCGCTCGTGTGCCAGGGGACGGGCCGGCGCACACCGCTGTCCGGACCCGAACCGCCCGGCGCGGAAGGGGAGTTGCGGGCGGCGGCGACGGAGGTCAGTACGGCCGCCACCGCCGCCAGCTCCTCCTCGGTGGGACGCCCCCGCACGACGCGCAGCACGGGGGTGGGGCCGGGCAGCGCGGGGCTCTCGGTGCCCGTCATGCCGGCTGGTTCCCGTGCTTGCGGGCCGGCAGGGCGGCGTGCTTCTCGCGGAGCATCGCGAGGGCGCCGATGAGCACGTCACGGGTCTCGGCGGGGTCGATGACGTCGTCGATCAGGCCGCGTTCGGCCGCGTAGTACGGGTGCATCAGCTCGGCCTTGTACTCCTTGACCAGCTGGGTACGGGTGGACTCGGGATCGTCGGCGGCGGCGATCTGCCGGCGGAAGACCACGTTGGCCGCGCCCTCGGCGCCCATGACCGCGATCTCGTTGGTGGGCCAGGCATAGGACAGGTCGGCGCCGATGGAACGGGAGTCCATGACGATGTACGCGCCGCCGTAGGCCTTGCGCAGGATCAGCGATATCCGCGGGACGCTGGCGTTGCAGTAGGCGTAGAGGAGCTTGGCGCCGTGCCGGATGATGCCGCCGTGCTCCTGGTCGACACCCGGCAGGAAGCCCGGCACGTCCACGAGCGTCACCAGCGGGATGTTGAACGCGTCGCAGAACTGCACGAAGCGCGCGGCTTTTTCCGACGAGTGGATGTCGAGCACACCGGCCATCGACTGCGGCTGGTTGGCGACGATGCCCACCACGTGCCCGTCGAGGCGCGCCAGGGTGCAGATGACGGAGGCCGCCCAGCGCTCGTGCACCTCCATGTGCTCGCCGTCGTCGACGATCTCCTCGATGACGCGGCGCATGTCGTAGGGGCGGCTGCCGTCGCTGGGCACCAGGGAGCGCAACGCTTCTCCCGAGGGGTCCGCCGGGGCCCCGGACGGCACGCCCGGCGGCAGTTGCCGGTTGTTGTCCGGCAGCATCGACAGCAGGTAGCGCACTTCCGCCAGGCACGTCTCCTCGTCGTCGTACGCGAAGTGCGCGACGCCGGAGATCTCCGCGTGCACGTCGGCGCCGCCCAGGCCGTTCTGCGAGACCTGCTCGCCGGTCACGGCCTGGACCACGTCGGGCCCGGTGATGAACATCTGGGAGGTCTCGCGGACCATGAAGACGAAGTCGGTCAGCGCGGGCGAGTAGGCGGCGCCGCCCGCGCAGGGCCCCAGCATCACGCTGATCTGCGGGATGACGCCGGACGCCTTGGTGTTGCGGGCGAAGATGCCGCCGTACCCGGCAAGCGCCGAGACGCCCTCCTGGATACGCGCGCCCGCGCCGTCGTTGAGGCTCACCAGCGGAGCCCCGGCGGCCAGTGCCATGTCCATGATCTTGTGGATCTTGGTGGCGTGGGCTTCGCCGAGCGAGCCGCCGAAGATGCGGAAGTCATGGGCGTACGTGAAGACCGTGCGGCCGTGCACGGTTCCCCAGCCGGTGACCACGCCGTCGGTGTGGGGCCGTTTGTCCTCAAGGCCGAATCCGGTGGCCCGGTGCCGGCGCAGGGTCTCCACCTCACGGAAGGAACCCTCGTCGAAGAGCAGCGCGATGCGCTCCCGTACGGTCAGTTTGCCTTTCGCGTGCTGCTGCTCGGTGGCCCTGGCGCTGCCCTCGTGGGCCTCGTCCCGGATGCGGCGCAGCTCGGCCGCGCGCACCGTGCCGTCGTCCAGCTTCATGTGTCACTCCCTACATGCCGTGCGAGCGGGTCGCCGGGCGTCTGCCGCCACCCCGGAAAGGGGCGCGGATGCGGGCTATTTGGTGCGGGTGGCCACGACGTCGCACAGGGTGTCCAGGGCCCGTCGCGGGGGACCGGCCGGCAGCCGGCGCAGCGCCGAACGCGCCATGGTGAGCCGCTGGTCCCTGATCGCGCGGGCCTCGCCGAGAGCCGCGGACCTCCGCAGCAGGCGCAGCGCCCTGCGGTGGTCCTCGCCCGTGACCCCGAGGGGGGAGCGGAGCAGGGCGCGCAGTTCGCCGTCGCGAGGGTCGTCCCCGGCCAGCGCAAGCAGGGCGGGCAGGCCGGCCACACCGACCGACAGGTCCTTGCCCTGTTCCTTGCCGGTCAGCGCGGACGACGAGGTGATGTCGAGCAGGTCGTCGGAGATCTGGAAGGCCACCCCGAGGTGTTCCCCGTACTGCGCGAGCGCGTCGCCGACCGCGCCGGACGCGCCCGACTGAAGGGCGCCCAGCTTGAGCGAGAGGGAGAGCAGCGCCGCCGTCTTGTGTGAAATCACGGCGAAGTAGTGCGGCAGCGGGCCGTCGTTCGCCGTCGGCCCCACGAGCTCGAGGAGCTGGCCCCGCACCAGGCGCTCGGAGGCCTCGGCGTGCAGCGGCAGCGCCGGGCGCACGAGGTCCGCGGAGAGCTGGGCCGCCATGGCAAGCAGCCAGTTGCCCGCCATGACGGCGACGGAATTGCCCCAGCGGGCGTTGACGCTGGGCACGCCGTGCCGGATGCGGGCCTGGTCCATGACGTCGTCATGGTACAGCGAGGCGGCGTGGGTGAGTTCGGCGACCACGGCGGCGTCGATGACACCCGGGGCCCAGGGGTCCCCGAACTCCGCCGCCACCAGGGTGAGCAGCGGCCGCAGTCGTTTGCCGCCGGCCGCCACGAGATAACCGACCACGTCGGCCACGCGCGGGTCCGCGGCACGCCCCGCGCATTCCGCGAGCCGCTTTTCCACCAATTCCAGGCTCCCGGACAACCGGCTCTCCAGCCCGTTTTCGCGTACGACGATCCGGGAAACCAGCGAACGGACCCGGCCCCCTGTGGTCAGCGTTGACATCCACCCCTCCATCGGGCCGCGTCCTCGTGGTCACGGCCCCCCACGCTGAACCGTAGGAGGGAGGTATCGCCCGGGCACAGGAAAACCCGGACCGCTGTCCGCAAGAGGACACATGCTTCCCGGACGGGGCCTTTTGCGGGCGGCAGTTCCGTACGGGCTGTCAACAACCTGTCGGCCATCGCGCTCGGAGCCTTCAATTCCGTGACGGCGCGCAAGACTTGGCGGACAGCGCCCGGGCCCCGGTCGCCGACCGGGGGGAATCCGACCTGCCGGACGGAACCGCCCGCCGTCTTGGCACCCGGCGTTGTACTGCCGCCGTCCGACACCGGGCGGCCCATGGTGCTGCCCTGCCGCGAACCCGCGGTTTTTGCACCGTATCCATTTCCAAAGGAGCGTCATGTTCGGACGGATAGGACGGTTCTCCGTCAACCGGCCTTGGCTGACCATAGTGTTCTGGATCGTCGCCACGGTTGCGCTGGCCACCCTGGCGCCCGAGCTGAAATCCAGCACGGACCAGGCGGACTTCCTGCCCTCCCGGTACGAGTCGGTCCAGGTGACGAAGATCCAGGAGGAGTCCTTCCCGCAGAAGGAGACCCCGGCGGCCATCGTGGTCTTCCAGCGCACCGACGGCGCCGCGCTGTCGGACGCCGACAAGGCCACCGTCGCCAAGGTCACCGCGGCCCTCCAGGACAAGCACTACAAGACGTTCAAGAACGTCGCGACCACACCCGAGGCGGTGTCCAAGGACGGGAAGATGGCGCTCGCGAGCGTCGCCTCGTCCGAGAAGGACCCGTCGGCCGAGGCCGGTCTCACCTCGCTGCGCCAACTGCGGACGGACGGCAGGGCCGAACTCCACGGCAGTGCGCTGAAGATGGGCGTCACGGGCCCCCTGGCCCTCATGGTCGACTCCAAGGACGCGGCCGGTGACACCGACTCCATGATCATGATGGCCACGCTGGCCCTGATCATCGTGCTGCTCGGGATCATCTTCCGCAGCCCGCTCATCGCCCTTCTGCCGGTCCTCACGATCGCGCTGATGTTCGTCGCGGCCAACGGCCTGATCGCGACCGCGAGCGAGCTCTTCGGCCTTGAGGCGGACGCCAGCAACTCCGCGATCCTCATCGTGGTGCTGTTCGGCGTGGGATCCGACTACATCCTGTTCCTGCTGTTCCGCTACCGCGAACACCTGCGAGCCGGGCAGGAGGCCAAGGAGGCCCTGATCGGCTCCGTCACCCGGGTCGGCGAGACCATCGCCTCCGCCGCCGGCGCCGTGATCGTCGCCTTCCTGGCCCTGGTGCTCTCCACCATGGGCAACATGCGGGCCATGGGCCCCTCGCTGGCGATCTCCGTCGCCGTGACGCTCGTCGCCGCGCTGACCCTGGTCCCCGCGGTCTTCTCGCTCCTCGGCACCAAGGCGTTCTGGCCCTCCAAGGCATGGAAGCGGGCCCCGAAGAACCGGCTCGCCGCCAGGGCCGGCGACATCACCTCCCGGCGCCCCGCGCTGGTCGCCACGGTCGCCGCGGGTGTGCTCGCGCTGCTCGCCATCGGCGCACTCGGGTTCAAGCCCGGCTTCGACCAGGAGAGCTCGCTGCCCAAGAACCTGGAGTCCATCCAGGCCAACGCCGATCTGCAGAAGAGCTTCTCCGCCGGAGAGACCGAGCCGAGCCTGGTCACCGTCAAGTCGACGGCGGGCACGCCGCTGGACAAGGGCGCCCTCGACACCTTCCGGAAGTCCATCGCCGCGGTGAAGAACGTCGGTGACGTCTCCCCGGCCGTGGTGAACCCCAAGGGCGATGTCGCCCTGTACAGCGTGGTGCTGAAGTTCCGGCCCTCGTCCGAGCAGGCCATCGACCTGGTGGCGGGGGATCTGCGCGACGCGGTGCACAAGAACGCGCCCGACGGCTCGAAGGCACGCGTGGGCGGCAAGACGGCCGTCCTCGCCGACATCGAGGACGCCGTCAAGCACGACTACCGCCTGGTCTTCCCGATCGCGGCGCTCGCCATCATGCTCATCCTCGGCCTGCTCCTGCGCAGCGTCGTCGCCCCGCTCTATCTGATGCTCGCCGTCGGCCTCGGCTTCACCGCCACCCTCGGCTCGGCGGTCTATCTGTTCCAGAACATCAGGGGCGAGGACGGGCTGCTGTTCTCGCTGCCGATCGTCGTGTACCTGTTCGTCGTCGCCATCGGCACCGACTACAACATCCTGATGGTGGCCCGACTGCGCGAGGAGGTGCGCAACGGGCGCTCCACGAGCGAGTCGGTGCGCCTGGCCGTCTCCCAGTCGGCGCCCACCATCGGCTCGGCGGCCGTCATCCTGGCCGGCACCTTCGGCGTCCTGATGCTGGCCGACAACTCCATGCTCCAGCAGATGGGCTTCGCGGTGGCGTTCGGCATCCTGGTGACCGCGTTCATCATGGCGCTGCTCCTGGTGCCGACACTGACCGCCCTGATCGGCCCGAAGGCGTGGTGGCCCGGCAACAAGCCCGGACAGCGTCCTGACGGCCCCCAGGAGCCCAGCGAGGGCCCCCGGCACGGCGAACCGGCCACCGTGGGCAGCCACTCGTAGGCCACGGCCTCCAGAGAGCGTACGGACACGGGGCCGGGCGCAACCCGAGAAGAACAGGGTTGCGCCCGGCCCTTACGCATGCTTGGCGCAAGAGCGCAGCTTGCTGCCATATAGGGGTTCTTGTGCCGGTGTGAAGGCTAGCCTTCCCCTCGACCGCGCCCCTGGGGGCTGCCCTACGGGCAGTGGGCGCAAGGCCGTTGTCGTGTCGGACAGGGAAGGGAAGTGGTGAAAGCGGTGGACCGTCGGTGGGTGGCCTCCGGCCCCCGGCACAAGGGGGGCCTCACAGAACGCGCGGATGCCGGCCGCGGCGCGGCCGGTATCGGCCTCGATGCCTTGGAAGGCGCCCTGCTCAAGGCGCACGGGCTCATCGAGTGGGGTGTGTCGACTCAGCACGGCGCTCTCACGCGGAGCCCGGCGCAGCCGCCACCACCGGACGACACGGTGGCGGACCCGCACGCGCACGCCGGTGCTGACCCCGACCCTGACCCCGACTCCGACGCCGACGAGCGGGTGGGCCGGCTCGTCGACCTCGCCCAGTGGTCGGTCGGCATGGTGCTGCCCAGCGACGGCCGACAGGTGCCGGCCATGTGCGCGGCCCTTGAGGCCCTGGGCGACAGGCGCCGCCGAGGGCTCGCCATCCGGCTGCTGTGCACGGCGGGCCCGCCCGACGACGAGGTGCTGCGCGCCCTCGCGGACAGCCGCATGGCGTCCTTCGCCCGGGTCGCGACGACCCGGGCCCGGGAGGCCGTGATCGTGGACGGGAGGGTGGCGTACTTTCCGGCGGACGCGTCCGGCACGGGCCGCACGACCGTACGGACTCCCGCCGTGGTGCGGGTCCTTGAGTCCATGTTCGCCGGCGCCTGGGACACGGCCGTGCCCCTGGCCGACTACGACCGCCTGCGCCACCGCGCCCACAGCGAGACCGTGCGCAGCGTCCTGAGCCATCTCGGCGCCGGGCTCACGGACGACGCCGGGGCGCGGGAGATGCGGGTCTCGCTGCGCACCTACCGCCGTCATGTCGCCGAGCTCATGCGGGCCCTGGGAGCCAGCACACGCTTCGAGGCAGGTGCCCGGGCCGTCGAGCTGGGGCTGATGCCCTGTCACGGGTGATGCGGGCGTGTACACCGCTGCACCAGGGTCGCCCCCGGGGCGTGAGTGGAGCGATGGCCGTCCGGAGCCACGCGCCGGGGACCACGAGATCGGATGGGCCCTCCTTGAGGCCGGCGCCCTGATAGAGGACACGGTCGCCATGTGCGGGGGCCGGGAGCGCGAGGAGACACGGGTCGTCGCGGTGGGACCGGACGAGGCGACCGTGCTGGCGATGGCCGGCGAACTGATCGGTCGCGCGCGGCACTCGGTGGACGTGTCCTTCGCCGACCGCACCTGCCGCTCCCTCGGCGTCGGTGAACTCCTGCGCGCCCTGGTGGCCGACCGGGGCGACGCCGTCCGCGTACGGCTGCTGTACGCCCGCTCGGCGCCCGGCCCCGACCCGCTCCTCGCGCGCCTGGACCGTCCCGCGGCGAGTGAGGGCTTCGACGTACGGATCGCCCGCGTCCCCCTCGTCGACTCCCTCGTGGTGGACGGCCGCAGGGCGCTGCTGATCGCCGAGTCGGCGAGCGGACCCCAGGCGTCCGTCACCCAGGGAGCCGGGGTGGTGGGAGCTCTGTGCGCCCTGTTCGGCGCCGTGTGGAACGGCGCCGCCCCCGTGCCCGGCCGGATCGACTGGGGGGACCGGGCACGCTCGGAGTTCGCCGAGCGGATCCTCGGGTGCCTGTACGCCGGCATGGCCGACGAGCCGGCGGCCCGTGAACTGTCGGTGTCCATGCGGACGTACCGGCGTTACGTCGCCGAGATCATGACGGCGCTGGGCGCGGGCTCCCGCTTCCAGGCGGGCCTGCACGCGGCCGGTCTCGGCCTGCTGCCCGGCCTGGGTGCGCACCGGGCGCCCCCGGACACGGCCCGGAAGACGGCCGCCACCAGGGGCGGGGCGCAGTGGCCCGCCGGGAGCCATGGCAGCTTCCTGTAAGGGTGGTTGCGGTGGGAAGGCCGTAGCGATCAAGAATAGGCGCGGAGTTCGGTTCCGCTGGACCGGCCATCGGTCCCCTGCGGAGAGCTCCGGACTCCGGCCGGCCAATCCGTCCCCCCGACGAGGCCGGCCGGGGCGCGAGACCGGGGGCCAGGCGCAAACCCCCGTGCGCTTCGGCCCCCGGTCGTGCGACAGCTCGTGACGTGCGGGCCGAGGCGCCCCGGACCCCTTGCGGGCCCGGCCGGCAGCTTCTCGCGGTGCCTGCCGCCCCGTACGAGAGACTTCCCACGCACCACCACGAACCGGTGCGCCGTGCTCCAACGGCGCCGCCGTCGACGCCCTGTGCGCCCGCACAGAGGCACCATGGCTCAATTCATCGGAGGAATCAGCGAGCAATGAATCACCGCATCGCAATGACCGCGGCCGTCACCGCCGCCCTGGTGTCCCTGACGGCCGGGGCCGCGTCCGCCGCTCCCGTCCAGGACACCGGCCGCGCCGGGCAGTCCTGCGAAGGGATCAGGCTGACCGGGGAGCTTCCCGCGCCGCCGGCCGGCCAGGCGGTACGGCAGCAGATCACCATCGGCCCGGACTGCAAGCCCGAGCCGGGACCCGTCGAGCACGTCGCGGCCACCGGTGCGGCGCCCTCGGCCAAGGCGCTCCTGGCGGCCCCGGCGGCCAACGCCGCCGCGGGCCACCAGGTGCGCAGCTGGAACGAGATGTTCGACTGCTGCAACATCCGGATGACCGGCGTGTACACCACCTCCGCCTGGAGCACCGACGGCGGGCGCGTCACCACCGCCGCCACCACGGCGACCCAGCAGTGGAACCGCGAGCCCTGGGACGCCGGTTGGTCGCTGAAGTCGGCGAGCGCCAAGGACGACTGCACCACGGACTGCCCCGTGGTGAACTCCGAGGCGCACGCCGACTTCACCTACCGCGGCATCTTCGATGTGACCGGTGCCTGGTACGAGAACACCCACCATTCCTCCGTCCGGCTGAACGCCGATGCCACGGCGACCTGCACCTTCGACGTGGAGCTGAAGCACAGCTTCGTCGGGTGGAACTGGCAGCGCGGCTGCGAGTAAGGACGCTCAGCGCTCCGGATGGCCCGTCAGGGGCCGGGCCGCCGAGGGCGGGAGCAGACCGAGTTCGGCGGCCCGCACCCCGGCCTGGAAGCGTGAACTCGCGCCGAGCAGGGACATGATCTCGGCCACGTAGCGCCGGTAGGTCCGCACGGAGACCGTCTGCTCGCGCGCGGCGACCTCGTCGGTGACCCCGGCCCGCAGGGCGCCGAGTATGCGCTGGGCCATGGCGGCCTGCTCGCGGTCGCTGAAGATGATGCTCTCGCCGGCGGGCACCGCGTCGCTCCACACGTTCTGGAAGAACGTGTGGAGGGTGCGCAGCACGTCCGGCGCCCGGATCACGGAGGAGCGGCGCCCGACCGTGGACTCCGCGACCACGAAGGCGGCGCTGCCGTCGACGATGAGCGCCTGCAACGGGGGCAGCCGTGCCACCCGCACGGCCACCGGTCTCTCTCTGCCGAACTGCTCGCGCACGAACTCCTCGTCGAGCAGCGGCGGGATGGTGAGCAGGCGTACGCGGACCCCGGCGGCCGCGCCGTAGAGCAGTTCCCGCTCCGCCCGCTCCGACTGGCGCGCGGCCCGGTCGGAGGTGCTGGGACGCCGTGCGTGGACGATTTCGATGCTGCGGGTCGCGCCGGCGATCAGAGCCCGGGCGGTGTCGAGCGCGGCGCCGTAGTCGCCGGCCACCGTGGTGATCAGCTGTTCCTGGACACTGCGGTCGCGGTGGATGGCTACGGACGACTCGATGAGGGCCTGCACTTCGAGCAGAGCCTGTTCCAGTTCGTCCTCGCGTCGATCGGACATGTCTTTACGCCCTCCCCGTTCGGTTCATGCCGGTGAGCCACCCCGCGTGCGGGATGGCTCACCGGCACACGGTCCTGTCCGGTCAAGCGGACAGCAGGCCGAACTCGACCGCGCGGACCCCCGCCTGGAAGCGGGAGCTGGCATCGAGTTCGCGCATGATCTCCGCGACGTACCGGCGGTAGGTGCGCAGGGACACGTTGATCTCGCGTGCCGCGGCCTCGTCGGTGTGACCCGCGCGCAGACGCTCAAGGATGCTGCGGACGAGTTCCGTACGCAGGCGGGGGCTGAGCCGCAGATGATCGGCGAGCGTACGGCCGCCCGCCCAGGCGCCGGCGAAGAAGAGCTCAAGGGCGCGGACCGCGGCGGCGTCGTTCACCACCGCGAACTGCCCTCCCGAACCGGGCCCGTTGGCCGGGACGAGCGCCGTCACGCCGTCGACCACGAGGATGCCGCGCAGCTCGCTGTCGGAGACGCGCACATCCAGCCGCGGTTCGGGGAGCCGGCGCAGCCGGGGCGCCGAGGCCTCGGCGGCATCGGCCGTGCACAGCACACGGACGGTCGCGCGTGCGGGGTTCTTGCCCAGCAGCCGCAGGACGGACTCGGTGAACTCGCCCGGCCCGGTGAGGGCGATCGCGACGGAGTGGCGCCCTCGGGCGATCAACTGCTCCATGACGCCGCCCAGCTGGGCGGTGCTGTTGCGCGCGACGGGTGACGGGACCACGAGGCGCTGACGGTGCATCGAGACCGTGGACTCGATCAGAGACCTGGCCTGGAGCAGGGCGTGCTCCAGGTGAGCGGCGTGTTCACCCGCCGCCCATCCCCCTGTTGAATCGGATTCAAGTAGATCAAGTACTGCTTCCATTCCTGTATCCCCCGTTATGTCGTCCAGGTCCTGTCTGCCGTCGCGTCCGCGGTGTGCAGCGGCCACATCGAGAGTCGCCCGAGCCTCGTAATTGGTTGCGCATTAAAGGGTTTAGAGCTGTTGTGGCCGTGGGCGGCAGCAGTCAACTTGAAGCGGTCAGACAGTAGATCGAGTAGTCAGTTTGAGTCAACTTCACAAGGACCTGCATCACTTGGCGGATATTTCACGTCGTGGCCCGTCCCGGCGGGCAAGGGGCCCCTGTGGCCGGTGTCAGTAAGTTGCAGCAGCATCCCGGAAGCGGAAGCTCCGATTGTTGTTTCGGTCATCCTCTGTCTTTCACCTGTCACACACCGCCGCGAGACTGTCCAGTAGAGGTCAAAAGGCGGGCCTCCGGGTCACCTTCCTGCCTACGGTGACGATGTGACGACAACCCGTACACAGACCCCGCCCCCACGTCATCCCGACCCCCGCGCCGACGGGACCTCCGACGTCCGCGTGTGGTGGTGGCGGATTCCGAGCGACACATTCAGCCGGTCCGACCTGGAACTCCTCAATGCGGCGGAGGCGGAAAACGCCAGGCGAATAAAATCAGCCACGGGCGCGGCGCAGTACGTCACCTGCCGGGCGGCCGTACGCCGGGTACTGGCCGAAGTTCTCCGGGTGCCCCACGGCGAGATCTCGCTGGGCCGGAAACCGTGTCCCGAATGCGGCTCGGCCGAGCACGGCCCGCCGGCCGTTCTCACACCGGACGCGGGCCGGGCTATTCACCTCTCCCTTTCTCACACCGGCGGGCTCGGCATGCTGGCGGTGTCCCGCCTTCCCGTGGGCGTCGACGTGGAGGCGGAACGCGACCAGTGGTCACCGGAGCTGGCCGACAAGGTGCTCAGCCCGCGCGAGCGCGCGAGCGTGCTCGCCACTCCCGCTCCCGCCCGCACGAGGGCGTTCCTGCGCTGCTGGACCCGCAAGGAGGCCGTGCTCAAGGCCGTCGGGATCGGCATCGTCACCACCCTGTCCGCGCTGGAGACCCACCCGGAGCTCACCGGCCCCGTCGAGATGACCACCGACGCGCTGGGCTCCCTCTCGGCCTGGCAGGTCATGGACGTAAAGGTCCCCGAGGGCTGGACCGCATCGGTCGCGCTGCCCCTCGGCACGGGCCAGGACATCAGCGTCCATCCCGTCTGACCCCGTCCCGCCCGAGCCCGTCCACCCCTGAGCGCGTCCTTCGCGGGAGCTACCGCGGCCGCCGTACGCCGCCCGGCCCGCGCCGGGACGAACCACCACCCGTGTTCCACCCTTCGACGAAACGGGGTCCGTCACGCCCCCGTCACGCCCCGAGGCAACGGAGAGCCACGTGAGTACCGCCGCACCGCGCACCGTCACCGACCTGCTTCTGAACGCCGCCCGGCACCACGACGACACGGGCATCCGCTACTGCCCGCAGGGCTCGGCCGTGGGATTCCACGACCAGAGTCACACCGAGCTGCTGGACGACGCCCTGCGGCTCCTCACCACCCTGCGCGCGCAGGGACTGCGGCCCCGGGACAAGGTCGTCCTGATCCTGGAGCGGCCCCGGGAGTTCATCACCGCCTTCTGGGCGTCCGTACTGGGCGGGTTCATACCGTGCCCCATGGCGCCGCTGCCCGGCGACCGCACGCGCTGGGCGGCCCAGCTGGCCCACGTCGACACGCTGCTCGACGGTCCGCTCATCGTCACCAGCACGGCGCTGGCCGCCGAACTCCCGCCGGTGGAACGCCACTTCACCCTGAACCTCGACCGGCTCTCCGCCACGGAGCCGGCCCGGCCGCACACCGCAGCGCCGCAGGACACCGCGGTCCTCGTGCTGACCTCGGGTTCGACGGGACACTCCAAGGCCGTCATGCTCAGCCACGCCAACCTGCTGGCCTCGATGGCCGGCAAGAACACCCGCCACCGGCTCGGCGCGGCCGACACCACCTTGAACTGGGTCTCCTTCGACCACGTGGCCGCCCTCCTGGAGTGCCATCTGCTCCCGCTGTCCACGGGCAGCCGGCAGCTCCACACGCAGGCAGCGGTGGTTCTGGGGGACCCGCTGGAATTCCTGCGGCTCATCTCGCGGCACGGCGTGACGATGACCTTCACCCCCAACTTCCTGCTGGGTCTGCTCAACAGCGCGGCGCCGGGGCTGAAGGAAACGGGAGAAGAACTCGACCTGTCCCGGGTGCGCCAGATCATCAGCGGCGGCGAGGCCGTGGTCTGCGCCACCGCAGAGGCCTTTCTCGACTCCTTCGCCCCCTACGGCCTGGCGCGCGACACCCTGTGGCCCGCCTTCGGCATGACCGAGACCTGCGCCGGCAGCATCTACTCGCGGTCCTTCCCCGACATCGACCGGGGCCGCGAGTTCGCCGGGCTCGGCACGCCCGTCGAGGGGGTGCGGATCCGGATCGCCGACCCCGACGACCGTGAACTGCCCGAGGGCGAGGTCGGTGAACTCCAGCTCACCGGGCCCGTGATCACGCGCGGCTACTACAACAACGAGCAGGCCACCCGTGACGCGTTCACCGCCGACGGCTGGTTTCGCAGCGGCGACCTCGGGCACCTCGACGAGGGCCGCCTGACGCTGGTGGGACGCAGCAAGGACAGCGTCATCGTCAACGGCGTCAACTACTTCAGCCACGAGATCGAGACCGTCCTGGAAACCCTGGAGTCGGTGGCCGGGTCCTATGTCGCGGCCTTTCCCGTCCGGCCCGAGGGCAGCGACACCGAGCAGGTGGTGATCGCCTTCCACGCGGAGGTCGCACCGGGTGACGACGCCGCGCTGTACCGGGTACTGACCGCCGTGCGCGGCAGCGTGGTCGGGCACTGGGGATTCAGGCCCGCGCTCGTCCTGCCCCTGCCCAAGGACGCGTTCCCCAAGACCAGCCTCGGCAAGATCCAGCGCTCCCTGCTGCGCGACCGGCTCGCATCGGGCCAGTACGCGGCGCACCAGCGCGCCGTCGCCGACCTCACCACCCGCATGCTCGGCGCCTACACCGCGCCCGTCAGCGCGACCGAACAGGCCGTCGCCGAGGTCTACGCCGACATGTTCGACCTCGACCCGGCCTCCGTGAGCGCCACCGCCAACTTCTTCGAACTGGGCGGGACCTCGCTCGACCTGCTCCGGCTGCGCAGCAGACTGGCCCAGCGGCTCGGCGGCAGCGGCCCGCAGATCGTCACCGTACTCAAGGCGCCGACGGTCCGTGCCCTGGCCGCCCGGCTCACCGGACCGTCGGCGCCCGCCGGCGCCACGGGGACCTACGACCCCGTCGTGCCCCTCCAGACCACCGGCACCAAGACCCCGCTGTTCTGTGTGCACCCCGGTGTCGGCGAGGTCCTGGTCTTCGTCAACCTCGCCAAGTACTTCGTGGGGGACCGGCCGTTCTACGCGCTGCGCGCCCGGGGCTTCAACGAGGGCGAGAAACCCTTCGTGACCTTCGACCAGATGGTCGACTCCTATGTGGACGCCATCCGGGCCCGGCAGCCGCACGGCCCCTACGCCGTGGCCGGCTACTCCTTCGGAGCGGCGGTGGCCTTCGAGATCGCCAAGGCGCTCCGCGCCCAGGGCGAGCGCGTCGACTTCGTCGGCAGTTTCAATCTGCCGCCCCACATCAAGTACCGCATGGAAGAACTCGACTTCATCGAGACGGCCGCCAACCTGGCCTTCTTCCTCGGCCTGCTCGACAAGGAACAGGCGCGGGAACTGCCGGGCCCGCTGCGCGGCCTGCCGCTCGAAGAACAGCTGCGGCAGCTGCTCGACGCGGCATCGCCGGAGCGGATGGCCTCCCTCGACCTGGACCACGAACGGTTCTGCGACTGGGCGGAACTCGCCAACTCCCTCACCAACCTGGGCCGCACGTACGAACCGAGCGGCACGGTGCCCTCCGTCAGCGTCTTCTACGCGACACCGCTGCGGGGCACCAAGGAGGACTGGCTCGCGCACGAGCTGCGCCGCTGGGACGAGCACACCACCGGACCGAACCGGTACATCGAGGTGCCCGGCGAGCACTACACCCTGATGGGCCCCCGGCACGTCGCCGCCTTCCAGACGATTCTGCGCGGCGAACTCGACCGGGCCCTGACGGATGCCGACCGGACCGCGCGGGCGGCGGCAGCCCCGCGCACCGAGGCCCACTGACACACCCCACCGCTACTGTCAGGCACTACCGCATCACACGCACATGACGGGGGAGAGACGATGCTGACGCATCCCAAGGACCAGGAGCCGATCCTGGCAGGCAAGAAGATCCTGGTGACCGGCGGCACCGGCCAGGTGGCCCGGCCGGTGGCCGAGGCACTGGCGCGGCACAACGAGGTCTGGTGCCTGGGCCGGTTCGGCACGCCGGGTGTCGAACGAGAGCTCACCGAGCAGTCCCTCACGACCCGTTTCTGGGACATGGACGACGGGTCGTCCACCGGACTCGACGGCGTCCCCGACGACTTCACCCACGTCATCCACTCCGCCGTACGCCGGGGCGAGGACGGCGACTTCAACGCCGCCGCCGAGGTCAACGCGGTCGCCGCCGGCCGGCTGATGACGCACTGCCGCAACGCCGAGGCCTTCCTGTACGTGTCGACCGGCGCCGTGTACGCCCGGCAGTCCCTCGACCACCGCTACACCGAGACCGACCCGGTCGACGCGGTCGCCGACTGGCTGCCCGCCTACCCCGTGGCCAAGCTCGCGGCGGAGGGCGCGGTGCGCGCCTTCGCGCGGGTCCTCGACCTGCCCACCACCATCGCGCGGCTCAACATCGCGTACGGGCCCGGGGGTTACGGCGGAGTGCCGATGCTGTACTTCAAGCGCATGCTCGCCGGCGAACCCATCGCGGTCCCGCTCAGCGGACAGAACTGGTGCTCGCTGCTGCACACCGACGACCTGGTGGCCCAGGTGCCGCGCCTGTGGGAGGCGGCCCGGACACCCGCCACGCTCGTCAACTGGGGCGGCGACGAGGCGGTGGGCATCACCGACTGCGTCCGCTTCATGCAGGAGCTGACCGGCGTCGAGGCGAAGCTGGTCCCGAGCGCCGTGACCCGCGAGACCTACCAGTTCGACCCCGCCCTGCGCCGCACCCTGACCGGTCCCTGCACGGTCGACTGGCACGACGGCATCCGCCGCACCCTCCAAGCCCACTTCCCCGCCCACGTCCGTCCGCGTGCCCACGCCTGAGGAGCGAGCGATGTCCCTGTCCCTGTATCCCGCGCTCGACGAGCCGCACCCCGGCGCGGACCGCGCCCCCCTCGCCCGCGGCATCTCGGCCCACCTCGCGCTGATCCACCGGGCGTACGAGGCCTTCCACCGCAGGGACGCCGAGGCCCTGCTGGACGTCCTGGACCCCGACGTGCGCTGGGTCCACCCCGACGGCATGGCCGCATACGGCCTGGGCGGCACCAGGACCGGCCACGACGGCGTCAAGGCGTTCCTGGCCCGCGTCCCCACCGTCCTCGGGGGCATGCGGCTCCATCCGCAGGAGTTCGTGGAGTCGGGCGACCGCGTCGTGGTCTTCGGCGAGCGTGACGTCACCTCGGCGAGCGGGCACACCGAGCGGCTGCGGTTCGTGCACTCCTGGACGCTGCGCGACGGCCGTGCCGTGCGGATGGAGGACATCTTCGACACGGTTGTGTTCCAGCGGCTCATCGAGAGCTGACGCCGCGCACGTCGTGCGGTGAAGCAAGCGGCCGGCCCGCCGGATCGGGAGAACATCCCCGATCCGGCGGGCCGGCGTCGTCATGCGTGCGGTCCCGCGCTCACGTCTGGAGCCTGCGGCGGACGGCGTGCAGGATCTCCCGGCGGACGAGCCCGGCCGGAAACCGGATCAGCGTCCAGTACCGGCGGAACTGCCGCCTGGCCGTCTCGTCGGCGCCGAGCACCCGGGTCTCCGTACTCAGGACACCGTCGGCGTACCGGAAGCTGAAGGCGAGTTTGGTGGACCCCGGCTCCGCGTGGGCCAGGAACCAGTCGAGCCGTGCCCCGCCGCGGTCCTCGGGGAACGCCTCGCTCCCCGAGACCGCGGCCAGCACCAGCTCCCGGTCGCTGCGGCTCAGCACCACGAAGCCGCTGGACAAGAACTCGTCGAGCACCGGCTGCTCGGGATCGCGGCGCACGCGGCCGAAGGAGGCGACGCGCAACAGCGAGCTGAACAGCGGCACCTGCGACCAGGTGACCTGGCCGACCGCCCGCAGGACGGCCTCGCCGGACCCTTCGATCCGTACCTGGTGGCGCCGCTTGCGAAAGTGCCAGCGCGGCATCACCTCGTCCAGACGCGAGGGGGCACTCTCCTGCGTCGTCATTCAGCGGGCCGTGGTCTTGCCGAAGCGGCGCACCGCGGCCGGCACGATCACCACGAACAGCACGGCCAGGGCCACGAGCGCCACCACACCGGGGTGCTGGGCCGCGAAGCCGTCGCCCCTGGCCGTGGTCGAGTTGCCCCACAGGCGCCGGCACTCGTCGGTCACCGCGGTCAGCGGGTTCCACTGGGCGACCGCGCGGAGCCAGCCCGGCAGGCCCTTGAGGGGAATGAAGGCGCTCGAAAGGAACATGAACGGCATGACGATCACGAAGCCGAGGGAATTGACCGCCTCACCGCTGCGCAGCACCAGTCCCAGCAGCGCACCGCCCCAGATGGCGACGAAGCCCAGCAGGAGCAGCAGACCGAAACCGGCCAGGTTGTTCCAGAGCCCGCCGTGGATGCGCCAGCCGATCGCGTAACCGACCACGGACATGACGACGCAGGCGATCGCGGAGAGCAGCAGATCGGAGACGGTCCGACCGACGAGGACCGCGGAGCGGGACATGGGCAGGGACCGGAAGCGGTCCATCAGACCGTTGTTGAGGTCTTCGCAGATCCCGACGCCCGTGGTCGTCAGACCGGCGATCATGACCTGCGAGAAGACCCCCGCCATGAAGTACTCGCGGTACTCGACCCCGGGCACCTGCATCGCGCTGCCCAGGACGTAGCCGAAGGCCAGGACGAAGGCCACCGGCATGATGGTGACGGAGAGCAGCTTCTGCGGAACCCGGCGGATGTGCCGGATGTGCCGACCGATCAGGGCCCAGCCGTCGACGATTGCCTCACTCATGCCACGTTCTCCGATTCCGGTTCCGGCTGCGAATCCTGGGCGCGCGTGCCGCTCCCGGTCAGGCTGAGGAATACGTCGTCGAGGGAGGGCTTACGCAGGCTGAAGTCGACGATCCGGGCGCCTTCGCCCTTCAGGGCCGTCACCGCCGCCGCGACCGTGTCGATCCCGCCGTCGACGGGCACCGAGACCCGCCGCCCGCCCTCACCGACGACCGCCGTGCCCACGCCCCACTCGCTCAGGGCCTGCGCGACGCCCTGGGCGCGCGCCGGATCGTCGACGGTCACCTCAAGACGCTCACCGCCGACGCTGACCTTCAGCTCGTCGGGCGTGCCCTCGGCGATGGAACGGCCGCCGTCCAGGACGACGATGCGGTCGGCGAGCTGGTCGGCCTCCTCAAGGTACTGGGTGGTCAGGAGCACCGTCGCGCCGCGGGCGGCCTGCTCGCGCACGAGCTCCCACATGGCGATGCGGTTGATCAGGTCGAGACCCGTGGTGGGTTCGTCGAGGAAGACCACCGGCGGATCGGCCAGCAGGCACGCCGCGAGGTCCAGCCGGCGGCGCATACCGCCGGAGTACGTCTTGACCTGGCGGTCCGCCACATCGGTCAGGTTGAACCGGTCGAGGAGTTCGTCGACGCGGCTGCGCACGGCGCGCCGGCCCAGGTGATAGAGCGTGCCGATCAGACGCAGGTTCTCCAGGCCGGTCAGGCGCTCGTCGACCGCGGCGTACTGCCCCGCGAGGCCGATGTTGCGCCGGACCTCCTTGGCCTGCTTGACCACGTCGAGGCCCACGATCCGGCAGCTGCCGGAGTCGGGGCGCAGCAGGGTCGTCAGGAGCCGGACCGTGGTGGTCTTGCCCGAACCGTTCGGCCCGAGCAGCCCGAGGATCGTGCCCCGGGGCACCGCGAGATTCAGCGCGTCCAGCGCCTTGTGGCGTTCGTAGCTCTTGGTCAGGTCGTGCGTCTCTATGGCGTATTTCACGCCAGCCTCCTCGCGCAGTTGGGGGGTCATGCGGCAACCGAAAGCGCGACGGAGAGCCCCACCCCGGTCTGCGGGTCCGCACGCGGCCGTGAGGCCGGCGGGTGAAGTACGCCGGTGACGCTCACGCCTGACCGGCCGTCAGCCGGCGTCGGCACGACGGTACGCAGTACGGGGGACGTTCTCGATCCCACTGCGAATTCTTCGAAGTGGCGGCCGGGCGGGGCCCCGAGGGTGGATCCCGCGGCGCCGGGGCCGAGGGTCCGGCGGCGGATCACGACGCGTCCGACGGCGGATCACGGCGGGTCCGGCAGCGGATCACGACGGGCCCGGTGGACCACTTATAACACCGCCGCGGAGCGCCGATGACATCTCTACACCTTCCTGCACCGTTCTGTCTGCGTGCTGCCGTCGGGCGCGAACATGGGCGTCGACACCGTGGACCGAGGTCTCTTCCGTCCATGGGCAGCAACATTGAGGAGAGTTGGTCATGCACGAGCGAGAGCTCCGCGCCTTCGTCTCGATCGCGGAGATCGGGAGAATGGATCAGGCCGCCAAGTACCTGGGCTATTCCCAGCCGGCCGTCAGTTACCAGATCAAGTGCCTGGAACAGGCGCTCGGAACCAGGCTGTTCGACCGGGACTCCACCGGGGCCCGGCTCACCCGCGAGGGCCGCATGATCCTGCCTTCGGCGCGGGCCATGCTGTCCCTGTTCGAGAGCATCAAGAGCGTCGTCGGCGTCTGACCCCGGCGCAGCGCCGGGCACCGGCCCGTCGGGCCGACCGGCCACACGCGCCCCACCTGTGCTTTCAGGCTTTGAAACTGGAGTGGCCCGGGCACCGCGGATGCGGTCAGACTCGGGGCAGCCGAGCGAGGGGACGTCGTCGCCCGAGCGTCGTACGGCCCCCTGAACGGGCGGCCGCCACCGTCCGCGCGATCATCTGCCAACGGGCCCCGCCCCCGTGAATGGCACCTTGTGGACACGAAATCCGGCGGGCTCACCAACCCGGCCTAGCGTGGGCGCACCCGGCGCCGGAGCGGGCAGGGCCGCCGTGGGACCCGCATCACACATCCCGGCCGGGCAAGGGCACTTCCGCGCCCTCTCGTACGCATGCACGACGGTACTTGCCCCTCGACGGCGGCAAGGGGAGGGACGCCATGACCATGTCGCCGGCACGTTCGGCCCGATCAACTCAGCCGTGGGCGGCCGGGGCGCAGGCTCCGGCACCCCGCGCCCCGCGGCCCCGGGGCCGTCCCCCCTTCGGCTACCGCCTGGCCCAGGGGCCGGGGGCGACGGAACACGCCGTCGTCCCGGACGAGGACGCGGCGGCGGTGGTGCGGCGCATATGCGAGGAGTACCTGGGCGGCCGGGGCCTCCAGGACATCGCCGAAGGACTGACCACCGACGCCATTGCCAGCCCCGGCGCCCGGGGCTGCCGTGCGGGCGACGTCACGACGGCGTGGTCCAAGGGCGCCGTACGCTCCATCCTGGTGAACCCGCGCTACACGGCGGGCGCCGGCCGGGCGGCCGGGCTCACCCCGATCGTGCGGGCCGACGTGATGGACCGCGTCGCCGAGCTGTTCCGGGCGCGGCGGACGGCCGCCGCGTCGTCCCCGCCGTCCGGGCGCACCTACGCCCTGCGGGGACTTGTGCGCTGCACGTGGTGCAACCGGCTGATGCAGGGCGCCCTCAACAACGGGGAGCGGTACTACCGTTGCCGTGTTCTCGGCGGGCCCGCCCAGGAGGCTCGGGCCGGGCATCCCCGTAACGTCTACCTGCGCGAGCAGGCCGCCGTCACCGCCCTGGTCTCCTGGCTCGGGCGGGTGTGGACGCCGGCCCGGGTGCTGCGGCTGACGGGCCACGGCGCCCACGCCACCGAGGTGCGCCACGCCGTCCACCATGTCGGCGTGCGGCTCCAGGCACTGCCCGACGTGCCTGGCGAGGAGCACGCCGCGCTGTTCCGCTCCCTGGGAGTGCACCTGGCGTACACACACACCTCCCGCACCCTGAACGTGAGGGTCGCCGTCGCCGGCGAGGGCGCATCGGTGAGTGGCGCACTGCGCCTGTGAACCCCGCGCCCGACCGGGCGCGTCGAGCGGGCCCGTACCCAACCGGGCCTCGTACCCAACGGGCCTCGCGCCCACCCGCACCCCGCCGCCCCACCGTGCGGCGCCCCCGGCCGCGCCGCGCACGCACCCCACGACCGCGCGCCGGCTACTCGACCCCGGACACCCCCGCCCCCCCCCAACACCCCACGCCCACCGAAGAGAAGGAGTATCGATGTCCGCTGTCACCCTGCTGCCGGGGGAGACCGTGCAGCACCTGGACGACACCGGGATCACCCTGAGCGTGGTGGTCGATCCGCAGGCACTCGTGCTCACCGGGCACTACCCCCACTTCCCGCTGCTGCCCGGGGTGTTCCTCGTCGACCTGGCCGAACGCGCCGTTGAGCGGTTCGCCGAAGGCCACGGCCGCGCCCTCGAACTGGAGGCCATCGCCTCGACCCGCTTCCACGCGCCGGTTCTGCCCGGCGCCGAGGTCGTCGTCGACTGCGCGTTCAAGGACGGGCCGGGAGCGCTGCGCACGGTCACCGCGCGCTGCGTGGCGGACGGCGTCAAGGCGGCCACCGTCCGGCTGCGCTACCGCGAGCTCTGACGGTTCACGTATCCACCGATCAACCCGCAGGGGAAAGGCAGGCAGGCCGCACATGGACGGCACATTCGGGCCCGCAACGGCGAAATCACTTATTCCGCATCGATACCCGATCCTGTTGGTGGACCGGGTCGTCGAGGTCGTGGCGGGCGAAAGGATAACCACCCTCAAAGCCGTCACATGCAATGAGCCCTGGTATCAGGGTATTGCGGAGGAAGCGACCGACGACGACTACTCCTACCCGACGGCGCTGCTCATCGAGTCCTGGTGCCAGAGCGCCGCGCTGCTCGGGGCGCACGGCGCCGCGCAGGACACGGAAGAACATGACGCACAGGACACGGAAGCAGAGGGCGTCGTCCTGTTCGGCGGGATGTCCGACGTGACGGTCCACGGGCGCGCGTACCCGGGTGACGTGGTCCGCCACGAGGTGACGCTCACTCAGAAGGCTGCGGGCGCAACGTTCTTCGAGGGTACGTCCTCGGTCGCCGGCAAGCCGCTGCTGACCGTCGGTCAGGCCGTGACGCTGGTCAGGCCGGCCTCCTCGCTGGAAGCCGCGCCCGCCCGCTGACCCGGGCGCCACCTGCCGCGCCGAATCCCGGCGAGAAACGGCTCCGTCCCTCGGACATCGAACACTTCAAGGCCGCGACCAAAAGGTCACGGCCCGGTGAACCATGCCCTCCCGCTAAAGAGCGGAAACGGCTCAAGTCTGAACCCCCATACGAGCTGGATTCGCCGACTCGGGGCGTACTAATCTGAATGCGTAAAGACGAAGTTCGCCTTTACGTGAAAGGGAGAAATAGAATGTCAGCCACCATCAAGCAGGACCAGCTCGACGAGATCCGCGAGATTGTCGCCGAGGTTCTTGAGGTCGAGCCGGAGGAGATCACCGACACGAGCAGCTTCGCCGACGACCACGAGGCCGACTCGCTCCGCGCGATCGAGATCCTGGCCCGCCTGGAGAAGAAGTACAAGGTCGAGATCCCGCAGTCGGACCTGCCGAAGATGGTCAACCTGACCGCGGTCTACGACATCCTCGTCGAGCGCACCGGCCGGCTGGGCTGATCCCATGCGACGGGTAGTCATCACGGGCCTGGGGCCTGTCTCAAGCATCGGGATCGGAGCGTCCGCCTACGAGCAGGCGCTGCGGCAGGGTGTCAACGGCGTCTCGCCGATCGCGTGCTTCGACACCACCGGTTTCCCCTACTTCATGGCCGGAGAGGTACACGATTTTCGGCCGGAGGACATGGTCCGTCGGCTGTCTGTCGAAGAGTGGGGCCGCACCAGTCTCTTCGCGGCGTCCGCCGCCCGTCTGGCGGTGGCGGACGCGGGAATCGACGAGGACGTGCTCGCGGCCTCGCGAGCCGGTTCGAGCATGGGGACCACCGGCGGCGAGTCGCAGATACTGGAGCGACTGACCGCCGACACCCTCGCCGGCGGGTACGACGGCCTCGACGCCGGCCTGATCAAGCAGGTGTCGAGCGCCAGGCTGTCCCAGGCGGTCAACCGCGAACTGCGCCTCACCGGCGACGCGGTGACGCTGTCCACCGCCTGCTCGGCCAGCAACTACGCGCTCGGGTTCGCCTGCGACATGATCCGCTCGGGCGAGATGGATTACATGATCGCCGGCGGAGCCGATTCGGTGCACCGCTGGTCGCACGCCGGCTTCTACCGGCTCGGCGCGCTCACCGAGAAGGCGTGCTCGCCGTTCGACAAGGACCGCTCCGGCATCATCACCGGTGAGGGCGGTGCCGCGATGTTCCTTGAGAGCCTGGACTCCGCGCTCGCCCGCGGCGCGCGCATCCACGCCGAGGTCCTGGGCTACGGACTGAACTGCGACGCCAGCCACATGGTGGCGCCCGACCGGGCCAGCATCGCCGCCTGCATGCGCCTCGCCCACAAGAACGCCGGGATCGAGGCCGCGGACGTCGACTACATCTGCGCCCACGGCACCGGCACCCCGGCGAACGACTTCACCGAGGCGAGCGCCGTGGTCGACGTGTTCGGCGACAACCCGCCGCCGATCAGCTCGACCAAGTCGATGCTGGGCCACGCCATGGGAGCAGCGAGCGGACTCGGAGCCATCGCGTCCGTGCTCGGCATCACCGGCTCGTTCCTGCCGCCCACCATCAACTACAGCACCGCGGACCCCGACATGCCGCCGATCGACCCGGTCCCCAATCACGCCCGCGACGCGGACGTCCGCATCGCCCAGGTGAACGGGTTCGCCTTCGGTGGCAACAACGCCATCGTCATACTCGGGAGGATGTCTTGACGACCGCGACCAGGAGTTCTGCGGCCGCCTCCGGGGCCGGGACGGCGGCCACCGCCACCCTGGCCATCACCGGCTTCGGCGTCCTGTCCGGGGCCGGCCTCGGACCCCAGGCCCTCGCGGCCGCGATCGCCGGCCCGGCCCCCGAGCCGAGCGACGTCCGCGACCTGTACGAGGAGCCGCTGCCGCGCCAGGAGGCCCACGCGCTCCTGGACTTCAAGGTCCGTGACCACCTCGGCCGCAAGGGCACCTCGTTCTTCGACCGGGCGACCGGGCTGGGCCTCGTCGCCTGCAAGGCCGCGCTCGCCGACTCCGACCTCGTCGTCGACGACGACAACCGGGACCGTGTCGGCATCACCCTCGGCACCACGGCCGGCAGCGCCAAGTCGACCAGCGACTACAGCCGGGACACCTTCGTCCAGGACCGCCCCTACCTGGTCAACCCGCTGCTCTTCCCCAACGCCGTCATGAACTGCACGGCGGGACAGGCCGGCATCTGGTTCGGCCTCAAGGGCCCCAACGCCACAGTGGCCGGCGGCAGCATGGCGATGCACAACGCCCTGCGCTACGGCCGCAACCTCATCAACTGCCACTACGCCGACGCGCTCCTGGTCGGCTCCGTGGAGGAGTTCAGCCCGCACTCGGCCTGGGCCGCGCACTTCGGCCAGTCCGTCGAGGGCGGCGACCTGCCCGCGGGCGAGGGCGCCGCGGTGTTCGTGCTCGAACGCGCCGACGACGTCCGCGCCGCCGGGCGTTCGATGGACGCCGAGATACTGGCCGTCGAGGTCGGCGTCTTCGACCCGCCCGGCCCCGACGGAGCCTTCGCCGCCGGTCTCGAAACCTGCCTGCGGCGCGCCCTGGACCGGGCCGGGGTGGCACCCGAGGAGGTCGCCACCGTGGCGACGGCCTGGAGCGGCATGCCGCGCCTGGACGACGCCGAGGAAGCGGCCGTCACCGCCGTGCTCGGCGCGGACGTGCCCCGGCTGCGCGTCAAGGAGGTCACCGGCGAGGCGTTCAGCGCCACCGGCGCCTTCCAGGTCGCCGCGCTCCTCGCGCGGCACCGCGGCGAACCCGCCCGTGACGGCGAGATCTCCGTGATCACGACCCGCTCGGCCGAGGGCGCCACCGGCGCCGCGGTCATCAGGGGGTGGAGCCGTGCCGGCGGTCATCACGGGTAGTTCCATGATCACCTGCCTGGGTGATCTGGACGCCACCCACCAGGCACTGCTCGAAGGGCGCAGCGGAGTCGCACCGCTGCGCCTGGGCGACCCCGACAAACTCGGCGTCGCCCACGGCTACCAGATCGCGGACGGGCCCGGCACCGACGGGTCCGGCCCGCGCCTGGCGGCCGGCTGGCTCGCCGACTGCGTGTCCGAAGCCCTTCGCGCCGCGCGGGTCGACCCCGCGCGGCGCCGGGTGGCCGTCGTCGTCGGCACCGGCCTTCGCGAACTGCGGGGCGTGGAGCAGTGGCACGGCGACGGCGCCCAACTGCGCCTGCACCAGCTGCACTTCACCGCCGCCGTACGGGCCGTGGTGCCCGAGGTCACCGAGGTGCACACCATCGCCAACGCGTGCGCGGCCTCCGGGTACGCGCTCGCGCTCGGCGCGGACATCCTCGAACTCGGCGAAGCCGACGTGGTGGTCGCCGCGGGCTGCGACACGATGACCGAGAGCATGCTCACCGTCATCGGCAAGGTCACCGACGGCACCTCCGACATGGTGCGCCCGTTCGACGCGGAACGCCCCGGCGTGCTGCTCGGCGAGGGCGCCGCCGCCGTCGTCCTGGAACGGCCCGAGGACGTCACCGACGGTAGGCCCGCGCTCGGTACGCTCCGTGGTGTCGGCCTGACCTGCGACGCCTATCACGAGACGGCGCCCGACCGGGCCGGGATCATCGACGCGATGCACCAGGCGCATGAGCGTGCCGGAGTGAAGCCCGAGGACATCGGCCTCGTCGTGGCGCACGGCACGTCCACCGGCCTCAACGACCCGACCGAGACCGCGGCCCTGCTCGACGTCTTCGGCGGCGAAGGACCCCCGGTCACCGCGATCAAGGGCGCGATCGGCCACACCTCGGGCGGCGCGGCCCTGATGAGCGTGCTGATCGCGCTCGCCTCGATGCGCACCGGCACCGTCCCCGCGGTGGTGGGACTGCGCTCACCGATGGCCGAGGCCGCCGAACTCGGCCTCGTGCACGGCGCCCCGCTCACGGCCGGTCCGCGCCTGGCGCAGATCAACGCGTTCGGGTTCGGCGGAGTCAATGCGGTGACGATTGTGGAGGCATCCGATGTCTGACGGCGACACGCAGGTCGTGGTGGCGGGCTGGGCCGTCCACGTGCCCGGCGCGACGGCGGCCGAACTCCCCGGTTCCCCGGCCGAACCCGCCTGCTCGGCAAACGACGCCAAACTCGTCCTCGGCCGCAAGGGACTGCTCGGCAAGGAGCCGGCCACCAGGCTCGCCCTGTGCGCCGTCCACCGGGCCCTCGGCCTCCCCGCGGGCCTGCCCGCGGGAGCCGTGGACGGGGCGGCCGGAACGGCCGTCGTGGTCGCCTCCAACCTGGGCAACGTCGAGACCGTCTGCTCGATGGTGTCGGACATGCGCGCCGAGGGCGGCTCCGCGGTGAGCGTCCTGGACGCGCCCAACGCCTCAAGCAACATCATCGCCAGCAGCATCGCGATCCGGTACGGCTTCACCGGCCCCAACCTCGCGGTGTGCAGCGGCGCCACGGCCGGCCTCGACGCCGTGCAGCTCGCCACCCGGCTGCTGCGCACGGGCCGCGCCCGGCGGGCTGTCGTCGTGGGCGTCGAACCCGCCGACCCGGTGTCGCGCGCCCTGGAGGCGCTGCGCGCCGACGGCGGCGGGCTCACCGAGGGAGCCGGCTGCGTCCTGCTGGGCGTGCCCGGCGCCTGGCCCGGCCGCACACAGCTCCGCATCGGGTCCGTGACACGCCACCGGGAGCGGCCTGATGCCGCGCGGGCCGCCCTGAGCGGGTTCTACGGCGCCGAGGGCGTCATCGCGCTGGCCGTCGCGGCCGACCGGCTCGCCGCCGGACACGCCGCGGACCGGACCGTCGTCACCTGCGGCGACCACGAGGACACCTGGGCCTGCGTGGACGTGTCCCGGCCCGAACCGATCGGCAGCCCGGCATGACGGCATGGGACACGGTGGCCCGGGCCGACGGCCTGGAAGTCCACCGCGGCCCGGGGCAGGGGCCCGCGCTGGTCGCGGTGCACGGCATAGAGGACTCCTGGGCGGTATGGCGCGCGCTTGCCGACCAGCTGCCCGGCTACCGCCTCTACGCGCTCCAACTGCCCTGGCACGGCGGCAACTCCTACACCTGGCGGGCCGAGGGCTCGCCGGGCGCATGGCTGCGCCGGGCCCTGGACCTGGTGCCCGAGCGGCCCGCCGCCCTGGTGGGCCACTCGTTCGGGGCCAACGCGGTCCTTGAGTACCTGGCCGACTGCGCGGGCGACCCCGGCACCGACGCGGCGGTGCTCGCCGCGCCGTTCTACCGCCCGGCCGACTTCCCCGTGTCCCCCGCCATCCGCACCCGCTCCGAGGGCGCCCTGCGCAAGGTCATCCACCAGGGCGTCGACATCGCGCTCGGACCGCGCGCGGCCACCCTCGACCCGGACATCCTCGCCGCGATGAAACAGAAGGCGAGCGATCGCGCCGTCGACTGCGGACTCCCCGTCTTCTACCGGGAGTTCGAGGCGTCGGGACAGATCGACCTGTCCCGGATCGAGGTGCCCACCCTCGTCCTGGCCGGGGTCGACGACGAGTCGCTGACCCCGATGCGCGCCGCCGCGCTCGACCGCGCCATGCCCGCGGCCACGGTGCGGCTGCGCGCCGCGTACGGACATTTCTGCCATGTGACACAGGCGGGGGAGCTGGCCCGGGAGGCCGGCGCCTTCCTGCGCCACACCCTGCTCGACCCCGCCAACGTTCCCGTCGAATCCGAAGGAAAAGGCACTGTGACGAATCTGCTGGACGGCGCCCCCACCACCTATGTGGGCATGCCGCGCTACGAGGGTGCCAACATCCGCACCTGGATCGGGTTCAAGCACTTCATGTACCTGGCCGAGGAGGCCGTACTGGAGTACTTCCGCGAGCGCGGCGTCGGCGCCCGCGACATGTACCACCGCTTCGGTCTCGGCCTGGAGATCGTCGACTCCTCGGTGCAGCTGCCCGCGACGCTCTTCGTGGACGACCGCGTCTACGCCACCGTCGTCTCGGCCACCGCGAAGCCCGGCCAGGGCGCCCCGTTCACCATCACGCTGACCGTGGAGCGCGACGGCGAGGCCGTCACCGTCCTGAAGGGCAAGCTCCGCGTCGCCCTGATCGCCGTCAAGGACGGTTCGGGCACCGAGCCGGTCCCCGCGATGCTGGAGCCCTTCGTGGTGCCCGAGGTGGCCGCCCTCGTCAACGCCAAGTCCGCGAGCCTGCCCATCGCCTCGGGTCAGGACGTCGCCGACGTCCTGGTCCCGCAGGGCTCGGGCGCCTACCTGTGGTCCTGGCGCGCCCCCTACCCGTACTGCCACTTCTCCGACCGGCTCCAGCACTCGGCCTACGTCCGCACCCTGGAGGAGGTCGTCGACCGCTTCCTGCACGACCGCGGCCTGGCCATCGGCAAGCTCCTCAACGAGCGCGCCTGGATCCCCGTCGTCTCCCGCGCCCGTGTGCAGATGCTGTCCGACATCTTCATGGAGGAGACCGTGCACACGGTCTTCACGATCGAGGACGTCATCAAGGACACCGTCTACACGGCCCGCATGGACTGCTACGTGCGGCGCGGCGACAGCCTTGAGCTGGCCGCGACGGCCACCATCATGCACGGCTACGCCATCAGCCGCGGCGAGAAGGCCGGCACCGTCGCGATCCTCGACGAGGACGTGAAGGCGGTACTGCTCGGGGGGCAGGCGTGAGGCGGCCGCCCCGGCTGTACTTCTCGCTGCGCAGCCCCTTCAGCTGGATGGCGGTGCGCCAGCTCGAAGAGCGCCTGCCGAACGCGGAGGAGCTGATCGAGTACGTCCCGTTCACCGAGCCGGACGACATCAGCATGGCCGAACTCGAATCCCGCGGCGGCGAGTTCCACTACATCGCCATGAGCAAGGCCAAGCACCTGTACATCCTGGCCGACACCAAGCGGCTCGCCGCGAAGTACGGCTACGCCATGAAGTGGCCGCTCGACACCGGCCACGAGTGGTGGGAACTGCCCCACCTCGGCTGGCTCAAGGCCCGTGAGCTCGGTGTGCACCGCGCCTACTACCGGGCGGTGATGGCCGCCCGCTGGGAGCGCGGCGAGAACATCTGCGACCGCGAGGAGCTGCGCCGCATCCTGTGCGAGGCGGGGCTCGACGGGGACACCCTGGTGGCCGCGCCGGAGGACCCCGCCATCCGGGAGCAGGGCGTTCAGGCCCTGATGGACGTGTACGAGGACGACGTGTTCGGCGTCCCGTACTTCAAGCTCGGCCGGCACCGCTTCTGGGGCCTCGACCGTCTCGACGACTTCGTCGCGGCGCTCGAGGAGTCGCTGCTGACCTCCGCGAAGAAGGGATGACCCATGAGTACTGCCACCGCGCACATGCCCGTGACGCACGAGAGGTCCGCCGGCTACCCGCTGGTGGACGCGGAGTGGGGCGAGGACCCGCTGGCGGGCATCCCGGCCGAACTCGTCGACCGCGTCGGCGTCCTGGACCACGACACCGCGGGCGGCTGCGGCTGACCAGCCGCACCGGCCGGCCGCCGGCCGCGAGCCACCCGTCGGGGTGTGCCGTGGCCGGCGCGGGCAGCACCGCACCAGCTGAGGAGAGAGAGCAGTGAGCGAACAGGGTTGCACCGTCGTCACCGGCGGATCCAGGGGCATCGGACGCGCGGTGGCCGTCCAGCTCGCCAAGGAAGGCCGCGACATCGCCTTCTGTTATCGCAGTGACGTCGCGGCGGCCGAGGAGACCGAGAAGCTGCTCCGCGAAGCGGGCGTGCAGGTCTACCACGCGCCGTGCGACGTGTCCGACTTCGACGCCGTGCAGGAGTTCATCGGCGCCGCCGAGAAGGCGCTCGGACCGGTCCGCGCCCTCGTCAACTCCGCCGGCATCGTCCGCGACAACCCGATGGTGCTGATGCCGCCGCAGGACTGGCGGGCCGTCATCTCCACCAACCTCGACGGCACGTTCAACTTCTGCCGGGCGGTGGTCTTCGGGTTCATGAAGCGCAAGGAGGGCACGATCGTCAACATGTCCTCCGTCGCGGGGCTCGACGGCAACGCCACCCAGACCAACTACTCCGCGTCCAAGGCCGGCATCCAGGGCATGAGCGTGTCCCTCGCCAAGGAGCTGGCCGGTTACGGCATCCGCGTCAACGTGGTCGCCCCCGGGTTCATCGAGACCGACATGACCGAGGTGCTGTCGGAGAAGGTGCGGGCCCAGGCGCTGAAGAGCATTCCGATGCGCCGCTACGGTGGCGCCGACGAGGTCGCCGACCTCGTCTCCTTCCTCCTCTCCGACAAGGCCGGCTACATCACCGGCGAGATCATCCGGGTGGACGGCGGAGTCGTGCTGTGACCGCCCCACCCACCCCGCGCCCCGTGCCCGGCGCCGCCGTCGAAGCCGGCCGCCGGGCACGGGCGGCGCCGGTTCCGGCCGTCGACTCCTGCACGGTCCTTTCGGCGAGCGACGTCACGGCGCGCAAGCTCGTCCGCGCCGACGACCCGTACATGGAGGGCCACTACCCCGACGTCACCATCTACCCGGGCGCCTTCCTCCTGGAGTCCGTCTACCAGGCCGTTCTGCACCTGGTGTGGGAAACCCGCGGGACCGGCTCCTTCGCGGTCCCCGCACGGATCGACTCGGTCCGCTTCCTGGCCGCGTTCGGCCCCGGCGACGTCCTGGACATCCGGTGCGCGTGCACGCCCTCGGGACCGGACGGCCTCGACGTGACGGCCGAATGCCGCAAGGGCGAAACCAGGGCGGCCAAGGTCTCCATGAGCTTTCGCATCGTCCCCGCCGCGGACCAGGAGGTGACGGATGCTTGAACACGCCGCGATCCGCGGCAGGATCCCGCACGCCCACCCCATGCTGCACGTCGACCGGGTGCTGGACATGGAGCCCTACGACGTCATCGTCACCAGCAAGGCGATCACGGGCAGCGAAACCTGCTACGCCCGGCTCGGACCGAGCGTCGCACAGCACGCCCTGAGCTACCCGCCGTCCCTCCTGATCGAGTCCTGGGGCCAGGGCGGCGCTTTGCTGTGGCTCGAACGCGAACGGGCCGAGGGCCGCACGGACACCGACGCCCCCCTCCTGGCCGCGCTGCGCGGCATCACCTTCCACCGGGGCGTCCATCCCGGTGACACGCTGCGGCACACCGTACGCATCGACCAGTACACGGCCGCCGGCGTCATCATGAGCGGCGAGAGCCGGTGCGAGGGGGAGCTGGTCGCCGAGATCGGCTACGCCCTCGCCGTGCTCCGCCCCTCCGACAAGCTGTTTTGAAGTATTGAAATCGAGCAGGACCTCCGCACGCTCAGCACATAGTCTCGCTTTGATGCCGAATGGATGAGTTCTGGCGACGCCCGAAATGGGCGCTGGAACTCCGGAAATGGCGAACATCGCGTATCCGAGGAAACCCTTGAGCGGTTTCCGCCTGGCCGGGTCCAAGAAGCCGGATCACTTCGGATGACTGTGGCTGAGCATCGTCGTCGGCGCACATCACGTCATGTGAGTCGGACCGGCGCCGAGAAACCCAACGGAGGGAACGACAATGTCAGCAGTGCCTGCTGGAACCATTGATCTCACTGCGGCGCAGCGTGGCATGTGGTTCGCTCAGCGCTTGGACCCGGCCAATGCCCTTTACATCATCGCCGAATACATCGACATTCGGGGGGCGCTCGACCGGGCCGCGTTCGTCGAGGCCCTGCACCGGGTCATCGGTGAGGCGCAGGCCCTGCGGACCACGTTCCACGAGCGGGACGGCGAGCCGGTGCAGCGCGTGCATCCCGCGCCGCCCGCGCAGGTCCGGCAGGTCGACGTCAGCGCCGAGCCGGACCCGGCGGCGGCCGCCCTTCAGTGGATGCTCGCCGACGCGCGCACCCCGGCCGATCCCGGCCGCGACCCGCTGTATCTGTTCGCGCTCATCGACCTCGGCGGCGACCGGCACCAGTGGTACTACCGCACCCACCACATCGTCCTCGACGGCTTCAGCGGGGGCCTGGTCGCCACCCGGGTCGCGGAGCTCTACCGCGAGCTGACCGGCGGCCAAGTCCCCGCCTCCCGACGGGAGTTCGCGACCCTGGCCGAACTCGTCGACGCGGACGCCGCATACCGCGCGTCGGACGCCTTCGCGAGCGACGGGGCGTACTGGCTCGACCTGTTCGCGGACCGCCCCGAACCGGCCAGCCTCTCGGGCACCCAGCCCTCCATGCCGTCCTCGTTCCTCCGGCGCACCGGTCACCTCCCCGACACCCTCACCGCCGGCCTGCACGCACTGGCCCGCGAGACCGGGTCGAGCTGGCCGGGAGTCACCGTCGCCGCCATCGCGCTGTACATGGCGAAGATGACCGGCACCACCGACATCGTCCTCGGCCTGCCCGTCGCCGCACGCCGCGCCGGCGCCGCCAAGCGCACCCCCGGCATGGTCTCCAACGTCCTGCCGCTGCGCATACCCGTGCCGGCCACGGGCACCGTGGCCGACCTGGTCAAGGCGGCGTCCGACGCCATGCACGGCGCGGTACGCCACCAGCGCTACCGCTACGAGGACATGCGGCGCGAGCTGAAGCTCGTCAGCGACGACCGCCGGCTCGTCGGCCCCCAGGTCAACTTCCTCATGTTCGACACGGACTTCGCGATACCCGGCTGCGAGACGGTGTCGCACAGCCTCACCGTCGGACCCAACGACGACATCACCTTCGTCGTCGACGGCCGCCCCGGACGCGACGGCCTCGCCATCGACCTGCACGCCAACGGCGACATCTACCGGCCGGGCGACGTCGAAGACCACGGCGCCCGCTTCGAGCACCTGCTCGCCCGGCTCGCCGAGTCCTCGCCCGAGCGCCCGCTCGGCGACATCGAGGTGACGACCGCGCACGAACGCCACACCCTCATCGAGGAGTGGAACGCCACCGGCCGCGACCTCGCCACCCTCACCGCCCAGTTCGAGGCCCAGGTCAGCCGCACCCCCGACGCCGAAGCGCTCGTCTTCGCACACGAGACGCTGACCTACCGGGAGCTGAACGCCCGGGCGAACCGGCTCGCCCACCGGCTCATCGCGCTCGGCGTCGGCCCCGAGGACCGCGTCGCCGTGGCGCTGTCCCGCTCGGTCGACCTCGTGGTGAGCCTGCTCGCCACCTTGAAGTCCGGCGCGGCCTACGTCCCCGTGGACCCCGGGCACCCTCACGACCGCATCGCCTACCTGCTCGACGACGCACGCCCGGTGGCGGTCCTGACGACGGCGGCACTCGCCACGGCACTGCCCGCCTGCGACGGCCCGCGACTCGCCCTGGACGACCCGGCGACCGTGGCGGAGCTCGCCCGGTACGCCGCCACGGACCCCACCGACCAGGACCGCACGAGCGCGCTCCACACACATCACCCGGCCTACCTCATCTACACCTCCGGCTCGACCGGCCGCCCCAAGGGCGTCGTGGTCCCGCACGCCGGAATCGTCAACAGGCTCCAGTGGACCCAGGGACGGTACGGCCTCACCGGCGCGGACCGGGTGCTCCAGAAGACCCCGTCGGGCTTCGACGTGTCGGTGTGGGAATTCTTCTGGCCGCTGGTCGAGGGCGCCACCCTGGTCGTGGCCCGCCCGGACGGCCACAAGGATCCCGCCTACCTCGCGGAGATCATCGAGACCCAGCGGATCTCCACCCTCCACTTCGTCCCCTCCATGCTCCAGGCGTTCCTCGCACGGGCACCCTTCACCCAGAGCTTCCCCGCGCTGCGCCGCGTCCTGTGCAGCGGCGAGGCGCTGCCCCGCGAGACCCAACGCCAGTTCTTCGCCGCGTTCCCCACCGTGGAACTGCACAACCTGTACGGACCCACCGAGGCCTCCGTCGACGTCACCGCCTGGCAGTGCGCACCGGACGCCGACGAGGACAGCGTGCCGATCGGCGCACCGGTGTGGAACACCCGCACCTACGTCCTGGACGCCGCGCTGCGCCCCGTCCCCGCCGGTGTCCCGGGCGAGCTCTACCTCTCCGGCGTCCAGCTCGCCCGCGGCTACCTCAACCGCGCCGCACTGACCGGCGAACGCTTCGTCGCCGACCCGTTCCGCCACGGCGAGCGCATGTACCGCACCGGCGACCTGGCGCGCCGGCGCGACGACGGAAACCTGATCTTCCTCGGACGCTCCGACGACCAGGTGAAGATCCGCGGCTTCCGCATCGAACTCGGCGAGATCGAGACCGCCCTGTCCGCGCTCGACGACGTCACGCAGGCCGCGGTGATCGTGCGCGAGGACGGACCGAGCGGCAAGCAGCTCGTCGGCTACGCCACCCTGCGGCCCGGCGCGAGCGCCGACCCCGCAGGCCTGCGCCGTACGCTCGCCGACCGGCTGCCGGAGTACATGGTCCCCGCCGCCGTGGTGATCATGCCGGACCTGCCGACCACCGCGAACGGCAAACTGGACCGGCGGGGCCTGCCCGCACCGGACTACGGAGGCCTCGCGACCGGTGCCGCGGCCCGCAACGAGGTCGAGGACGTCCTGTGCCGGGCGTTCGCCGACGTACTCGGCCTGGAGACGGTCGGCGTCAGCGACAACTTCTTCGACCTCGGCGGCGACAGCATCGTCGCCATGCGGCTCATCTCCCGCGCGCGCCGTCACGGCCTCGTCCTGACCGCCGAGGACATCTTCGCCCACAAGACCGTCGAAGCCCTCGCCCCCCACACCTCGGCCGCCGAGGCCGACATCGAGGACGACGGGGAGGCGACCGGGGACGTCCCGGCGACACCGATCATGCAATGGCTGCGCGAGCGCGGCGAACTCATCGAGGGATTCGGCCAGTTCGCCCTCATCCAGACCCCCGTCGGGGTCCGCGCCGACCACCTCGACACCGCCCTGCGCGCCCTGACCGACCACCACGACGTCCTGCGGGCCCGCCTCGAACGCACCCCGGCCTGGCGGCTCCACATCCCCGACGCACCCCTCACCGGACCGTCGGCCGGCCTCGCCGACGTCGTAGACGTCGCCGGACTGAACCAGCGCGCACTCGCCGCCACCATCGCCACCCACCGCGAAAACGCGGCCGCCCGGCTGCGTCCGGACGACGGCGTGATGCTCCAGGCCGTCTGGTTCGACGCCGGCAACACCCGGCCCGGCACACTCCTCCTGATCCTGCACCACCTCGTCGTCGACGGAGTGTCCTGGCGGATCCTGCTCGACGACCTCCAGAGCGCCCACGCCGCGGCCGCCGCGGGCCACGCCCCCCAGTTCGGCGCACGCGGCACGTCCTTCCGCAGCTGGGCCCGCCGGCTCGACAACGAAGCACACTCGCCCGAGCGGGTGGCGGAGCTCGCCGCCTGGAAGGACACGCTCGCCCACCCCGCGCCCCTGAAGCCCGACGGCTCCCGCCTCGACCCCGCCCGGGACACCGTGGCCCGGCTCGCCTCGCTGGACACCGCACTGCCGCCCACGACGACCGAACCGCTCCTGACGACGGTGCCCGCCAGGATCAACGGCGCCGTCACGGACATCCTGCTGACCGCCCTCATGATGGCCGTGTCCGCGTGGCGCAGCCCGGACGGGCGTGAGGAAGGACGACTCACGCTGGCCCTCGAAGGTCACGGCCGCGTGCCGCTGCGCGCATCGCACGACCTGTCAAGGACCGTCGGCTGGTTCACCTCGCTCTACCCGGTGACCCTCAGCCTCGGCCCGGCCGACGCCCGGGCCGCGGCCCACGACGGCGACGGCGCCGACCACGCCGTCAAGCAGATCAAGGAACAGCTGCGCGCGGTACCGGGCGACGGCATCGGATACGGCCTGCTGCGCCACCACAACCAGGGCACGGCCCGCGAACTCGCCGCCTGTCCCGGCCCCGACGTCGCCTTCAACTACCTCGGACGTTTCGACTCCGCCGCATCCGACCCGCACAGCTGGGGCCTGGCCCCCGACGAACCCCTCGGCGAGACAACAGAGCCCGCCATGCCCGCCGCCCACCAGCTCGACATCAACGTCATGGTGCGCGACACGGCCGAAGGACGCCGTCTGACCACCCGGTGGAGCTGGCCGAAGGCCCTGTTCACCGAGGACGAGATCGGCCGCCTCGCGGACCACTGGCAGCGCTCCGTCGAAGCGCTCGTCGCTCGCTCGCAGCAGTCGGACGCCTCGGTCCAGACCCCCTCGGACCTCACCCTGAACACCCTCAGCCAGAACGAACTCGACGCGCTCGAAGACGAGTTGGCCCACGAATGGGAGATCGCACAGTGAAGCAGTCACGGATCGAAGACGTCCTTCCGCTCTCGCCCCTGCAGGCCGGTCTGCTCTTCCACGCGCAGTACGACGAGAGCGACGCGCCCGATGTCTACACCGTGCAGTTCGCCCTCTCCCTGAGCGGCCCGCTCGACGTCCCCGCGCTCCGCGAGGCCGCCGCCAAGCTGCTCGCCCGCCACCCCAGCCTGCGCGCGAGCTTCCGGTCCCGGCGCGACGGCGACGTCGTCCAGGTCGTGCACCGCACCGTCCCGCTCCAGTTCGCCGAACACGACCTGCGCGCCCTCGACCCCGCCGGCCGGCCCGAGGAGCAGGAGCGACTGGTCGCCGAGGACCGCGCCCGCCGCTTCGACCCGGCCGCGCCCCCGCTCCTGCGGTTCACACTGATCAGGACGGACGAGAACAGCCACGTCCTGCTGCTGACCAACCATCACATCCTGCTCGACGGCTGGTCGATGCCGCTGCTCATCGAGGACCTGTTCAGCCTGTACGCCGACCCCGAGGGCCGGGGCCTGCCGCCCGTCGTCCCGCACCGCACGTACCTGTCCTGGCTGATGCGCGAGGACACGGCAGCACACCACGCCGCCTGGAGCGACCTGCTCGACGGCGTGGAAGAGGCGACCCTGATCGCCCCGGACGTTCCCGCCGACGCAGCAAAGACACCGCTGAACCACGTCGTGGAGCTCTCGGCCGAACTCACCGACGAGCTCACCGCGTTCGCCCGCTCCCACGGTCTCACCGCCAACACCGTGGTCCAGGGCGCCTGGTCGATCCTGCTGTCCCGGCACACCGACCGCGACGACGTCCTGTTCGGCACCACACTGGCGGGCCGGCCCGCCGAGGTGCCCGGCGCCGAGTCCATGGTCGGCCTGTTCATCAACACCGTCCCGGTACGCGTCCGCGTACAGCCCCACGAGCCGGTGCTCGCCATGCTGGAACGCCTCCAGCAGCAGAGCCTGCGGATGGCCCGGCACCAGTACGTGGGCCTCGCCGACATCCAGCGCAGCGCCGGGATCGGTGAGCTGTTCGACTCCCTGGTGGTCTTCGAGAACTTCCCGCACGACCTCCAGTCCGCGATCCCCGGCACCGAACTGCACCTGGACGACGTCACCCCGCACGACGCCACGCACTACCCGCTCGCCCTGGTGATGGCGCCGGGCCCGCAGCTCTCCCTCCGCTTCAACTACCAGTCGGGAGCGCTGGAACACGCCGAGGTCGAGACCATCGCGGAGCGCCTGATACGGGTCATCACCTCGGTGATCCGCGACGCCGACCGGCCGACCTCGGCGATCGATGTGCTGGGGGAGGTGGAGCGTCGTCGGGTGTTGGTGGAGTGGAATGAGACGGGTGTGGGTGTGGTGCCGTCGACGTTGCCGGTGTTGTTCGAGCGGCAGGTGGATGTGTCGTCGGGCGCGGTTGCGGTGGTTGCTGGTGGTGTGGAGTTGTCGTATGGGGAGTTGAACGGTCGGGTCAATCGTTTGGCTCGGTTGTTGGTGGGTCGGGGTGTGGGTCCTGAGTCGTTTGTTGCGGTGGTGATGCCGCGTTCGGTGGATCTGGTGGTGGCGTTGCTGGCTGTGGTGAAGGCTGGTGGTGCGTATGTGCCGGTGGATCCGGGTTATCCGGCTGAGCGTATGGCGTTCATGGTGGCGGATGCGGCGCCGGTGGTGGTGTTGACGTTGGCCGGTGTGGATGTGGGCGATGTGGGTGGGACGCCTGTTGTGGTGCTGGATGATCCGGCGGTCGCTGGTGTCGTCGCGGCACAGTCGGATGCGGATGTGGTGGACGGTGAGCGGCGTGAGCCGCTGCGCGTCGACCACCCCGCGTATGTCATCTACACGTCGGGATCGACCGGCCGCCCCAAGGGCGTCGTCGTCACCCACCACGGCATCGCCCACCTGACGGCCACCGAGATCGACCGGTTCGACGTGGACGCCACGAGCCGCGTCCTCCAGTTCTCCTCCCCGAGCTTCGACGCCTCGGTCCTCGAAGTGTGCATGAGCCTGCTGGCGGGCTCGACCCTCGTCGTTCCCGCGGCCGGAGTGCTGGCCGGTGAAGAACTCGGCGACCTCCTCGCGCAGGCCCGGATCACCCACGCCCTGATCTCTCCCGTGGCCCTGGCCGGCGTCCCCTCCACCGGACTGCCCGACTTCCGCACCGTCATCGTCGGCGGCGAAGCATCCGGCGCCGATCTGGTGGAGCGGTGGTCGGTGGGTCGGCGGATGGTGAATGCGTATGGTCCGACGGAGTCGACGGTGTGTGTGTCGGTGAGTGATCCGTTGGTGGGTGGGGGTGTGGTGCCGATTGGGCGTCCTGTGGTGGGGACGCGGGTGTTTGTGTTGGATGGTGGGTTGTCGCCGGTGGCGGTGGGTGTGGTGGGTGAGTTGTATGTGGCTGGTGCTGGGTTGGCGCGTGGGTATTGGGGTCGTTCGGGTTTGACGGCTGAGCGTTTTGTGGCGTGTCCGTTTGGTGGTGCGGGTGAGCGGATGTATCGGACTGGGGATCTGGTGAAGTGGTTGCCTGATGGGAATCTGGTGTTTGTGGGCCGGGTTGATGATCAGGTGAAGGTGCGTGGTTTCCGTATTGAGTTGGGTGAGGTGGAGTCGGCGCTTGCCGGGTGTCCTGGGGTGGGTCAGGTGGTGGTGATGGTTCGTGAGGATCGTCCGGGTGACCGTCGGCTGGTCGCTTATGTGGTGGGGTCGCCGGGTGTGGCTGGTGTGGCGGGTCTGGATGGGGGTGCGGTTCGTGCGTTTGCGGGTCGTTCGCTTCCGGGTTATATGGTGCCGGCGGCTGTGGTGGTGTTGGATGCGTTGCCGTTGACGCCGAATGGGAAGTTGGACCGGCGGGCTTTGCCGGTTCCGGAGTTTGGTGGTGCGGGTGGGGGCCGGGCGGTGCGGTCTGCGCAGGAGGAGATTCTGTGTGGTCTGTTTGCTGAGGTGTTGGGTGTGGCGAGTGTGGGGGTGGATGACAACTTTTTCGAGTTGGGTGGTCATTCGTTGTTGGCGACGCGGTTGGTGTCGCGGGTGAGGTCGTCGTTCGGTACGGAGGTGGCGATTCGGGCGTTGTTCGAGGCGCCGACGGTGGCGGAGTTGGCGTTGCGGGTGTCGGGTTCGCCCGGTGCGCGGAAGGCGTTGGAGGCGGTGGAGCGGCCTGAGGTGGTTCCGTTGTCGTTCGCGCAGCGTCGTCTGTGGTTCCTGAACCGGATGGAACCGGAGTCGGCGGCGTACAACATTCCGGGCGCACTCAGACTCTCGGGTGCGGTGGATGCGGATGTGGTGCGGGCGGCATTGCGGGATGTGGTGTCCCGTCATGAGAGTCTGCGGACGGTGTTCCCGGAGGCCGGGGATGGTGAGCCGTGCCAGGTGGTCGTCGATGTGGATGTCGATGTGCCGGTGGTCGCGGTCGATGACTCCTCGCTGATCGGGGCGCTGGCTGCTGAGGCGGGCCGGGGGTTCGATCTGTCGGTGGATGCTCCGCTGCGGGCGACGTTGTTCGATCTGCCGGGCGATGAGTTCGTGTTGCTGTTTGTGCTGCATCACATCGCTGGTGATGGCTGGTCGGTTGCTCCGTTGGCGGGTGACTTCTCGGTGGCGTATGCGGCGCGGGCCGGGGGGCGGGCTCCGCAGTGGGAGCCGTTGGCCGTGCAGTATGCGGATTACACGTTGTGGCAGCGTGATGTGCTGGGTTCGGAGGACGATCCGGACAGTGCGATTGCCGCTCAACTGGCGTACTGGCGTGAGCAGTTGGCCGGAGCTCCGCAGGAGCTGGCGTTGCCGGTGGACCGTTCCCGTCCGGCGGTCTCCACGTACCGCGGGGACGCTGTGACGTTCACGGTGGATCCGGAGCTGTACAAGGGTGTTGCGGCTCTGGCGCGGGGTTCGCAGGCGAGTGTGTTCATGGTGGTGCAGAGCGCGTTGGCGATGCTGCTGAGCCGGCTGGGTGCGGGTGAGGACATTGTGCTGGGTACGGCGGTGGCGGGCCGTACTGATGAGGCGCTGGATCGTCTGATCGGGTTCTTCATCAACACGCTGGTTCTGCGCACCGATGTGTCGGGTGATCCGAAGGTCGCGGAGCTCATCGCGCGGGTCCGTGAGGGTGACCTGGCGGCGTATGCCAACCAGGATGTGCCGTTCGAGCGGCTTGTCGAGGTCGTCAACCCCGAGCGGTCGCTGTCCCGGCACCCCCTCTTCCAGACGATGCTGGTCTTCCAGAACGTCCCCGAAGCGACCATCGACCTGCCCGGCGTGCGCAGCGTCATGGAAGCGGTCGAGTCCACCTCGACCAAGTACGACCTGGCGTGGACCTTCTCGGAGGTCCGTGGCGCAGATGGTCCCGTGGCTCTGAATGGACATCTGCAATTCAGTCTTGACCTGTTCGACCGTTCGACGGTTGAGGGGTTGGGGCGGCGGTTGTTGCGGGTGCTTGAGGCGATGGTGGCGGATCCGGCGGCTCGGGTGAGCAGTATTGATGTGCTGGGGGAGGTGGAGCGTCGTCGGGTGTTGGTGGAGTGGAATGAGACGGGTGTGGGTGTGGTGCCGTCGACGTTGCCGGTGTTGTTCGAGCGGCAGGTGGGTGTGTCGTCGGGTGCGGTGGCGGTGGTTGTTGGTGGTGTGGAGTTGTCGTATGGGGAGTTGAACGGTCGGGTCAATCGTTTGGCTCGGTTGTTGGTGGGTCGGGGTGTGGGTCCGGAGTCGTTTGTTGCGGTGGTGATGCCGCGTTCGGTGGATTTGGTGGTGGCGTTGCTGGCTGTGGTGAAGGCTGGTGGTGCGTATGTGCCGGTGGATCCGGGTTATCCGGCTGAGCGTATGGCGTTCATGGTGGCGGATGCGGCGCCGGTGGTGGTGTTGACGTTGGCCGGTGTGGATGTGGGTGATGTGGGTGGGACGCCTGTTGTGGTGCTGGATGATCCGGCGGTGGCTGGTGTGGTCGCGGCACAGTCGGATGCGGATGTGGTGGACGGTGAGCGGCGTGAGCCGCTGCGCGTCGACCACCCCGCGTACGTCATCTACACGTCGGGATCGACCGGCCGCCCCAAGGGCGTCGTCGTCGCGCACCGCAGCGTCGTGGACTATCTCTCCTACACCCGACAGGCCTACCCCGCCGCCGAAGGCGTCGCCCTGGTCCACTCCCCGGTCGCGTTCGACCTGACCGTGACCGCTCTCTACACGCCGCTGGTCTCCGGCGGCCGGATCGTCCTGGCCAGCGTGGAGGACGAGGACGAGCAGACTGCTGCCCTCCTCGCCGAGACGCCCACCACTTTCCTCAAGGCAACGCCCAGTCACCTGCCGCTCCTTGAGAACCAGCCCGCGGGCTACTCGCCGGCCGGGCACCTGTTGCTCGGCGGCGAAGCCCTGCGCAGCGAGACGCTGCGCACGTGGCGTGAGCAGCACCCCGACGCGGTCGTCAGCAACGTCTACGGTCCGACGGAGTCCACGGTCAACTGCACCGAATTCCGCATCGAACCCGGCCAGGTGCTGCCCGACGGCATGGTGCCGATCGGCCGCCCCCAGTCCAACGCACGGGTCTACGTGCTGGATGGTGGGTTGTCGCCGGTGGCGGTGGGTGTGGTGGGTGAGTTGTATGTGGCTGGTGCTGGGTTGGCGCGTGGGTATTGGGGTCGTTCTGGTTTGACGGCGGAGCGTTTTGTGGCGTGTCCGTTCGGTGGTGCGGGTGAGCGGATGTATCGGACTGGGGATCTGGTGAAGTGGTTGCCTGATGGCAATCTGGTGTTTGTGGGCCGGGTTGATGATCAGGTGAAGGTGCGTGGTTTCCGTATTGAGTTGGGTGAGGTGGAGTCGGCGCTTGCTGGGTGTCCTGGGGTGGGTCAGGTGGTGGTGATGGTTCGTGAGGATCGTCCGGGTGACCGTCGGCTGGTTGCCTATGTGGTGGGGTCGCCGGGTGTGGCTGGTGTGGCGGGTCTGGATGGGGGTGCGGTTCGTGCGTTTGCGGGTCGTTCGCTTCCGGGTTATATGGTGCCGGCGGCTGTGGTGGTGTTGGATGCGTTGCCGTTGACGCCGAATGGGAAGCTGGATCGGCGGGCTTTGCCGGTTCCGGAGTTTGGTGGTGCGGGTGGGGGCCGGGCGGTGCGGTCTGCGCAGGAGGAGATTCTGTGTGGTCTGTTTGCCGAGGTGTTGGGTGTGGCGAGTGTGGGGGTGGATGACAACTTCTTCGAACTGGGTGGTCATTCGTTGTTGGCGACGCGGTTGGTGTCGCGGGTGAGGTCGTCGTTCGGTACGGAGGTGGCGATTCGGGCGTTGTTCGAGGCGCCGACGGTGGCGGAGTTGGCGTTGCGGGTGTCGGGCTCGCCTGGTGCGCGCAAAGCGTTGAGGGCGGTGGAGCGGCCCGAGGTGGTTCCGTTGTCGTTCGCGCAGCGTCGTCTGTGGTTCCTGAACCGGATGGAGCCCGAGTCGTCCGCGTACAACATTCCTGGCGCGCTGCGTCTGACCGGCGCCGTCGATCCCGAGGTGGTCCGCGCCGCCCTGGACGACGTGGTGGCCCGCCACGAAAGCCTGCGGACGGTCTTCTCGCAGACCGCCGACGGTGAGCCGTGCCAGGTCCTGGCCGACGTCCGGATGGATGTGCCGGTGATCCAGGTCGACGAGGACGGGCTGTTGACCGGCCTGTCCGCCGAGGCCGGCCGCGGCTTCGACTTGTCGGTCGACGCCCTGCTGCGCACGGTCCTCTTCGACCTCCCCGGCGATGAGTTCGTGTTGCTGTTTGTGCTGCATCACATTGCTGGTGATGGCTGGTCGGTTGCTCCGTTGGCGGGTGACTTCTCGGTGGCGTATGCGGCGCGGGCCGGTGGGCGGGCTCCGCAGTGGGAGCCGTTGGCCGTGCAGTATGCGGATTACACGTTGTGGCAGCGTGATGTGCTGGGTTCGGAGGACGATCCGGACAGTGCGATTGCCGCTCAACTGGCGTACTGGAGTGAGCAGTTGGCCGGTGCTCCGCAGGAGCTGGCGTTGCCGGTGGACCGTTCCCGTCCCGCGGTCTCCACCTATCGGGGTGACGCCGTCACCTTCAGCATCGACGCCGAGCTGTACCAGGGTGTCGCGGCTCTGGCGCGGGGTTCGCAGGCGAGTGTGTTCATGGTGGTGCAGAGCGCGTTGGCGATGCTCCTGAGCCGGCTGGGTGCGGGTGAGGACATTGTGCTGGGTACGGCGGTGGCCGGTCGTACCGACGAAGCGCTGGATCGTCTGATCGGGTTCTTCATCAACACGTTGGTTCTGCGCACCGATGTGTCGGGTGATCCGAAGGTCGCGGAGCTCATCGCGCGGGTCCGTGAGGGCGACCTGGCGGCGTATGCCAACCAGGATGTGCCGTTCGAGCGGCTTGTCGAGGTCGTCAACCCCGAGCGGTCGCTGTCCCGGCACCCCCTCTTCCA